>JBCDKB010000308.1:0-10646 GCA_038747035.1 Acidobacteriota bacterium | reverse complement strand
CGCCCGCCGGCCAAGCCGGAGCGCGCGCAGCTCCTTTGGCTGCTCCTTTGAGACTGCACCTGCACCCGAGCGAACGCAGTTGCGGAGTTTCAACGACCGCAGACAGGACGCCCGCACGTGCGTTCTGGAAATGGCACGGTGGCTGCAAGCACATGGATCCAGCCGCGCACGATCACTTCAGACTTTAGGAGCCCCGCGAATCATGAGCCTTCTTCCCGCATTGGCCCGTCAGCGGCTTCAACGCATCACTTTCACCTGCTTTGTTGCGAGCGTGCTCGTCATCCAGGCCCCGGTCCCGGTCAGCGCTGATCCACCCCCGGGCGTCGACGCTGAAGCGTCCAGGATTCATCAGCGGCACCGCTTAGAGCAGCGCTACGAAAGTCTGGCTCGGCAGCTGGAGCTGCTCTCGCCGACGGTCGATCGCGGCGCTCTTTCGCGCGTCGGCTCGACGGACCAAGAAGTCAAGGCCCGGCTGCTCGCACTTGACCGGCCAGGATCCCGACTTCTCCAAGTCGCCGTCGGAGCTCTAGACGCCATCGCCCGACGTTCGGCGTCGTCTGCCTGGGGCGCTGAGTTGGTGGGCTCGGGATCCATCTCCGGAACGGTCACCGAACAGGGATCCGGCTTACCGATTGAAGACTCCTTCATCGCACTCTTTGATGAAAGCTCAGGCATCGTCGACGGCGCAGTCACCGACGGTCAAGGCGACTATCTGCTCAGCGACCTACCGGCGGGAGAATACTTCATCAGCGTGGAGTCGTCGGACTATTTCGATGAGCTCTATGACGATCTCCCATGCCTCCCGTTCGACTGCGTCTTCACCACTGGAACCCCCGTCGTGGTTGCGGAGGGAGCCATCGCGGCGGGGATCGACTTCGAGCTCCAGACGGGCGGGGTCATCACAGGCCGGGTGACGGAGGAGGAGACCGGGCAGCCCATCGACAGTAGCCAAGGCCTCATTCTCGTGGACGATCAAAATCGACCCCTGTCTTCCCGCAGCACCACCGACGGCGTGTATCGATATGCGGGCTTAGCGACCGGGAACTACTACGTACTGACAAGCTTCGATAACTACGCAGACGAGCTCTTTGACGACATCCCCTGCCCCACCGGCTGCATCGGGACGATGCCCACGCCGATCGCCGTGAACTTCGGCTCCACGACCTCCGGCATCGACTTCCAGCTCACGAGGGGCGGCGAAATCCTCGGCAGGGTGACGGACCAGACGACGGGGGAACCCCTCGCCAACTCCGGTGTCTTCGTCTATGCACCGGCCGGCTGGACCATCAACGCCCAACCCACCGATAGCGACGGAAACTTCCGACTCGCCGGCCTAGGAACGGGTCATTATTTTGTGAGCGCCAGCGCCGTCGGATACGGGCGGAAACTCTATGAGAGTCTCCCCTGCCCCGAGGATTGCGACGTCACCACGGGCACCCCGGTCGACGTCATTTTCGACGCAGAGACCGTAGACATTGACTTCAGTCTCGAGGGGCTGGACCTCCTCTTTGCCGATGGATTCGAATCGGGAGACACCTCGGCCTGGACGATCACCTTGCCGTAGGCCCGCGCCCCAGGGCCTGCGCTCGCAAGGCTATCCGCCTTCGGGGCCGGGCTGGCTGAGTGCGCCCCTGGCCTCGAAACGGCTCCTCTCCTATCTTCCCTTCATGGAAAGAAACGATCATCTGCCGAGTACTTGTCTTTGACTCAAATCTGAGGCGCGAGAGTGCCCAGCGCAAACCCCGAAAGGACCGCAGTTGATTTCCATCAGAGACCATAGACGCTGGCGGCTAGCGATCGCATGCCTCGGCCTGCTGAACCTCGGCTGTGCGACTGACGGATCGACCGATGACACCGGTCCTGGTTTCGCGTTCGTCGGCTCGGGACCCGAGATGGTGATCTTCAACCTGTCAACCGACCAGGAGCACCGCCGGGCTCGCGTGGGCCACCCCGTCTTTGGGACGGCGGTGCATCCCGACGGCCACGAAGCCTACGCCACCCTCTTCAACAAGCCCGCCGTCGTCGTGGTGCCGCTTGACGACGGCCCCGTCACGAAAATCGAAGTCGGGGAGCGCCCCCGGGGGCTCGGACTCACGCCGGACGGCACGCGCCTCTTCGTCGCCAATGGCGACAGCGACACCGTCACGGTGATCGACACCGCGTCTCGGGAAGTGATCGCATCGGTCGATGTCGCCGCCGACCCCTTCGACCTCGCGGTGCACCCCGAGGGCGGGAAGGTCTACGTCGCGAGCCGCGCCGGCGGCGGTGTCTCGGTCATCGACGCCCGGACCTTCGAGGTGCTCGAAACGAGCCAAGGAATCCGGCAGCCCAATGTGCTTTCGATATCGAAAGACGGCCGACGTCTCTACGTCGTCAGCCAAGAGAATTCACTGCTGCGGATTCTTGACTCGGAGAGCCTGGAGATCTTCGACGTCATCGAAGTGACATGGGGTCCGTCCGCCATGGCCCTCGACCCCGGCGGTTCCCGACTCTTCATGAGTCATGAGAAGGGCTCGGTGAGTGCCTACGACGCCGTCACGCTCGAGAAACTCTTTGAAAGTAATGAGCTCTCCGTCCCTTCTAGCCTCTCGACCAGCCGAGACGGCTCTCGGCTCTTCGTCGTGGACCGGAGTGCGGTCGCGATCCTGGCGACCTCGAACCTCGAACGGCTCGGAGAGCTCGCCCTGCCCCATCGAGCCTTTGCCTTCGGCTCCTTCATCAGTCCAGGCCGCGTCCGCGACGTCGCTCGGACCGACAGGCGACAGCGCGAGGCGCTGCCATCGGCCAGCGTCGGCACGCCGGTTCAGGGGAAGGGCGAACTCCACCGCAGCCTGGCCCGTCGAGTGAGGGCCGCGGTCCAAGAAGACGGCGTCGATAATTTCAACGAAGAGCTGCAGAGGCGGCTGCAGTCGATGAACGTGGAAACGTGCATCGCCATGGTCGAGCCTTGGCTCAGCTCCAAGGAGAAGCGCACGCGGCTCCGCGCCGCGAGCCTGATCGGCCTCGGCTGCGGCCGGGATCTCAAGCTCCCCTACTTCGGCCACGTGAGCGCTTCGCTGGCCGACCCGGCCAAGATGAAGCTCCAGCAGCCGCATTTCGCCGCCCTGGTCAGCCGGCACGTCGACACCCTGCTGCCCCTTCTTCCTGCGATCGGCAGTCGGTCGGTGGTGGAGAAAATGCTGGGCGCCGAGGCCTGGCAGCTGGTCGGAATCGCCGGACATGAAGCCGTACCTATCTTCCAGGGAATCGATGACTCGGCGTCGGAGCAGGTCCAGAAAGCCGCGGCTGAGGTGCTGGAGCTCAACATGGGCGCCCAAGTGGTGATGTGGGCTGAGAAGCTCAAAAATATAGACTCCGAGGGCTTCGACTCCGACGGTTTCTCGGCCCACGTCGAAGACCTTTCCCAGGTCTCACGGGTCAAGAACCTGCACCTGCTCCCGGGACTCGAGGCCGCCGCGCGCTTCGTCCTCCCCGACTACGCGGAGCTTGCGGAAGGCGGCGACCCGACCCGGCAGAGACTGGCCACCGACGCCATCCTCGAGCTCGCCCGATTCGCGCCGAAGCAGGGCCGCCGCGTGGCCGAGGACTGGCTCCAGTCCCCGGACCTCGACCGACAAATCGCGGGCGCCCGGGTGCTAGGAAAGCTCAGCGATCAGGTGCCGAATATCGAAGCGAGGCTCAACGAGACGCTTCTGGACAACCCGCCGCCCGAGCTGCGGGACGTCGTGCTCGAGATCCTCGAACGCATCGGATCCTAAGGAATTGGCGCGCCTAGGCTTCCGGAATCACCGACTCCTCATTGGGCTCTAGCCTTCGTTTGGGGGGCTCGGCCAGGCCGCTCGGGCCAAGCCCATAGGCGCGGGCGCTACGGGTCTCGAATCTGACCGTCGGACCCAGTCTCGGCACGGTCTTGGTCACGGCGTGCTTGCGCCCGCCATCGCGCACGCCTTCACTGGACTGCTGCCACTGATGCTCTGCGGCGAACGCCTGGAATCGAGGCCGCTTGAGGATCTGGTCCGCGAACCGGAGGCTGAGGTCCCCGGTCGCACGCTCCGCGTCCGCCACGAGGTCGACCTCCCGGTGGGCCTGCTTGAAAGGCTGGCTGCGCCCGTTCTCAATCAGCCGCCGACGCCAGGCCGAGACCTCATCAGCGTCGGAAAAAATCGGATGCCAGAGGCTCACTTCTGCGGTTTCGTCGAGGGCCACGGGCCGGCCCGCGGAATCCACGTAGCCGTCCGGGGTGTAGAGGGCATTGACGCTGCCGCCGGGCGCCTCGAACCGCCAGATCAGCCGGCGCGCGAGGAAGCCGAGGAGCCGATGGTCGGCGTATCGCCGTCGCCAGTCGGCGAGACCCCAAGCCTGCCCTGGCAGGTAGAGCTGCTCAAGTCTCTGGGTCTGGTCGCCCAAAGCCACCGTCAGCTCTTTAGCCAACGCCTTGATGTCTCTTATGTCCTCCTTGAAGTTGGCCTTGAGCGCCGCGGGAACCGTGCGCGTGGGTTCGCTGCTTTCCGAAAATCGCCACGGAGTCTTCGGAACCCTCTTCTTCGATTTGACGACTCGGCGCCACCAGGTGACGACCTTACCGGTCCATTCCGGTTCGATCGAAACCTCGTAGTCCCCGACGATCCGTCGGTGAACGCCCAGGTCTGTAAGTCCGAGGTCCGGAACGACGACCCGAGCGAGCTCTTCCGGGTCGAGGTGACGCTCTTTCGCGACACGGTCGAATATCCGATTGATGCTAGCCAGCGCCGGTTTGTACTTCGTCACGGCGCGCAAGGTCATGATCTCTTGGAGGCCTCGACCGGGGCCCAGGGCCAAATTGTGCGTTGACCAAAGCCGGATTTTCCTCGAGCATCCTTTCAAAGGCGTCGAGGCTGAGCTTCAGGGAGGCCACGGCTTCCTGGATTGTTTCCATCAAGGACTTCTCGGCTTCGTGGCCCTGATCACGCCTGCCGGGAGTGGAAGTCGTCACCGTCCCCCCGCCCGGCACCGTCGCAGCGGCCGCCATCCATTGCTAGGACGCGCTGTGAATCTGCGAAAGGATGGTCTTGTCCTTGATTTTGTCGTCCTTGGCCAGCAAAAAAGCTTTAGACAAGATCAACGAGAGCGTGCGATCACCGGTGAACGGCAGCAGGATTTTTTCGTCGGGCCGCGTATCAACAATGCACAGATAGCTCTTGTTGGGCAGAATCTGGATGTTGGAAGAACCGAGGTGGATCCGATACGACTTCAACGCCCCTTCGACGATCAGGAAGTTGCCGTCGATCGTGACCTGCTTCGAAATCTTGAGCTTCGGCAGGAGCGCCTCCAGCACTTCCTTGCGGGTTTCACCGGCGGCGGTGAGATCGCCGAAGCTGCCCCACAGCCAGTTCTCATCCTCCCGATCTCGCCAGTCCGGATCGTTACCGATCGCGGAGACGCCGACGAAGAGGTCCACGTCGCGCATCAGTTCGGAGAATGCGACCTCGGGCACGTCTTCGAGGCGCATCCGGCCTTTGTCGCTGTCGAACGTGACCTCTGAAGTCGCCACGCACGCGAACACTCCGCTCGGCGCGAGCCCGTAGGCGCGGGCGCTTGTGGCTTCAAGCCTGGCGATCAGGCCCATTCCGGGGACCTTCTTGGAGGCCGCGCTCCCATCACCTCCGTCCCACGCGCCTCCCCTGCGCTGCTGCCACTTGCGCTGGGTGGCCAGGGCATGGAACTGGTGCTGCTTGAGGATCTGGTCGGCAAATCGGAGGCTGTGGTCGCCGGTCGCCCGCTCCGCGTCGGTCAAGATATAGATCTCGCGGTGGGCTTGTTTGAACGGCTGACTCCGCCCCTGCTCGAGCAGCAGCCGGCGCCAGGCCAAGACCTCCTGGACCTCGCAAGACATCGGGTGCCACAGACTCACTTCGGCGGCTTCGTCGAGGGTCACCGGGCGGCCCGCCGAGTCCACGTAGCCGTCCGGCGTGTAGAGGGCGTTGACGGGGCCGCAGGGCGTTTGGAATCGCCAAATCAGCCGTCGCGCCAGGAAGCCGAGGAGCCGGTGGTCGGCATATTGCTCACGCCACGCCGGGAGATCCAGGCGATGATCCTGAAGGTAGAGCTGCTCAATCCGCTGCGAGTGGGCACTGACGGCGACCGCCAGCTCCTTGGCCAGCGCCCGAATGGCTTTGATCTCGTCCTTGAACTCGGCCTTCAGGGGCGCCGGGACGCTCTTCTGCGACTTTCCGTCCCGGCTCCACAGGATGGCGACTTTGCCGGTCCACTCGAGCGTCAGGGAGACTTCATAGTCGCCGAGGGCCCGGCGATAAATACCCACGTCGGTGAGGCCAAAATCCGGAACAGCGATCGAGGCGAGCTCTTCCGGATCAACATTTCTCTCTTTCGCGAGGCGATCGAAAACCCGATTGATGTTGACCAGCGCCGGGTTGTATTTCGTCGCGGCGCGCAGGGTGATGATCTCTTTAAGGCCGACGTCGTCAGCCATGCACGAAAGCGAGTAAACCGCCGCGTTGCCGAGCGCTGCATTTCTCATGCCGATCCCCGGGACCTTTTTGTACATCGCCGCCGCGATTTTTCGCAGGGCGCTCGACGTCTCGCCCTGGGGATAGTCGGAAGCCAGCCAGATGAGCCCCTTCAACACCCGCGTATTGCGCTGCCCGACGAACGGCCCCAAGTCGATGCCCCGGTGGCCATTCTGTTCAAATTCTTCCAGCGTCCAGGAGGGGTCGATCCGATCGGCGACAATCCAGTCGAAGCGCTCGGCTAGCTCCCTCGGATCTAGGACGCGGGTCCGCATCTCTGGGGCCAAGACCAGACTCGTCAAGAGATTCGAGTAGAAGTCGTCCGCCCCGATGATCCCCAGCGGCTCTGCGGCCTGCTTTCGCCATCGACTCGAGGGTTTCGCCGTGCTGTTCCCCTCGCAGTGGGCGATCAGCGTCCGCCACGCCTCGGCCGTCTTGTCGTCGAGGCTCTCGATCTCGCGGATCAAGCGGTCGGCCCAGGGTTCCCCGCCCTGGAGATGCTGGAGAAGGTCCGCCGAGCGCTGCTTCTCGGCGCTGCCCCCGGCCTCCAGCTCGAGTTGGGTCTTGGCCCCAGCTTTCTTGAGCTTCGCGGCGACTCGCTTGAAGCCGGACTTGCTTTGGGCGACGTCGAGGGCCGTCTGCCCCTTGGCGTTCCTCAGGTTTACGTCGGCGCCGGCCCCGAGAAAGTGCTCGATGAGGGCCTTATGGCCCCAGTCGATCGCAAAGATCAGAGGCGTCCTTCCGTCGGCATCCGGCTGATTGATGTCACAACCCGCCTTGAGCAGCACCTTGGCCACCGGCACGCTGCCGGACTCGCACGCATCGAAGAGCACGCTCCGATCCGGCTCCCGGTCGCCCTCCAGGCTCACGAGGCTACACCCACAGGCGAGCAGCTTCTTGACGCACGCTGTGATCGACAGGTGGTCTTCGCTCTCGATCGCCTGGGCGACCAGGCTTCGGCGGCCCTTCTGCTCAAAAGCCGGCGGATCAAAACCTTTGCTCAGCAGCAGGTCGAGCGTCTTCGGAGCGCCCCTGAAGATCACCGCCAAGCCTCCATAGATATACCGCTGGCATTCGCGCGGATCCGACGGGAAGGGGGCGCCGCGGTCCAGGACCAGCTTGAGCAAGGCCGGATCGAAATCGTGCGAGCTGTGGCCCGTCGCGACAACGACCAGATTCTGGGGCTGGTCGGCCACGTCAGCCCCGCGCGCCAGAAGCGCCTTGCTTTTGGCCATATCCCCGGTCTTGATGGCCTCGATCAAGAGCGTGCTGCTCGACCGGGGCCCGGTGGCGAACCGAGCCTTCACCAGCCCGGGGTTCTGCTCGAGCTGCCTCTCAAATTCCTCGCGGCTCTGCCTCAAGGAGGTGACGGCTTCCTGGATCGTTTCCATCGGGGGCTCTCCACATCTGTGCCTGCGTTGCGGGTTCTATGTTAGACGCGATTCACCTGCCGGCGCTCCGCGAATTCCGCCGCCACTGCGGTGCTCGAACCTCGAGCAGTGGCACGGAGCCTGCGTCGGGATGTCCTCTCGCCCGGCGCTCCGTCGTGGGCCTCGATGAAGTCTCCCGGGACGGGCGCGCCGGTCCCGGGATGAACTCACCGAATCCCCACCGGGGCCCAAGCCTCGGAGACCACAGGAGCCCCCCATGGCCAATCTTCCCGGCAGCTTTGAGCCCGCACCTTCGACTTTTCCAGGCCCCTATTCCTTTTCCGGTCAACTGCCGCTCGGCGAGTGGAATATGTTGGCCAACGGTCGCATCTACACCTTGACGATCTCGGACGTGCGCGGCTCTCGCGTTGAGGCCGACATGAGCAGCGGCCGGATCCAGGATGCCGAGTGGAAAGACACGGCGAGCGCCTCGAGCCTGGCGACGCTGACGTTTACCCGCGTCATCGATGCAACCGGCCTGAAGCAGCGGTACCACGCTTACCTTCTCCACTATGACCGAAATGATCCCCTGTGGCGGCTCGTCGGCACTTACGGCAATGTCACCGTCGGAGAACAGGCCGGCTGGTACGCCACCTTGCCGCGGTAGCTCCGATTCAATCGCGAGCGCCCGGCGCCTCCCACAGAAGGTGCCGGGCAAGACGCGCCGCGCCGCCGGAGTTGCGCTTGGCAGCTGCCGCCGCCTGCGGAGGCTGCCGCCGTTACGGCCGACGCGCGACGCGGATGGACGAGCCGGGCGACGCTCTCTCAGCCCACAAGGTCGAAGAGGTAATCGACGTCATCACTCGGTTGCAGTGTCACGTAATAACCCTGCCCAAAATACTGAAAATCATAATCCCAGAAGGGATGCTCTTCGGTGATGTCCTCCCAGAGCTTGATCTTGGCCACCTGGTCCGTATGATCCGGGTCCGCCCAAATGTAAAGCTTGATCTTGCTGTTTTCATAGGCGCACGATCCGTCATTATTGGCCTGGGCCTTCCCCGAAGGCGAGCTCATCGCGCTAAAGCTCTCCGGGACCTTCTTGGACTTGATGCAGTTCATGCTGCCGTAGGTGACATAAAAGGTTTTGTCTTGAATCGCCGTCTGGAAGGTAAAGTGAACTGTCGTCATGGTTTTCTCCGTTCTTCAGTCTGCGTTGGGTCAATTGAGGGTGCCCGGCGGCCTTGCGGGCCTGGGCCCCGATGCGAGGGAACTTCCCCTCCTGTGGCGCGCCGACGTGCCGGCGACTCGGCGGACCGGCGGAGGGGCAGGCCCGCCGGAAGGGCCGCCCGCCAAGGGCGGCCTCCGTGATCACTCTGAGTCCCAGGGGCCGAATCCTTCGGCGTCCTCGAAGCGGGCGCCGATCGATGGCGGTCCGAGGGTCGCGGATTCGGCGACTACTGCTTCGAGAAGGCGACCCCGATCGACGGCCAGCCGTGGATCCCGGTCACCGCCAGGTCGGTCTTGCCGTCGCCGTTGAAGTCGCCGGCGGCCACCTTCGCCCCGGACGCCGCCGTCCACTCGGCGAAGTAGACGACCGTGTCGTTGGTGAAGTCGAAGTAGGGGGTGTCGTTCTCCTTGCTCGCCACCGGCACCGTCGACCATCCCGGCGCGCCGGTCACGGCCAGGTCGCCCTTGCCGTCGCCGTTGAAATCGCCGCTGAACAACTTCGCCGCCGGATTCTCGGCCCAAACCGGGAAGAGGGTCGACGCCAGGTTGATGACCGAAAAAGTGCCGTCCCCGCGGGAGTAGGCCACGGGCTGGGTGGTCCACCGGCGGCCGCCGGCCAGCGCGATATCGGCTTTACCGTCGCCGCTGAAGTCACCGGCCACCACTTCGACCCCGGCGAGCTGGGCCCAGCTCGGGAAGGCGCCGAGCCAGTGGTTCGTCACGTGGAAGGTGCCGTTACCGTGGGAGAACGCGATCGGCTGGGTGTTCCAGCCGGGCCCGCCGACCGCCGCGACGTCGTCACGGCCGTCGCCGTTGAAGTCACCGGCCACCACCTTTACCCCGCCGGCCTGCGTCCACGAAGCGAACTCGCCGATGAAGTGGTTGGTCACCGTAAAGGTGCCGTCGCCTTGGGAAAACGCCATCAGCATGGTGTTCCAGCCGCTGCCGCCGGTCGCCGCGAGATCATCGAGGCCGTCGCCGTCGAAATCGCCGACCACCACCTGCACCCCGACCCCCCCGGTCCAGCGGGCGAAGTCATAGGTGTGGCGGTTGGTGACCACAAAGGTGCCGTCGCCCTGGGAGAACGCGATCGGAAGGGTCGTCCAGCCCGGGCCGCCGGTGGCGAGGAGGTCGTCAAGGCCGTCGCCGTCGAAATCGCCGCTCAGCAGCTTCACGCCGGACGCCGTGGCCCAGTTGGCGAAGCCGTCGACCGGGCGATCGGTCACGGACCAGCCCGGGGTCTCGTAGGTGTTCTCGGGCTCCATCGTGTAGAAGCCGAGGGCGTTGAAGTAGCTATCGCCGCCGGTGCCGTGGAAACCCATGACATCGCCGTGCATCGTCAAGGTCGTGCAGCTCGAGGTCCGGGTACCGTTGCTAATCGACACACCCTCATCGCTGATCAGCTCGAGGTAGAAGACTCGCGTCCCGCCGTCGTAGCGACCCGTGCAGACTTCGGCGAAGGCGATGTTATTGCCGCCGCCCAAGGGAAGAGGCTCGCTGAAGCTACCGGAGTTGCCGCCGTAGTAGAGGACCGAACCGTCGG
>JBCDKB010000307.1:0-10661 GCA_038747035.1 Acidobacteriota bacterium | reverse complement strand
GTGGCCTGCCTGGAGGGATTCGAACCCCCGACCCGCGGCTTAGAAGGCCGCCGCTCTATCCAACTGAGCTACAGGCAGCCTGAGCATCCGACTCGCGGAACCGGGCTCTATCGGGGCGCCCAGATTCGAACTGGGGACCCCCTGCTCCCAAAGCAGGTGCGCTACCAGACTGCGCCACGCCCCGCCCGAATACGCGAGGCGGAAGCATAAGCGAGGCCGCAGGGGCTGTCAACGCGAAACGGGCCCCGGCAACTG
Organism: Acidobacteriota bacterium; assembly: GCA_038747035.1. Lineage (GTDB taxonomy): Bacteria > Acidobacteriota > Thermoanaerobaculia > Multivoradales > J023 > JAUIJL01. The sequence goes on along the minus strand of JBCDKB010000307.1, from coordinate 10,406 downwards.
GCGTCGCCGAGGCCCGTATGGGGGACTTCACGCAAGTGAGCGTCAGCTCAAGATCACCACTCGAAGGTCACCGAACCCAGGGCGCGACGGCCGAGGATGTCGCCGCCGAAGGACTGGTAGTGCTCTTCGTCGAGGGCGTTCGAGATGTTGAGGCCGAGGCTGATGCGGTCGTTGACCTGGTAGTTACCACTGATGTCAACGAGCTCATACTGCTCAACCGGACCCTGGAACGGACCGACAGCCCAGTCGAATTCGTCCGTCCAGCGGTATTTGACCGAGAGGCCCCAGTTGGAACCCGTGTAGGTCAAGCCGATGCTGAACTTGTGCTCCGGCGCGTTCGGCACCAGGTTCGACGGATCGGCGCCGCCGAAGTCCGTGATGTCGAAGTCGAACCAGGAGTAGCTGAAGTCGAGCAGCCATTCCGGGGTGACGTAGTAGTTCAGGCCGAGGTCGATACCTTGGGTCTCCACCTCACCGGCGTTGGTGTAGGACACCAGCGCGAAGATCGGCGTGCCGTCGACGTCGTTCGACAAGAACGGGAAGAGGGACGGTCCGAGCGCACCCATGAGGGTCTGGAGAACCAGATCAGGGGCGGCCTGGCCATTCGGCAGGGTGTAGGAGCCGAAATTCGGGTTGACGCTGCCGAACGGGTTGAGCGACAGGTCGGTGATGAAGTTGGTCAGGTCGTTGTTGTAGTAATCGACCGTCAGGAACGCCTTGGAGCCGAAGATACCCGAGTAACCAATTTCGAAAGCTTCGACTTCTTCCAGCTCGAGGTCCGCGTTGCCGAGGGCGCGGACGCGGGTCGGCGAGGTGAAGCCGCAGCTGACGCCGAGCAGGCCGCAGAGACCTTCGACGGCGCCCAGGTCGACCGAGGTGATCGGCGCACCGCCGGTCGGGATGGCGGTCGGCGCGTTCAGGAAGAACTCGCTGAAGTTGGCCACCTGGAAGGCTTCGTTGTAGGTGAAGCGCAGGGTGTGATTGTCCGCGACGCTCCACACGATGCCAACTTTCGGCGACACCTGGTCATCATGCAGCGAGTTCTCGTCATAGCGACCGGCCAAGACGAGCTTGACGTTGTCGGTGACGTCGAAATCAAGCTGCGCAAAGACGGCGCTCTGGTCGGAGTCGACCGGCTGGAAAATCAGCGTCTGGAAACCGGCGTCGTTCGCCGTGTCGATGTCGTACTCGGTGTAGGACACACCGCCGACCAGGCGCACCTTGCCGTCGTTCCAGTCGGCGTTGCCCTGGATCTCGATGTGACGGTTCTCGGTGTCGAGGAAGATACGACCGCCCGAGGACAGCGCCAGCTGATCCGGAGCTTCGCGGAGGTTCTGGTAGCCCAGGATATTGAAGCGCTCGCTGCTGTAGTTCAGGCGGATGTGGTTGCGCTCGCTCTCGAGCACGTTGACGCGGCCGATACCCGTGAGGCTGACGCCGGCTTCGTCGGTCTCGTAGAAACCGCCTTCGATCGAGAGCACGTCGCGACCGTCCCGCAGATAGCCGTCGAAGCGCAGCGCGATGCTCTGGTTATCGTAGTCGTTGGAGCCGACCGCCACTTCGCGGGGCAGGCCCGGGTACTCGAGCTGGGTGACGCGTTCCTGGTAGAAGGCTTCGCCTTCGGCATAGGACGCCGACGCTTTGAAGTACCAGTCCTCCGAAAGGCCGGTGGCGAAGATGCCGTCGGCCTTGATCGAGGACAGCTCACCACCGCCGATCACCACGCGACCGCCTTGCGAATCCTTTGGCGCCTTGGTGACCATGTTGACGACGCCGTTGAAAGCGTTGGCGCCGTAGAGCGCCGAGCTCGGACCGCGCACCAGCTCGAGGCTCGCGAGGTCAGAGAGATTTGATAGGTAGCCCCACTCCGTCGAGCCGAGGAAAGGTACGGCCGGGTTGCGGCCATCGACGATCACCTGGACACGCCGATTCAACGAGCTGTTGAAGCCGCGGGTGTTCAGGTTGAAATCGGTGATGCCCGACTGCGTCACTTCGACGCCCGGGGCGAACTCGAGAACCTTGGCCAGCTGACCGGTCGTCGCGTCGCGCTCGAGGTCGTCCGTGGTCACGACCGTCACCGACGACGGGGCGTCGACGATGCGCTCGCGGCGGCGGGAGGCGGAAAAAACCGTGATGGTCTCAGCGAAGCTAACATCCCAATCGACAACCTGATTGAGGGTCGAAGCGGTGCCCGCCGTCACGTCGACGGTCTGGCTGTCGGCGTTGTCGCCCAGTGAAAAATTCACCGTGTAGCTGCCCGCCGGCACGTTGGAAAATTGAAAGGTACCGTCGTTATTCGTGATCTCGACGGCGCCGAGCTCGCTGACCACTACGGTCACGCCGCCCACACCTTTGCCGTTCTCACGTTCGACAGTGCCGTCAATGGAGCCGGCGCCTTGCGCCCACGCCGGGGCCAAGGTCAGGGCCGCCACGGTGACGACGCCCAGGGCGCGCCACATGGCCAATCGCAGTCCTCGCATGAAATCCTCCTCGCTGGAATCGCCAGCATGCTGGCGCCCGCTCCCGGGCTGCCTTTTCTCGGTCTTAATGACGCTACGCTTTTCGATGACGACGACGGATGGATGCAAAGCGAGGACCGTCGGGGCGCGGTCCTTCGAAGCTCGAATTTTCAAACTTTGGGCTTTCCGACTGGCGCTTGAGCGCCCGCCGAACTGTTGCATCTCTGTAGGTGTCGACATCGTTAAAGTGGCCGTAAATTATCGACGCCAGTGCCGGTCGAGAGCAAGTCGCGCTGCGGCGCAAATACGCCGCAGAGACCCGTAAATAGCTGGCCCTCTTCGAAGATCACCGCCGACGCGGCGCGGCAAGTTATCTATCGAAAAGTATCGATATGTTGCCCTATGAGCCGCTCAGAGCTCGCCGGAGAGTGACAAAATCGTTTTATGAGTGGATATCGCAACGATCGACCGGCTCCGGACGCCCCATTCGTGAAGCAGCGGTTCGTGGTGATGGGGGCCGGCGAGGTCGGATTCCATCTCGCCCGGACGCTCTCCAGCGACGGCCATGACGTGATTGTGATCGAAAAAGATCCTACCCAAGGGGAGCGGGTCGAAGAAGCCATCGACGCCGCCGTCGTGCTCGGCAACGGCGCCGAGGTGCCCGTGCTGCGGCGTGCAGGTATCGAAAAATGCGACCTGTTCATGGCGGTTTCGTCCCATGATGAGGCCAATCTCGCCGCGTCGGCGCTGGCCAAGCATTTGGGGGCACGTCGTTCGGTCGTCAGGGTCGGCGTCGCGGAGGACGTCACCACCCACCGGCGTCACTACGAGGCGGTTTTCGGCGCCGACCAGCTGCTCTCCACCCAGCTGCTGTCGACCACGCGCATTCTCAACCACATCCTCGGCCACAATACGCTCGCCGTCGAGTACTTGGCCCGCGGCAAAGTCCAGCTGCGCAAAATCCAGCTCGGCGAAGGGTCGCTGCTGACCCGCAAGCCGCTCCGGGAAGTCGACATGCCGGCCGGCAGCCTGGTGGTGGCGCTCTACCGCGGTGAGGATTTGATCATCCCGTCCGGCGAGGACAAGGCCCAGGTCGGCGACGATGCGCTGATTCTTTGCCGCACCGAGTCCACCGACACGGTCGAACGCATGGTCGCCACCCGCGCCCGACACCGCGGCGCCGTGGTCATCGCCGGCGGCGGCGCCACGGGTTTCACCGTCGCCGAGACCCTCGGCGACCAGGTCGACCTGCTGACGGTGATCGAGCGGGATCGCCGCTGCGCGGAGGCCCTGGCCGAGAAGCTACCCCACGTCGAAGTGATCCACGGCGACGCCACGGACATCTCGCTGCTGCGTTCCGAGCGCATCGGCGACGCCCGGTCTTTCATCGCCGTCACCGGCCATGACGAGCGCAACCTCTTCGCGAGCCTGCTCGCCCAAGAGCTCGGCGTCGAGAACGTCATCGCCCTGGTCGAGACCACCGAGACCACCCAGCTCTGGCAGCGGCTCGGCCAGGTCCAGGTGGTGTCGCCGCGGCGCATCGCCGCCGAACGCATCCGCAACTACATCCGAGGCGGCTACAGCGCCAATATCGTGACCCTCAGACGCGGCCATGCCCAAGTCCTTGAGCGCACGCTGGCGACGGCGAGCCCCGCGGCGGGGTGCACGCTCGCCGAGATCAAGCCCCCGCGCGGCGTGATCGTGGGCGCGGTGGTGCGAGGCGACCGCGTGTTCGTGCCGCGGGGCGGCGACCGCCTCGAGGTCGGCGACGGCGTCATCCTCTTCGTCCGACAGGAGCACCTGCCGACGGTCCAGCTGCTTTTCCCCGGCCGCGAGCCGCGGAGCGGGACGTGAACTTCAGATCGCCCCTCCGTTTCCTCGGCCGGCTGCTTTTGGTGCTCGCCGGCGCCTTGCTCTTGCCGGCGCTGTGCAGCGCGCTCTACGGGGAATGGGCCGACGCCTGGGCTTTTGTGCTGTCCGCTGGGCTCACCGCCGGTAGCGGCGGGGCGATGATCGTGCTCGGCCGCGGCGGCGGGGAGCTCTATCGCCGGGAAGGCTTCTTGATCGTGGTCGGCGGCTGGGTGCTGGCGTCCATCTTCGGCGCCGTGCCTTACGTCTTGACCGAGACCCTCACCGCGCCCGCCGACGCGCTCTTCGAGTCGGCCTCCGGCTTCACCACCACCGGCGCCTCGGTGATGACCGAAATCGAGTCCAACGGCCACGGCATTCTTTTCTGGCGCAGCTTTTCGCAATGGCTCGGCGGTATGGGCATCATCGTGCTCTTTGTGGCGCTCTTGCCGGAGCTCGGCGCCGGCGCGCGATTTCTCTACAAGCTCGAGGTCCCGGGGCCGACGGCCGAAACGCTGCACCCGCGGGTCAAGACGACCGCCGCCGTGCTGTGGAAAATTTACCTCGGGCTGTCGATGGCCCTCGTGGTCTTGCTGATGCTCGCGGGACTTGACCTGTATGACGCTTTGACCCACGCCTTTTCGACCCTGTCGACGGGCGGTTTTTCGCCGAAAAACGCCTCCGTCGCCGCCTTCGCGTCGCCGGCGGTGGAGGTGATCCTGATCGTCTTCATGGTGCTGGCCGGCGCCAACTTCTCGCTCTACTACGGCCTGCGCCAGCGCAACGGCTGGCGCGGCCTATGGCGCGATCCGGAGCTGCGCATTTACGTCGCGCTGATCCTGGGGGTTTCCGGAATCATCGCTTGGCACCTGCTCGCCACCAAAACCCTAGCCGCTCCTGGGCGAGCCTTCCTCGACAGTCTCTTCCAAGTCGTCGCCGTTTTGACGACGACCGGTTTTGCCACCGCCGATTTCAACGAGTGGCCGCCGCTATCGCGCTTTCTGGTCGTGTCCCTGATGTTTATCGGCGGCTGCGCCGGCTCGACTTCGGGCGGCGTCAAGATCATGCGCTTCGTCATCGGCTTCAAGGCGGCCCTGCGCGAAGTTCGACTGATGTACAGCCCGAGTCACGTTATGGCGATCTGGATCGGCGGTAAGTCCGTGCCCAACGCCGTCGCGCGCTCGGTCGTCGGCTTCTTCATGCTCTACTTTGCGTCGTGGGCTTTCGGCACCCTGGCGCTCACGATCGGCGGCAACGAGCTCGAAATCGCCGCGGCGGCGTCCATCACCACCCTGGGCAATATCGGCCCGGGCCTAGGCTGGGCCGGCCCCGCCGGCAACTTCGCCGGCTTCGCGGAGTGGCAGAAGGTGCTGATGGTGGTGCTGATGTGGGTCGGCCGCCTCGAGGTTTACGCCATAGCGGCGCTCTTTACCGTCGCTTTTTGGCGCTAGGGCCAGTTTTTAGCGCCCCGCGGAGCGAAACCACGGCAAACTCGGTTCCTTAGAGATCCAGGAGCCGCTACAATCCGGATATTCGGTCGAGGCCAAATTCGCCTCGATCCCCCCGACCGGCGCCCCGCCCCTGCGCCGGTTTTTCACTGGAGAAGCTCTCTTGAAAGTTCTACCCGAGGTCGTCGACGACCTTGAGTTGGTCGAGGTTGTGCCGGTCGATCCGAGCCAACCGGCGGACCTCTCCGACGACGACATTCTGATTTTCACCATCCACGACGGCGCCCAGGTCCCCCGCCACCTCTGGGGCGAGCGCAGCGAAGAAGTGCTGTCTCGCCCGGACATGGTCGCCGCCTATGTGCGCGAGCGCGATTGGGGCGCCAACGTCGTCGCCGAGCAGCTCGCCCGGCAGCTCGGTCTCTCCGGCTACGCGCGGGTGAATCTGTCGCGCCACATCATGGACTTCGGCCGCTTCCCCGGGACCTCGTCGGTCGGCGAGAACTACCTCATGCGGCATTCGCTTTTTCCCCCCGCCGAGCTGCTGCTCACGGAAGACGCGATCCACGACTTGCTGGCCCGGTACTACGACGGCATCTCCCAGGCGATCACCCAGCATTTCGCCAATAAGCGCATCACGATCGCCATCCATTCCTACGATCCTTATAACGCCAACGGCACGGAAAGACCGAAGATCGGACTGGTCACGCGCTCGCTCTCCTACCAGAATGAGTCGACCATCCACCCCTACGTCTTCGACCCGCTCTTCCCCGCGATTCTGTGCGAAGCGGTCTCCGACCGCGCGTTGACCTACCAGGTCCTGCTCGACCTCGAAAAGCACGGCCACCACACGGCGCTCAACTACCCCTATCTGATGCCGGAAGGCTCGGTGGAGATCCGCGCCCAGGTGTGGTTCTTCTTCCGCCACCTGCGCGAGCACTTCATCCGCACGTTCCCCGAATCCCGGGACCGGGCCGAATACCAGCGGGTTTGGCAGCTGCTGCTCGACGTCACCCGCCGGTCGCCGGACTGCGAACGTCTGCGCGCTTACCTCCATCGCTACCGCGCCGCGCCCGCAGGACTTGAAGAGCTCTTCCAGCGCTGCCGCGGCGCCTACGCGCGAATCCAGGAGTTCCTCGGCACCCATCGACAAGCGCTGGTCGACGAGTATCGCTACGCCCCGGAGCGGCCGAGCTGCCTCGGGGTCGAAATCCGCAAAGACCAGCTCTGCTGGGTGGATGCGGACAACGGCACGGTCGAGAAGCGCAGGGGCGCTGGAGACTTCGCCCATGAAGTCGCGACGATCTTCGCCGGCTCGGTGCTGTCATACGTCGACGACAAGAACCGCCGCGCTGACCGCCAGGTGCCGCGCGACCTAAGCGGCCGTCCGTCGACGGAAAGCTTGGAAGATACGGCGGACCTCAGCGCCTGAGACGATCCCGCGCCGGGCTCTCCCGCCTCGAGACCCAAAAAACGCCGCGGCTCGCCGCGGCGTTTCTGGTTTAACACCCGGGCCCATCCGGACCGCTACTCGACGCCGAGGCGCTCGCCGAGCGCCTCGATCGCCCGCTGCTGTTCCTGCATCAGTTTCTGCTGTTCTTGCACGACCTTGGTCAGCACCGCCACCACGTCCATCGAGGTCAGGCTCTTGCGGTCCTTCATCGCCACCAGCGACGGCACGTCTTCGGCGATGAAGCCGACGTAGGTCTCGTCGAGCTCGGAGTGGTAGCGGAACGTCACCGGCGACAGCTCACCGAGGGCGGCCACCGCGTCGGCGGTCGAGAGTTCGGTGATATCCCGCTTGAGATCGCGACTCGAGGCGTTTGTCCAGGTGCCGCCGGCGCTCAGGAAAGCGCCATTCTTGTGGCGAATCGCGTCGCCCTGGGCGTTGTTGCAGCCGATGCAGATGTCACCGTCGCCTTCGATAAAGAAGCGCTCAGCCCCCGCCGTGAAGAATGACATGGCGTCAACGGCGTTGCGGTAGATCACCCGGCCGGCCTTGTCATTGTCCGTGTCGCCGAACCAGAACTGGGCGTTGGCGGTGCCGCTACCGGCGAGCAGGGACAGGATCGCGCCGTCATTCTCGGAAGCATTATTCTGGAACAAGCCGACGACCGCGCCGTTGGACGGCGTATGCGCCGTGCCGCCGCCGAGCACGTGGAGGTCGGCCCTGGGGCTCGCCGTCCCGAGGCCGACATCACCGTCCCCAGCCATCACAAAACCGTTGTTGTTGCCGCCGGGCAAGATGCGAAACGGCAGTGCCGAGCTATTCGTGACGTCGCGGACAAAGAAGTTGGTCTCGTTGCCGGCCACATCCCACGTGTGACTGCCGAAACCGTCGGATCCATCTTGCTCTAAACGCAGGGACGGAGTGTTGCCTTCAACCACGTGGAGATTGAGCGCCGGACTTGAGGTGCCGATACCGATCCGGCCGTCGTTCGACAGATATAACGAGTTGTCCGGAGCCCCGGCGTCGAGGCGGAAAGGCCTCGTTCCGCCGGTGGCGTCGTCAATCGCGAAGTAGTTCGATCCACCATTGTCACTATCGTTGACCGTGATGCGCCAGTCATTGCCTGGGAAGTTCGCTGAATCCGATGTGTCGACAAAATGGATGCGCAGGTTGTTTTCTTTAATGCGCTGCGTATCAAAGCCGAAACTTTCAAACGTTTCGCAGTCGATACCGACGCACTGACTGCCCTGGACGATCACATCATCGGCGAAGACTTGCGATTTCACAGGGGTATCTTGATCGGACCCGGTGAGGTTCCGGGTCGGCGTCTGGATGAGGCCATTGCTCATCCGGAAGGTCCCGAAGAAGGTGGCCGACTGGAGCTCGCCGGCGGCCTTCAGCCGATCCACGGCCCCGCGGTCGCCAGACGCAGCAGCGGCGTCGAGCTTCGAGCGGAGTAGTTCGTCGATCGGCTGCACCGCGAGGACTTCCCAGCGGTACTCACCGTCGACGGCGGACGCGCCGAGCTCGACGCTGAGATCATCCAGCGCGCTGACTTGGACCTGCTGGGCAAAGCCCTCCGGGCCGGCGATGCGGATCCAGGCCTGGCCGTAGACAAAGTCCGTAGAAAAGGCGACGCCACTGCCATAGGCGGTGACGTCGATGGACTGGGCGGCGAACGCTAGGGGGCTGAGCAGCGAAGCGACGACGACAAGAATAAACAGACGGTGGCTTAGTGTTTTCAAGGGGGGTTCTCCTGGTGGGTAGGACAGCGGGCGAGCGAGTGGGCCGCGGCCCGCGTCTTGTTCACCCTGGGACACGCAGAATCCCCCGAAGCCTTGTCACGTCTGTCGATCTTTTCTGCCCACACGAAAAACGCCGCGGCGAACCGCGGCGTTTTCGATGGAGGCTCAGGCCCGGCGGCGGGCCTGGGGTTGGGATTGAGGCGTCGTGATTAGATCACTCGACCTCGGCGTTCACGCGCTCGGTCAGCGCTTCGATCGCTTTCTGCTGTTCCTGCACCACCTTGGTCAGCACCGCGACCACGTCCATCGACGTCAGGCTCTTGCGGTCCTTCTGAGCCACCAGGGCCGGCACGTCTTCGGCGATGAAGCCGACGTAGGTCTCATCGAGCTCGGTGTTATAGCGGAAGGTCACCGGGGCGAGGTCCTTCAGCGCCGCCATGGCGTCGGTGGAGGAGAGATCGGTGATGTCGCGCTTCAGCTCGCGGCTGGAGGCGTTCGTCCAGGTGCCGCCCGAGGTCAAAACCGCACCGTTCGAGTGGCGGATCGCGTCGCCCGAGGTGGCATTGCAGCCGATGCAGACGTTGCCGCTCGAGTCGAGGTAGAAGACCTCGTTGCCGGCGGTGTAGAAGGACATCGCGTCGGCGCCGTTGCGGTAGATCACGCGGCCGGCGTTGTCGTCATCGGTGTCACCGAACCAGAGCTGGGCGTTGGCGGTGCCGTTGCCGGCGAGCAGGGAAACGATCGAGCCGTCGGCGCCGTCGGCGTTATTCTGGAAAAGGGCGAGCACCGAAGAATTACTCGGGGTGTGCACGCTGCCGCCGCCGAGGATGTGGAGGTCGGCCTTCGCGTTGTCGGTGCCGAAGCCGATGTCGCCGCTGCCGAGCATCACGAGGCCGTCATCCTGGCCCGTGCCGGGGAGAATGCGAATGGGCAGGGAGGAGCTGTTGGTGACGTTGCGGAGGAAAAAGTTGGTCTCGTTGCCGGCCAAGTCCCAGACATGCGACTGGAAGCCGTCGGAACCGTCCTGCTCGAGGCGCAGGGCCGGGGTGTTGCCGTCAACCGCGTGCAGGCTGATCTGCGCATTCGGGCTCCCGGTGCCGAAGCCGACTTTGCCGGCGCTGGAGACGCGAATGGCGTTGCTGCTGGCGCCCGCGTCGATACGGAAAGGCGTCGTATTGCCGGTCACGTCGTTGACGGCGAAGTAGTTGGCGCCGCCGTTGCTGGTGTCGTTGATCGTGATGCGCCAGTCGTTGCCCGGGAAATTCGCCGAGGCGGAGGTGTCGTTGAAGTGAATGCGCAGGTTGTTTTCCTTATAGCGGCCGGTGTCGGAGCCGAAGCTCTCCGTGGAGGTGCAGTCGAAGCCCACGCACTGGCTGCCCTGGATGATCTGGTCGTCGACGACCACCGTAGCCTTCAACTCGATGTCCTGGTCGCTGCTGCTGAAGTTCTTGGTCGGGGT
>JBCDKB010000306.1:0-10662 GCA_038747035.1 Acidobacteriota bacterium | reverse complement strand
CTCCCGGCGCGGAGCCAGCGAGGATGCAGGGCTCCACCAAGCCCCCCGGGAAACGACTGGTGTGGGGACAGGCCTTGTCAGGCTCCGGGGCGATCGTCCAAACCGTCCGCTTGTTGGCGCCCTTGAGCTTTCCGCCGGCGTCGAGATTCGGGCGGCGGATCGCCGCGCTTGAACGCGCCCAATTGCTTGCGGCGTTCCGGTCATCCCGGTCCCCGTCGAACCTGCGGCCGCTTCCCCACGTCGTCGCCGTCTTTGCGGCGAGCGGCTCTCGAATGGCGTCAGCGTTATAGAAATAGCGCGCTGACTTCGCGAAAAGGAAGAGCTGCTCGTGGGCTCGGCTCGGCCTATCCTGCGCAGACTCCGGTAGCGGGCACGGCTTGTGCCAAATCACCTCGCTTCGAAGGATCCAACCATCGGCTTGGAGAGCGAGCGCGACCCGCCAAGGGATCCCTAGAAGATTCTTTGGCGCGAGGCCCTCGACACTCCGGTGCCGCTTGCCTGGTCGTGCTTCAGCGGCGCGCCGTACGGCCTCATGATTTCGATGGCTGCCAAGGATCGAACTCTTGCCGACGCCACCGATCCTACCGCCGAGATAGGTGTCCCCCAGTTTGATCCACAGCGTGCCGTCGTCCGACAACACACGGCGAATCTCACGGAAGACCCCCACGAGCTCGCCAATGAAGTCCTCGAGGCGCTCCTCCAGTCCAATTTGGCCTTCGCCGTAGTCCCTGAGACCCCAATAGGGCGGAGACGTCACGCTCATCTGCGCCGAACCTGCCGGGAGCGTCGGAAGAATCTTGCGGCAGTCCCCAGTCAAGACTTGGGTATTCATCAACGACCCCTCCCCCGCTGAGACGCCCCCGTCACCTCAACGACCTCACCCATCAGAAACCGGTCCGCCACCTGGGGACACAGATCCATCAACGCCGGTCGCCCCGGCTCCCCCTTGGCGAAACCCAAGTTGGAGTTCGCGATCGTAGGCCGATCCCAGTTGACCCGGTCGCCCACGAGGTCCGCCAGGGCCCGCCAAAACGAGCCAGGCCCCTCGGGATTGACCTTCGACGGTCGAGCCCCGCCCAACTCGTCGATCGCGAGCACATCGACCTTCCAGGCCAGATCCCAGAGCGCCCGCGGCCGGGCCTCCATGCCGTAGACGCCCATCTTGCTCTCGAAGAGCGCCAGTTCGGACACCCAAAGGCCCCGCTTGCGCTCGGTCCTGGCCTGCACCGCCTGGTACATCAACTGCGCCGAGAGAGTGCTCTTGCCCGGCCCAACCTTGCCGCACAGCAGGACGGCCGGACTCTGCGTCCCGTCCCAGATGTCGAGGGGCGTGGCCTCCCAGTAGGGCCGAGGATCCCGAAGCGGCCCACCGTCAGCGCCTCGAGGCGCCCGGGCCGGTTCGAAGACCCGCAATCGCGGAGGAACTCCAGCCCGCTCGAGGATCGCGTTTCGGTCGTCGATCGGCGCACAGTCCGTGCACCGCCGAGCAGACCCATTCCCGCCGTCCGGCCTCAGGACCCAGCCGCCAACACACGCCGGGTTTGAGCATGTCGAACCCTGGACCGGCTTCGACGGCCTCCGCATCGGCGTAGCTGGCTCTTCGATTTTCTGCCTCATGGACCTCATGCGAACGCCCCTAGGTCATCGCGGCTGATCAGCGCCGACGCTGTCGCCTTCGGTTGCAGCGCCCGGGCCAGCTCGGTCGCAAAGACCCCGTCGTCGGCATCGCACAGATCGCGCATCGCCTCCACTCGCTTTGCAACGTAGCGCAGGTCCAGAAACTCGGTGTCTCGGTCGTTCTCGCCGCGGTGATGACTGGACAGCACGAGGTTCCGGGCAGCCCGCCGGCCCCCCTCAGGTCCGCAGACCTTGAGGATCGCCTCGGCGGCCTTGATCGCCTCGGGCACGGTCCTCGACCTCGCTCGGAATCGCGTGCCCTGGTGCTGGCGCAGCTGGCGCAGCCCCGCGTCGTGGCCATCGAAGATCACGTCGACGGCCCTGGGCTGGTTCGCCTCGACATCAGGAACTTGGTCAGCCAACAAACCCTCCACCCCGCCCCCTGGGGGGCTTTGGGGGGTCTTCTGTTCCTGCTTCTGTTCCTGTTCCTGTTCCTGTTCCTGATTCGAAGGGTCTTCGGACTCGCTTCGAAGGGGATTCGAAGGCCCTTCGAAGGGGCTTCCAAGGGCCTTGAAAAGCTGCTCCCACCCCGAGTAGCGCTCCAAAAAAGCCAGGAAACACGGGCTTTTTTCGCAACCGACGACCCGCTTGGGAAGAGCAGACGCCCAACCTTTGATCGTATTGTTGGCGCCCGCGAACGGATCATCAGGCGTGGCCTTGGAGTCGTCCCAAACCACCGTTTCGCCGGCCTCGAGACGCAGAGTCTCGACGACGAAAACGACTTCCGAGGCCTCGTCATAGGCGACTAAACCGAGTTCGGAGAGCCTTCGAAGGGCCTCGGAACACCGTTCGAAGGCCGTTTGAAGGAGCTTCGGACCGTACAAATCACCCGCCATATAGGCGATCGGAAGGCGATAGAGACCGAACATGTTGCTGTGCGGACCCCACATCAGGTACTCCGCGACGGCTGCGATTTCGAGCTCGTCGGCATCACGCAACGCCTTGAACGTCTCCGAAGACCACCACCGCGTGTGCGCTTTGGCGTAGTCCCTCACTGCGCGCCCTCGCCCGCTTTCGAGCATAGACCCCGCTCATAGGCCAGGGCCTCATCCTTCGAGCGCGGCCACGCCGCCAGCGCTGGCCGGAGATGCGGCTCCCAGACGCGCTCCCAGAAAGCCAGCCACGAACCATCGGCGGCGTACTCAATGAGTTCGTACGCATCCTTGATTTCCGAGACCCAGACCCAACTGTCAAGGTCTCGTTCGCCGCTCGAAATCTCCTCGGCAAGATCCCACTCTTCTCGGGCCTCCAGCTTGCCGAAGTAGCCTTCTCGGCGCTCGCGAAGAATCGTATTCTTGGCAGCTCGAGCCGTCGCCTCATTGCAAATGTGCTGATAGTCAGCGCCCAGAAACTTACGCCCGGCGTAACCCTCGTCAACGCACGACAAGAAATGCCCCAGCGAATCCGGGCGATAGTAAGGTGGCCAGTGGAACGTCCAGTGGCCGAAATCACTAGCGATGGAGACAAACCCCGTCCGCTCTTGGAATCGGAGGTAGCACCACCCGCCCATTTGCTCGGCTTTGGCGTAGATCTCGACAAGTGGCTCGACTGAAACGGTGGCGCTTCCCATCCGATCTCTCCTAGAGGTGGATCCCCGCCCTGGCCGAGGGGTTCACTAGTGATCTATTGCCGGCCAGGGCAGGGGCGAGGACGTGATGCCCTCAGAGCTGCCGCGCGTGGGTTGATCGGTGGACGTTGGCTTCGGTACACCGTTGCTCCTTCTCGCGCGGCAGCTCCGAAGGCACCTAATCCTTCGGCCTCCAATGCCCCGGCCCGTAGTCCACCGGATCCACGGCCAGGGCCGCCGACAACTCCAGGTGGATCGCCTGAACCTGCTTGAGATCGTCAGAGCCTCGCGGGTGGTGCACTTGCTGGTAGGCCGCGATCTTGCCCGTAAGCGCGTGAAGCGCCTGGAGGGACTCCACGGACACCGGGGCCGGCAGCGGCGGAACCCCCAGGAGTTCCGTCAGAGCGTCGGCCAACGCGGCCTTTGGGACTCGCTTGCCCCTCTCGAGCTCATTTAGCTCTTTGGCGTCGATCGTCTCGAGCCGGGCCACCCTTTTGATTTGGCCGATCAGGTCGCACGGAGACCAGCCGAGATTTTCTCGGCTGGCGGCAACCTGTCGCCCGTACTCGACAGCCTGCGGCGAAACGGGCGCCCAAGAGAACGTCATGAAGTCGGAAAAGTCGCTCATACCGCCGCCTCCAGCTCGGCCCGCCGCTTGAGTTCGACGGTCCGCTGACTGGTGGACCACCACCGGTGATGATCGGCCCAGGCGTTGAGGTCGCAATACCGGTACCTGACGTGCCCGTCGGAGCGGGAAATGAACTGTGGCCCGTCGCCGGTGCCCCTCCACCCCCTCAGCGTCGAGACCTTGACCTTCAGGTAAGCGGCCGCCTCATGCTCGTCGAGGTGGCGGAGCTCGTCCGTGGCCCGGGCATAGGCCTCGGCGCCGGCTGCTGCGGCTGCTGCGGCAACCTCGAGCGCGACGGGGACCAGGATGCGGGAGAGGGCTTCGAGGTTCATGCCTGGGACCTCCGCGCCGAGATCTCGAGCTTCCAGGCGTCGCCAAGCTGTTCAAGCTCGGCTGCTGCTCCTGCGGTGTACTCAAAGATGTCGTCGCCGCGCTCGATATCTAGGGCGTCGAAACCGAGGGTCCTCACATCTGAGTCAGTCATCTCGTACCTCTGAACGAAGTCGCAGAGGGTGCCAAACCCATCAGATCTGAAAGCATCGAGCTGGGCGGCAACGCAGCCACAGTCGAAGACGTATCCCGGCCAGAACGTGCCCGACGACATGTCCAACCTGGCGGGGTCGACCCGCCGCCACCACTCGGGCATCACGCCGTCAAGCCACTCGGCCCCGGCTTTGACACGCTCGGAGACCGACTTACTACTCATGGTCCACCCAATCGGGGGTGTAGGCGTCGAGATCGATGCCTCGGTCCAGGATCGGGGCCCAGGGGTCGTACTTCGGGAGACCTGCCTTAGCGAGGGGGTCTTTCGGGTCGGACTCCCAGTCGGGCGGCTCGAGATTCCAGTCGGGGAGCCTCATTGGGGGGCCTCAGCGGGTGAGTCCCAGTCGCTGGGGCTAATGTGGCCATTGC
The DNA here is from genome assembly GCA_038747035.1 of Acidobacteriota bacterium. Lineage (GTDB taxonomy): Bacteria > Acidobacteriota > Thermoanaerobaculia > Multivoradales > J023 > JAUIJL01. The sequence continues at coordinate 5,878 of JBCDKB010000306.1, read as the reverse complement.
TCCAGTTCTCGAGGCTGTTTGCCTTCTGTCTTCCAGGGCGGCTGCGCCCCTTGCACCATTGTTCTGCTGCTTGGGGGCAGGCGCCACCGCCTGCGATTCCAATCTCTTTGAAAGTCAGCTTGAGGTCGACTTTCAAGGCCGAGAGTTTTTGCGCACCCAGATTCATCATGAGAGCAATTATCTAATTGAACTTGATGTTTGTCAAGTTGAGATTCACTTGACAACGCAAGAGCTGCCATTTACGCTCAAAAAATCAAGCTGCGCTTTAAAAAGGGGCAAACGTGAAAGTTCGCACTGAAAGAGAACTGACAGAGCTATTGGCCTCCGTGGACGGCCCTGCTCTCAGGGCTGCGCTCAGGGAAGCAACAGGCATGACGGCAACAGCCGTTAGCAATTGGTTCTCAGGGAAGACGCCGATTCGAAGCGACCGGCTTCTAATGGCCCTGAAGCTCTCAGGCGTCGAACTCAGCGCCTCCGCCGGTGGCGGAGAGAGGTCGAGGGGAACAAAAGACACGACCCGTCAACCGAGTGCCTCTCGGGATCTTTCCTTTGCGGGCGAAGTTATCGACGCCCGATTTCAGGAGCTTGAGTCGGGACTAAAGAGGATCGCAGCTCTAGAGGCGCGGCTTAACCAGTGGCTGCCAAACATTGACTTGGCTGCCGCTGAAGACATGTCTGATGGCGAAGCGGTAGCAGCGGGGGAAGCCGCCCTAGCGGCCCGCTCTTACAGCAGGGTCACCCCAGGGGCTCTGATCAAGCGGCTGTCTCAGATCGAAAGTGACCTAGAAACTCAGAGGCTAGACGCCAAGTCAATGGAGAAATCCCTCCGGAGCTCAATCGGCGAAACGAACACAAGGCTTGAGGAACTCGCTCACGGCAGCGAAAGGCCTAAAGACTCAGGCGAAGCTCTCTAGAAGCTCGGCGCTCCGCTTCCAACTCTTCGAGACCTAGGCGGCCTTCTCTTCCCGCTGCCATTAGGCGTGCCGCAATCGTCGGAATCTCTCTGCTGGCCAGGGCCTCAGCTTGACCAAAAAACCAGTGGGATTGAGTCCGCAGATCGCAGGCGCCGCTGCGAATAGCAAGCTCTGCCATGTCGATGCCTATCATTAGGGGTTCAAACTCTAGTCCACAGTCCACTGCAATTCTTTGGGCTCTCGAGAGCGAAGAAATTGCATCCAAGCTGGCCTCCCTGGAATAGCCCTTTGCTTTGGCGACCAGGCCAGCCGACCAAAGTATGAATATGGTTGCTGGCGAGCCCTTTGGAACCGAAGCAACAGCACTAGTTATCCGGCTTCGCGCTTCGTCGAACCGACCCTGCATCAGGAGAGCGGAAGCCCAATTCACCTCTAGTCCGATGTGCCACCGGTCCCCTGTCAAGGGCACCAGCGGCATGGCTATCGACAGAAGCTGCTCAACTCGCACCCCCAGGTCAATCAGCGCCTCAGGGGATGGTTCTGGCCGACATGACTGGAGCCATCCCAGCCTTGCTGCGTGGGCAACGAGAGCGCGGCCGTAAATCTCCCCTCCGTGCACTCTTGCTGCAGTGACGGCCCCCAGCGAAGTCTCAAGAGCGCCGGGCATGCGCAGATCGGCCAGCCACCTGGCTCGCAGCATCTTCTGGCGGACTTGTGGCACGCCCTGGCAGCCAATCCTTGAGGCTTCCGCGTCGGCTATGAACTCAAGCGAGCTGAATCTGCTCGCTTGGCTCGCTGAGTACCAGCCCAGGGCCAAGCATCCAAGCGCAAGAAGTTCATGAGCAAGACCGGGGTCATGCTCGGACACCGCGCCGCGCAGTCTGTGCGCAGCTCGGTATCCGTCCAGCGGGCGATGAAAAATCAGTTCGGCGATTCGCTCGAACTCTTCAGCCGCCAGGGTCGATGAACGGACCCATCCCGGGGAGTCCATCCCCCTCGTCCTCATTTTGGTCTGGGTCGTTTGCTTGTACGGGCCCATTCTGGTCATCTACTCCGGAAAACAAATCCGCAAGAGCTTCGACGATGATCTCGACCACGCTGTCGACGGTGTAACCCGACGAAGGAGAGGCGTAGATCGGCGCCGCAACCAGACAGAGGACGGCCAGGATCGCGAGAAAACGAACGAAAGCACGCATAGTGCGCTCCATTTCGCGGCCCGTCGGTGCCGTGCTCCATGCGCGGCCACGCGGGCAGCGACTAGAGACGAACACAACCTCTGTCTCTGTCAAAGAATCCGGCAAAAATAGGCCAGATCTGGTCTCAGAGGGAGGTTCCAGAGGCAAAATGCGAAAGTTCTTGCCCAGGAACTCCACTCTGCGAACCGACCGACCGTTTGGCTCGTGTTCTTTTGCGGAACACGCACAATTTGGCCGGAGAGAGCGTTAACCGCCGGAGTATACGGCAGTCCGGCCGCCCTATTGGCCTTTTATTCTGGGCGATCAGATCAAATGTTGGACAATCTCGCCGTAAGGAGTCGCAGCCAGCGCCGTGATGTCGGCATCCCCCACCTGCCAATCCTCCACCTGCGAAGCCACCTTGAGCTCACGCTCGCAGTCATCGCGAGAGGGCCGGCCACCTGCGGCGCGCAAGGATGATGCGGCCTTCGAATAGACATCGGCCACCCACAAGGCTTCCGGGTGCTTCTCTAGGGTCTCAGCGGCGCTCTCGGCGCTCTCGGCGCCAAGGAGCCGGACCACCTGGCCGCCAGCGGCCGATGCCGCAACGAGCCGGGCAACGGCCCTAGGGTCGCCGTCCAGGGCGGCAATACACAGCGACAGCGGCGTCTTCATGAGGTCGCCTCGGAAGTGTCGACCAGCGCGTTCCAGGATTCAGCGACCCGCACCAGGCTCCCACCCGGTTCATCGGTAACGCTGACGTAGTGATCCATCGCCGGGCAATACACCGTTGGCCTGCCACACGGCGAGACTTCAGCGTCAACCTCGCGCCCGCAGAGCGGGCACGGCAGGAGGCTGGGAAGCTCGATATCGGAATCGCTCACGTTAATCTCCAAGATCTGGCGGTTAGCGGTTTCTTGATTTGTGGTCAGCTGGCGCGGCCAAGCCGCTGCACGGCGGCCTCGAGGTCAGGGCGCCGAGCGAAAACGACTGCATTGGTCTTCCAGGCCTGCCCGTCGAAGCCCATGATTTCTTCGAGGCGCTTCGGGCCGCTGAATGCGGCGCGCTGCCGGTCGGCCCACTCGTCCATGTTGGCCGGGGGGCTCGCCGCGGCGGACGGGCGGTCATACGTGCGCAAGAAGACCTTGTGGATAGCCTTGCCGGCGCTCCGCCGGGCATAGGCGCTCCGGCAGAACGTGCCGAGCTGCTGGACCGAGGTTTCGAAGTTGCGAAAGGTGCGACCACCCTGGAGGCGGATGCGGACCCGGACACGCCCGGGGCGCACGTGGTGCCACGTCACATCCTGGATCCAGCTGCTTTTCTGGCAGATCTTGTGGAGTCGGCTGGCCGTCCGCCACTTCTTCGTCGAGGCGACCTCGCGCCGCTGCGGACCGCGAAGGCTCTCGGCCACCTCAGCCTGACTGATCTGCTGGCCAGAGGTCGCGTGGACACGGGCAACGCCAGCGTTCAAGGCGTCGTTGGCGCTCCGCGAGCGGAAGCTTGCGGCGAAGGCCGTGAACAGATCAGCTTGGCGGTCGGCGGTGTGTTGCGTGGTCGTCATGGTGTCCCTTTCCATTTCTTGAGTATATTTTAGTACTAAGAAATAGAAAGTCAATAGCCCGTGGCAATTTTTTGGTCCTATAATGAACCCATGGCTGGACGACCCCCTAAATCGGAAATCGAGAAGCGAACCCGACCCATTCGCGCCTACGGGACTCAAGCAGAAGAGGCCAGGATTCAAGAGGCTGCGAACACCGCAGGCGAATCGACCTCAACTTTTGTGCGGAAGGCGGCACTTCAGCGCGCCGACAAAGAGCTAGGCCACTCCCCCTCCTGAATCGTCAGGATCGCTTCGCCATGGCTGGAAGACCTCCGCTAAAAGCTAGTGAGCGTCGAGACAAGCGGTTCTCGGTACTTGCGAACGCCGAAGACTTGAAGGCCATAGACGAGGCTGCGAAAGCCCGCCTTGTCTCGCGGTCCACTTATGTGCTGCAAGCCGCCCTCGATCGAGCCCGAGAAGAACTCGGCACCAGCTCAGAGAGCTAGGCCAAGCCCCCTGAATTGGTAAGATCACCTCCCCAACCCTGGGAGGTGACTCGTGTCCCATCGCTCCTATCTCGACCCGCCCAAACCACAGGGCGCGCCCGAGCTCGATCCCCGCTGGCAGGCCTATGCGCGCCAATATGCTGCGGCCGACTCGGAGAGCCGTCATGCCATGCGCCTCGGCCTGGCGCCTGATCAACGAGCCGTTTTTGATCTGGTCTGGGAACGCCTAGGCCCGGGCCTCGAAGCGGCCTCCCGGGCTCCGATAGTGCCCCCGCCAGTCGCGCAGCGGCCGAGCCACTACCCGAAGCAGGCGCCGCAAAAGACCGAGCATTCGAAGCTGGGTGTCGGGATCTTTAAGTTCGCCGGCTGGAGCACGGCCATTACGGTCGCCGTGGTGGCCGCCACCTCTTTCGCCAAACCCGAGGACGGCATGCCGGGGGGCGCGCTCGTCTTCATGGCGGTAGGTGCACTGTGGTTGATCCACACGGCGCGGAATCTCGAAGCCGGCGCCCCCACCAGAACGGGAACCTTGGGCTGCTTGGGGTTCGTCGTCTTGCTGACTATTGGCGGCGCAACTATCGAGGAGGAGCCGAGCAACCGACCAGCCACAGGGGCGCCAGTCGCACGCGTGCCGGCCGCTGACACCGGAACGTTCACCGCGGCGCAGGTGTGCCAGGCAGGGGTCGCCCTCGCTATGGCGAAGAGCGCGGAAATTATGAACGCCTCGGCGGCCTCCGAAGAGGGCGTCTACAAGATCTGGTACCGCAGGCCCAGCGACAACAGCCGATGGGATCTTCGATGCAAACTCGAAGGCTCGAGGATCCTTTGGGCGAGCAAAGGGGGCCGCTGGCGGAATGATCCGCGCGACTCTGTCCTAACCTTTCGAGTCGACTCCGACACGCTAATCGTGAAGGACGCCTACGGCGACGGTAGTGCGAGAGAGGGGCGCTACCAGGCCGTGAACTTTACGGAATCGCCCAAACCAAACGAGCCCGTCTACGACCTCCAGGTCATCAACTGGCAATGGGGCCAGTCTTCAGACTCCTACGTCGAGGCCACGGGCCAGGTCCGAAACCTCTCTAGCAGGCGACTAAGAGTCAAAGCGGTCGTCAATTTCAAAACAGCGGACGGTGTTTTCATTGCGTCCGACAGCGGGATGATTGAGTACCAGCCTTTGATGCCGGGCCAGACGTCGCCCTTTCGGGTCATTGCCCGCAGGAATCCGCAGATGCAGAAGGCCTCGATCCGCTTCACTACGCCGCTGGGCGAATCACTCCGGGCGCGCGAATGACCGAAGACAGGAAGGCCGAGGCCGTCGCCTTTGCCCGGGCCGCTCTCCTGAGGGATCGGTGGGTCCGGCATCTCTATCAGCTCACCGGGTCCGATGATCTCGGGGTGGCCTGTGATGCCGAGGCGGACCGGCGTGGGGTTCCGTTTGTGGAGGTGGCGCGGTTGGAGGCGCGGAAGTTGAGTCCGGAAGGGGAGCTAGAACTCTTTGGCGGAGAGTTTCAGTAGATGGCGAATTACGAGCATGTGCGGAAGTTGCTGGAGGGGACGGAGTCTTGGAATGCGTCTGTTGAGGAACAGAGAGCCGAGGATTCTAACTGGCGCGCCGACCTCAGAGGCGTCAACCTCGCTCGCACCGACCTCATCGGCGCCAACCTCACCGGCGCCTACCTCACCGGCGCTGACCTCACCGACGCTGACCTCCGTAGGGCCGACCTCCGTAGGGCCGACCTCCGT
>JBCDKB010000305.1:0-10693 GCA_038747035.1 Acidobacteriota bacterium | reverse complement strand
GTCAGTTCAGCTGCCTATAGAGCAAGCACCGTGCCACGGGCGCTCATCGACGGCAAAAGCCGCCCCTACGGGGCTCCCGAGGCCCCGAGCGGCCTGGGCACACTCCGCCCATTCGCCCGCGACGTGGGCACCGTGCGCAGGCCGTGCGCATCCCAGGCTTTTCCCGCGCAGGGCGGAGCCACGGCGCGGGCGTCGTCTAGCGCTCCCCCGTCGACGCGAGCCACGCTTCAACGTCGGCGAGCTGCGGACGGTAGCGGTCGGTGGCGGCGCGATAAGCCTCAGCGGCGAGGCGCGCCAGGTCCAGGGCCCGGTCCGTGGCCACAGCGGATGGCGAGACGGCGGTGAGCGCGCCGGCCAAGGCAAAGCGCGTTTCCGCGAGGCGCGTCGAGGCGGCGTCCGCCCCGGCGCGCAGCTCGAGCGCCCGCTCGAGCAGCGCGACCGCGCGGCCCGGCTCTTGGAGCTCGACCAGGCAGCGTCCTTCGCCGGTCAAGGTGTCGGCGATCCTCGACGCCTGGTCGCCGGACGCCGCTTCAAGGGCCGCGCGCGACCGGCGGTAAAGCGGCAGGGCTTGCGCGCAGCGCCCCGTCCGCCGGTGCGTTTCGGCGAGGTTATGCCGCGTGCTCGCCACCCACGGGTGGTCGGCGCCGTAGCCTTTTTCTTGAATCACGAGCGCGCGGGCGTAAACGTCGAGGGCCTCCTCGGGGCGGCCCGCGGCGCCGAGGGTCAAGGCGAGGCCACCGAGGGCGAAGCTCACCTCCCAATGGTCGTCCCCGAGCGCTGACTCCAGGTCGGCGACCGCCCGGTTCAGGTGCTCGAGGGCCCCGTCGAAGCGGCCGAGGTACTGCAGAGCCATCCCCGTATTGAGCCGAGCCATCGCCGTTTGCCGATCGTCCGGCCCTAGGGCCGCCGACGCCACGTCGAGGGCGCGACGGTGCGCGTCGAGGGCCTCCGTGTAGTCGGCGGCCCGGAGGTGCACCGAGCCGACCTTGTCTAGGGCGAAGGCGACCTGCGGATGGTGCGGGCCGAGGGCTTCCTCATAGGCCTCGAGCGCTTCGCTGAATCGATCTCGGGCCAGATCGAGGTGCCCCATCGCGAGGTGCACGTTGCCGAGGCGGAGCAGGGTCGCGGCGACCGTCGGAGACGGCGGCGAGCTCGATTCCCGGCGCGCGCCGCCGCGGAGCTCGAGGGCTCGCCGGTGGCGGTCGAGGGCCAGCTCGTAGCGATTTCCGTGGAAGTGCAAAGTGCCTTCGGCGTCCGCCAGCTCCGCCCGCGCCCGCGGATCGTCACCGAGACGGCCGAGCACGTCGTGGGCCTGGGCGGCGTAGCGTAGGCCGGCGGGCCGGTCCCGCAGCCGGTAGCCGGTCACCCGCACCAGGCGGACCAGGGCTTCCGCCACCACCCGATCATGGCCGCCGGCGGCGGCCGCCGCCACCGCGGCTTCCAAGTCGATCCGCGCGTCCTCGGCGCGCCTCGACTCCGCCCGCACCACGCCGCGCGTCAGGAGCGATTCGGCCACCAGCGGCCAGTACGCGAGGGCTTCCGACGTCGCCACCGTCGGCTCGGCCAGCTCGCCGGCCCGGACCGCGTCAAAAGCCACCAGGTGCGCCCGCGCCTGCGCCAGGTCGGAGCGGATAGCCCGGATCTCACGGCGAGCCCCTGCGTCCTCCGGCATCGCGGAGAGCGATCCGAAGGCCAGCGGATCGGCGCACGCCGAGGCCGGAACCAGGCCGTCCACCGCCGCCACCGCGCGGGTCACCAGGTCCCGGTCGGCGTCGGCGAAGAGATCCGCCAGGGTGCGCATCTCCTCCAGGCGCGAGGAGAGACATTCCATGCGCAGGTCCAGCTGCCGCTCCGACTGCTCGCCGGTCACCCGGGTCGCCCGGCAGGTGCGTCCGTGCATGTCGACCCACTCCGCGGAGCGCTGCTGGAGCGCGGCTCGAACCCGATTCCACGCCTCGGCCGCAAAAGTCTGGGGGAAGGACGCGAAGCGCGCGCCGATCCGCGCCTCGACCGACGGATCCCAGACGCCGACGAGGTGCTCGGCAGCGCCGGTGCACGGCCGGTCTTGACGGTAGCCCCAGGTGACGGCGGCCGCCGCCGCGGCCACGAGAGCCGCCGCGGCGGCCCAGCCGCGGGCCCTGGCCCGCCCCGGGGACAGCTCGCGCAGCAGGCTCTCCATATCGGGGAAGCGCAGCTCCGGGTCCAGGTCGAGGCCGCGCCGCAGCGCCCGTCGCCAGCGCATCGGCACCCGCGAGCCGGAGGGAATCTGGAAGGTGGGGGACTTTGGACCGCCGTCCTCTGCCCCCTCCCCCTCCGGCGCGTAAGGCCAGTGTCCGAAGAGCGCGTGGAAAAGCGCCACGCAAAAGCTGAATTGGTCGCTCGCCGCCGACGCCACGTCGCCGCGACGCTGTTCCGGGGCCATATAGGCCGGAGTTCCGGGGGCCGAGCCGGCGACGGTCAGGGGGTGCTCGAAGACCCCGGAGGCCTGGGTCGGCGACCACTCCGCGACGTCGACGACCGCCCCTTCGCCCACCGGCGCCTCGGCGCCGTCGCGGGCGCGGGCGAGGCCGAAGTCCAAGACCAGGACGCGACCGTCCTTCGCCACCATGACGTTGCCCGGCTTGAAGTCCCGGTGGACCAAACCGGCGCCGTGAGCGGCGGCCAACCCCCGACCTGCGCGCACGAACGTTGCGACGATGTCCTTCGGCGTCCGCTCGGATCGCCGTAGCCACGCGTGTAGCGTCTCCCCCTCGACGTACTCCATCGACAAGTAGACGCGATCGCCGCGGGTGCCGACGTCGTAGGCGGTGATGACGTTCGGGTGGTTGAGTCGGGCCAGCGCCTGGGCCTCCCGCATCAGCCGCTGACGACCGGCGCCGTCCCGCTCGCCGCGGGGCTGGAGCAGCTTGACCGCGACGCGGCGATCGAGGTCGGGATCGTAGGCCCCGTAGACCTCACCCATGCCGCCCCGGCCCAGCAGGTCGACCACCACCAGCCGTCCGACGTGGTCGCCGCGGCGTAGCTGCGCTGGACCGCGGCGGCCCGGCCGGCCGGGCCCGGCGCCCAGGGCCCCGGCGACGTCGAGCGACTCGGTCGTGCCGGCTTCGGCGGTTTCCGCCCCGGTGATTTCCGACCCCGCGGATTCCGACCCCGACCCGGGCTCCGATGGCCCCCTCGGCGCGCCGCGGTCTGGCCCCTTCTCCACCGTCGGCCTCAGGTCTCCGCCGAGCTCGGTGCGCCCGCGCTGGCGAGCGATTCCAGCATGCCGCGGGCCTCCACCACGTCGCGCTCATCATCCGCCGTCATCGGCGCCAGCGCCGCTTCGAGCCCTCGGCGGGCGGCGGCGAGATCGCCCCGACCGCGGAGCAGGCGGGCCCACGACAGCGTGCTGCGGAGGGCCAAGGCATGGTCGCCGGTCGCCCGGGCGCGCTCGATCCCGGCGCGGAAGTGCTCGGCGGCGGTGTCGAGCTCGCCGCGCTCTCGGGCCACCTCGCCCGCGAGCCGATCGAGCTCCGGCCGCCAGTAGCTTTCAAGACCCTCGGCGGTGGCGTCCCGGGCCTCCTCGAGCAGCGTCGACGCCTCGTCGAGCTCGCCGCGCCACAGCCGGGCCTCGGCGACCTGCGCCAGCATATAGCTCACCGACAGCCGCGCGCCCGTGGCGCGGTAGGCGGCGAGCCCTTGCCCCATCAGCTCGAGGGCCCCCTCCGGGATCGGCTCGCCGGCGTCGCGGGCGGCCTGCACTTGCGCGCAGCCGCGGAAGAAGAAGCCTTGGGTGGCCCAGAAAAATCCGTGACGCTCCGAGATCTCGACCACCGAATCCGCCAGGCCCAGCGTCTCCACCGGCCGGCGGCGGGATTGGTACAGCCTGGCCGCCCAGCTGCCTGCGAAGACTTCGCTGTAGGGATGCTTGAAGTGTCTCGCCAGCTCGAGGGCGCGCTCAGCCCAGGCGGTGGCTTCGTCGCCGCGGCCGCGGTGCCAGGCCGCGAGGGCGAGGGAGCTCAAGGCGTTGACGCCTAGATCCTGGGGCGACGCCGTCGACAGGGCGCGGTCCGGGTTGGCGGCTTCATGGTCGATGGCCGCTTCCGAGTGGCGGTAGCAGGCTTCGAGGTCGCCGCCGAAGTAGGTCGCCACCGCCATCGACGAGTGGGCCACCATCCAGTCCGACGTCGTGCCGTGCTGCTCCGCCATCCGCAGAAGACGCCGGCCGTGGACCAGGGCCCGCGGAATATCGGATCGCACGGAGTAGAACGCCCATAGCCCCCAGGTCACCTGCGTCGTGATGCGGGCCGCCTCCTCGGCGTCATCCAGCTGGGTGCACAGCTCGGCGGCGCGCTCGTAGGTTTCGAGCACCTCCGACGCCGAGTAGCCCCGCAGGCCCGCGAGGGCCCGACCGAGCTGGGTGAGCAGCGTCAGCTCCGCGAGGTCGCGGGCGCGGCCGCCTCTGAGCTTCGCCAGGTCGGCGATGCCCCGTCGGATGTGGCTCTCCGCCTCGCGGTGGGCCGACGCCAGCAGGGCCGAGGTGCTCGCCACCTGCCACTGGGCGATGGCGTCGCCCCAGGCGCCGGCGCCACTCAGGTGGTGTGCGATCACGTCCGCCGGCGTCGGCGGCGTGGACTCGGCGAGCGCCGAAGCGACCCGACGGTGTATGGCGCGCCGCTCCGAGCGCAGGAGGGATGCGTAGGCGGCGTCCTGGATCAAAGCGTGGCGAAAGAAGTAGCGCGTGCGGCGGCCGAAGCCCTTGCGATAGACGAGGTCCGCGTCGGTGAGACGCTCGACGCCCGCTTCCAGCGCCGCCGCCGACTCCTCGCTGACCTCACCGAGCAGGCGATGGGAGAACTCGCGGCCGATCACCGACGCCACCTGGGCCACGGCCGGGGCCGATTCTCCGAGCTGTTCGAGGCGCGCCGCCAGCGACTCTTCGAGCGTCGCCGGGATCACCAGGCGCTCGAGGGGCTGATCGAGCTCATAGCGGCCGTCTTCCAGGCGCAGGTGGCCGCCTTCGAGCACCACGCGGGTGAGCTCTTCGACGTAAAGCGGCACGCCGTCGGCTTTTTTCGCGATGCGTTCGACCAGGCCGCGGGGCAAGGGCGCTCCGGCGACCGAGGTCACCAGGCGCTGCGCCGCCGCCAGGTCGAGGCGCTCGAGGCGGATTTCACTGATGTGGCCGCGGGCGCTCCACGGCGGCTCGTACTCGAGGCGGTGGGTCAGCACCAGCAGCATCGGCACCGTCGGCACCTGCTCGAGGACCAGGGAGAGGAGGTCGACGCTCGACGGGTCGAGCCACTGCACGTCCTCGACCACGAAGACCACCGGGCGCTGCTCCGCCGCCTCCAGCCAGAGCGTCGCCAGGGTTTCTTGGATCCTCCGCTTACGCAGCCGCGGATCGAGGTTGACCGCCCCCGGATAGGCGTCCGAGACGCCGAGCAGCGCCGCCAGGTGGGGCACCATCTCTTCCGGCGGCAGCTCCAGCTCTTCCACCCAGGCTTCGAGCGCCGCCACCTGACGGTCCGGCGACGCGTCCTCCGGCAGGTCGAGCAGGCGGCGGAGGTGCCGGACCACCGCCTGGAACGGGGAGGCGCGGCGCACGCTCACGCCGTGCAGCTCCAGCCAGCGCGCCTGGCCCGGAATCTCGTCCATCGCCGAGCGCAGGGTGGCGAGCAGACGGGTCTTGCCGATGCCCGCTTCGCCGGAGAGGAGGATGACCCGCCCCCGTCCGGCGAGGGCGCCGTCGAAGGCCTCATGCAGGCGCGCCACTTCGCCCGCCCGCCCCCAGATCGGCACCGTCGCGGCGGTCCGGACGTCGGTTTCAGAGGCCATGCCGAGCACCGCAAAGCTCGACGCCGGCGCCGCCTCGAGCTGGAAGAAACGGCCCGCCCGCCGGCGGGTCTCGGCGCTCACCAGGACCCGACCGCGACTGCGGGACTGGACGTCGGTGGCGGCGTCGAAGACCGGGCCCAGGGCCAGCTCCTCGCGCCCGGCGACGCGGGTGGTCACCGCCATGCCGCTGTGCACGCCGACGGCGAGCGGCGCCCCGGTCGTGGGCGCTTCGGCGAGCAGGTCGAGGCCGGCGTGCACGGCCCGACGGGCGTCGTCCTCACGGGCCTGGGGAACCCCGAAGCAGGCGATCCAGCGGTCGCCCATGCGACCTTCCAGACGACCGCCCCAGCGCTCGACGACTTCGACCACGGCGGCGTCGAGGCGCGGCACGATCTCGAGCAGCTCTTCCGGGGAGGTGCCTTCGAGCTCCGGCGACAGTCCCGCGGCGAGCAGCGTGATCGGCCGCCGCTCGCTACGCTGGGCCGTAGGTACGTCGGTGCTGGCGGAGGCCGACTGCTGCAAGGCGGCGGCGATATCCCGCAGCTGGGACTGCACCTGCCGGGCGTTCTGGGGGCGATCCTGACGCTTCTTTTGCAGCAGCTGGTCGAGCAGCCGCACGAGCGCCGGCGGCGCCCCGACGGACTCCGGCAGCGGCGGATGCGGATCGAAGACCGTGGCGCGCATGGTCGCCACCGGGGCGCCGCCGTCAAAGGGCGGCGCGCCGGTGAGCAGGCGGTAGAACAAAGAACCGAGGGCGAAGAGGTCCGACCGCTCGTCGAGGGGGTCGCCCATGGCCTGCTCGGGGGACATCGCGGACACCGTCCCGAGGATGCGCCCCTCCGCCGTCAGCGTTTCGAGCAGGCTCGGGCTGGCGACGATCGACAAATCGACCGACGCGATGTGTTTGGCGAGGCCAAAGTCGAGCAGCTTGACGTCGCCGCCGGAGGTCAGCATGACGTTCTCGGGCTTCAGGTCGCGGTGCAGAATACCGGCGTCGTGGGCCGCCCCCAGGGCGCCGGCGATCTCTGACGCCACCTGCACCGCCCGCGCCGGCTTCATCGGACCGTCGGCGTCGAGCACCTCCCGCAGGTGCCGGCCGTCGACCAGCTCGAGGATCAGCCAGTCGCCGGTCTCGTGCTCGATCCAGTCGTGGACGCGGACGATCGACGGGTGGTCCAAGCGGGCCACCGCCCGCGCTTCGCGGTGGAAGCGCCTCCGGGCGTCGTCTTGCCCGTAGCCGGCGCGAATCTGCTTGAGCGCCACCGGCCGCTCGAGGCGGGTGTCGAAGCCGCGGTAGACCACGCCCATGCCGCCGCCGCCCAGCCGGGCGTCGATGCGGTACGGGCCGACGCGATCCGGCGGCGGCGGGGCCTCGTTCGAGGTGCTGGGCTGCGAAGCCCCCGGTCGATCGAAGACCGTGTCGCCGTCGCGGGCGACCAGGCCGACCGCGGGCTCCTCCAGGAAGTCGTCGATCTCTTCTATGCCGGCGAGCAGCTCGAGCACCTCCGCCCGCAGGGAGTCGTCGTCCGTGGCGCCGTGCACGTAGCGGGTGCGCTCGCTCGGCGACAGATCGATGGCCTGGGCGAGGATGCTGCGTAGGCGAACGTCGCGTTCGCTCATGACGAATCCGAGGCGTCGGCCCCGCCCTGGTCGAGCTCGCGCTTCAGCAGCAGGCGGCCGACGCGCCAATCCCGGGCCACCGTCGCCTCCGACACCTCGAGCACTGCGGCGACTTCCGGCACGCTCAAGCCGCCGAAGAAGCGCATCTCGATGATCTGGGCCTGCCGCGGATGGGCCGCCTCGAGCTTGCCGAGGGCCTCGTGCACGGCGAGCACGTTGAGGTCCGGACTGGTGGCGAGCTGCACCACGGGACTGTCGTCGATCGGCACCTTTTGGTCGGCGCCGATGCGTTTATCGGCCTGGTGGCGTCGCGCGTGGTCGACCAGCACGCGGCGCATGGCGCGCGCGGCGATGGCGAAGAAATGGCGACGGTTATCCACCACCGCCCGCTCGAGACTCGGACCCATGAGGCGGAGGTAGGCCTCGTTGACCAGGGCCGTGGCCTGGAGGGTATGGCCACGGCGTTCGCGGCGCAGATAGCTCGACGCCAGCCGACGTAGCTCGTCGTAGACCAGGGGCAGGAGATCCTCCGCCGCCCTCGCGTCGCCGGCCTTCCACGTCGAAAGCAGTCGGGTGACTTCACCGGTGCGCTCGGCGGTCACCGCCTTGTCAGACGCGTCGTCGCCCAGCTCGGGCGCCTCCGGATCATCCGACGACTCGCCGGACCACGGGATATCGGTCGACGGGGGCTTGGAGTTCTCCATGGGCCTGATTCTAGCGGCTCCTGACCGCACGGGACGGCCCGTATCGACCGGCATCGGACGGCGCGAGTGTTGAGATAAGCTGTCTACAACTTAGATCACGTCAAGAACCTAGGAGGCGAGGATGGCAGAGATGTTCCGCGTGCCGCAGCGACAGGTCAAGGTCCGCGTCAAGCTCGAGGGCGGCCAGGACCTCAACGGCACGATGTACGTGCCGGTCATCGGCGAGGCGGGCAGCCCAGGACGTCTTATCGATCGACTCAACGAGAACGCCGACGCCTTCATGCCGCTGACCGTCGGCAACAAGACCCACCTCCTCAACGTGCGCCGGGTCGTGCTGGTGCGCGTCGAGGATAAAGGTGAGGAGCAGGTCGAACAGAAAATTGAAGAGAGTCAGGCGGAATATAGCCGCCAGCTGCAAGTGCGCATGCGCCTCGCCAGCGGCGAAGTGATCACCGGCCTGCTCGCCTACTTGCGGCCAAAAGGCCAAGAGCGATTGCTCGACTACCTAAACTCTGAGCGTCGCTTCCTGCCGCTGCACGTGGATCGCCTCGTCTACGTCAATCGGCTCCAGCTGGTGAGCATCTTCGAGCTCAATTGACGCGGAGCGCCGGCGTGGCTGGCCTTCCCCGCACCGAAGGCCCTCGCCTGCGCCGGCCAGACCGGCGCTATTCGCCGCCTTCCTCCCCCCCGGCGCTTTCCCGGCGCCGACGGCGGCCGCCGGTCCCCTTGATGCGGTCAAGCGCCCGCTGGCCACCCCATTTGGCGGAGATCTTGTCGTCGTAGAGGTCGGAGGTTTCCGCCACCGACGCCAGGGCGTTCAAGAGATTCGGCCGCTCCAGCGTCCGCGCGAAGAGCGTATGGTGGAGAAAAACATCCTTGCCGACGAGGGAAAAAGCGCCGAACGTGAGCGTGTGATTGACCTCGAGCAGCGCTTCGAGCAGCTCCTCGTCGACGTCCACCCCTTGGACGCAGTAGGACATGATGACCACCGCGGCTTCCTCGGGCCCGTAGGGTTCCACGGCGATCTCGAGCACGTCGATCCATAGCGCACATAGAAGTGCCCCTCCTCTTCGACGGTCTCCTCAAAAAGCTCGCTGAGGTATTCACGCACTTTGTCGTGGGTCTGCTGCTGACTCTCGTGGGGCCCTGGTTGCCCGTCGCTGTGATCCATCGGTGGTTCTACCCGCCTCTCCCTCGTGACCGCCTAGCCCTAAGGACCGGCGGCATGGTTCTTTTGTGGCGATGTTGTGCGCCCCTCAACCATACAATAAGACCCACATCCCGTTTCCGCTGTTGTCACTCACCGCGGGTGGCCCGTCCCGCCACCCTCGACGGAGGCCGACCCGATGCTGCGCCGACGCCCTTGCCTCGATTTTCGCCGCGTGGGTCTCAACTCGCCCGCGCTCACCGCCCTCGCCGTCTTCGCCGCCGCCCTCGCCGCCGCCGGGCCCGTGCTCGCCCGCCCGGCGTCGGAAGGCCCGGCGACCCGCGGAGACTCGCCGGAAACCGCCTTCGAAGGCCAAACGACGACCCTGCTGGTTGAGGTTCCGGTGGAGGTGACCCTGCGCGGGGAGCCGGTGCGCGGCCTCAAGGCTGAGCAATTCCGCCTTTTTGAAGGTCGAAAAGCACAGAAGATCCTCAGCGTCGAGGAAATCGACCTGGGTTCCCTGAGCGAGGCCGAAGCCGCCGACCCGATGCGGCTGCCGGTCGCGGCGCGGCGCCATTTCCTGCTGCTCTTCGACCGCACATTCATGCGCCCGGCCGAGCTGACCCGGACCCGCGACGCCGCCATCCGCCTCGTGAGCGAGGATCTCCACCCCGCAGACCTCGTCGGCGTCGCCACCTACGGCCGAAGCCGGGGCGCCGAGATGGTGCTGGGCTTCACCTCCGACCGCGGCCAAGTGACCGCGGCCCTCGAGGCCCTGGCCGCCGCCGAATCGCGCCTCGTGGCGAGCGATCCCCTGCGCCTGTCGATCGATAGCGTCGCCTCGGACGGAGTCGACGGCGGCGGCGGCACCGGCGCCCGCGCGATCGCCAACGCCGCCATGGAGCAAACCGCCCGCGAGCTGCGGGACATGCAGGGCCGCGCCGAGCGCAGCGAGCAGGTCGCCGACGTCGGCGTTCTGACCCGCTCCCTGGGCTCCCTCGCCGAACAGCTGCGGGGGCTCGACGGCCGTAAGCACGTCGTCTTCTTCTCCGAAGGCTTCGACGACTCCCTGCTCACCGGCACCCAGGACGACGAGCGCCGGGCCGAGATCCAGCGGCAGGTCCAGGACAACGCCCTGTGGCGCGTCGACAGCTCGGAGTACTTCGGCTCCACCGAAGCCTTCGACCTCGTCGACTCGATGAACGAGCACTTTCGGCGCGCCGGCGCCACCGTGCATTCGGTTGACACCGGCGGCCTGCGGGCCGGCGGCAGCGCCGCCGACGCCGGCACCGCCGCGGGCGGCGGTCGCGGTTCGAGCCTCGCGCGGAGCGGAAGCGGCGGGCTCTTCATGATCTCAGAAGGCACCGGCGGCGAGCTCTTCGAAAATTTCAACGACCTCGGCGGC
>JBCDKB010000304.1:0-10724 GCA_038747035.1 Acidobacteriota bacterium | reverse complement strand
ATCCTGACCCTCGTCACCGAGGTGGCAACCCGGGCGCTCAAGGCCGTGCGCTACCAAAAATTCAACATCCACCGTCGCCTGCGTCCAGAGGCCCTCGGCGGCCAACTGGATCGCTGGATCAACCGGACTGACCTCCAGGGCGGGCCGCTCCGTCCCCTGGCGCCCCTGGCGGAGCGCTTCACCGCGCTCGAATGGGGAGGGGACAAGCTCACCGCCCGCATCCGCGCCCACAATTACAAAAATAACGACGACCACTTTCGGAAGGAACCCTCGGCCAAGGAAGACAGCTATCTCCTGCCGATGGCCTTCCCCGAGGGCTCGCCGATGCACCCCGCCTACGGCGCAGGGCACGCCACCGTCGCCGGCGCGTGCGTCACCATCCTCAAGGCCTACTTCGACCACGGCTGGACGCCGCCGGAATTCCTCGACGGCAAAAAGCCGATCGCCTACGAACCGTCGGCGGACGGCTCGCAGCTGCTCCGCGTCCACCTGCGGGAGCCGCTGACCGTCGAAGGCGAGCTCAACAAGCTCGCCGCCAATATCGCCATCGGCCGCAACTGGGGCGGCGTGCATTACTACACGGACTACATCGAGTCCTTCCGCATGGGCGAGCAGATCGCCATCGGCCTGCTGGAGGAACAGAAGCTCACCTATCCGGAGAACTTCACGATGACCGTGCCGCTCTTCGACGGCGGCTCGGTGCGCATCTGAGCCGGTCCACATCAAAAGATCCTGGAAATACGAGGGGGCGGCCCGGCGGCCGCCCCTTTTGATGTCTGCACTGGGGTCCCGATCGCCCGGAAGGCTTCGGAGCCCCCCCGGACGACCCGGAGTCGATCAAGGCACGTCGATCTCGAGCGGCACCTGCTGCTGGGCCGGCTCGAAGTTCAGCTCGATGCCGTAACCGCTCGCCGAGCAGTCCGCCCAGGTCAGGGTGTTGCTCGGGAAGAGCACGCACGGTCCGGAGAGGAGGTCGTAGTCCTCAATTCCGTCCCACAGCGCGTTGTTCTTGCCGAAGGGGAGCAGGATCGCGTCGCCGGTGGCGAAGTCGATTTGGGTCCACGGACGCACCAGGCGCAGTCCGCGACGCGCTTGGGTATTGGCGACGTTGTCCCAGCTGGCCGCCGACACGCCGCGGGGCTCGGTGTTGTTGCGGATGGGATCGCCCACCACGTGCCAGACCGCGACGCCGCTGTCGCCGATATCGTCGTCATAGAGGGCCGGCAGATCTTCGAGCCGGTTCTCGAGCGCGAAGTACTCCTCTTCACTGTCCGGGTTGACGTAGCGCGGCAGAATGAAGACATCGCCGTCGGTTTTCACTTCCTCCAGGTCATAAGTCCCGTCCTGGGCGATGGTGCGCGGGGTCGCCCAGCCGAGGGCGAGCTTGTGGGGCGCTCCGATATGCGGCAGCAGGGAGAAGTGGTCCTCCGCCAGCACCGCCATGATCGACATGCGACCCGGACGGGCCACCGTGTCGTTGGCGTACATATCGTCGAGGCCCAAGATCTGGTGCGACAGCTCATGGGCGAAGACCAGCCACTCGTTGTCGAGGACGTTACCGTCGGTGTAGACCTCGGTGAGCGACGTGATGACCACCCCGTCGGCCGAGAACGCGACCTCGGCCGGGCACTGCTCCGCCAAGGGGGTTTGGAGGGCCGTACCGCTGGCGACATCCTGCGGAATCACGATCACGATCGCGAGCTCCAGCGGCTCGACCCGACCGTCCCCGTTTTTGTCGTAATCGGAGAAGTCGAAGTCGTCATCGGCGAAGGTCAGCGCTTCCGCCCACTTGCGCACGTGCCCGCTTTCGAAACCGTCGGTGCAGCCCGGCGGCGGGTTCCAGTACGTGTCGGCGGGCTCGAGGGCGTCGTACCAGCCGAGGATGCCGGCGTTGCGCAGACCGAATCGACCGCCCGAGACTTCGCGGAAGTAGTCGTCGGCGCTATTGGAGGCCCCGAAGAGGATGGCGTCAATATCGGTAATCGGCATGTCGGCTTGGGTCGGGTGGTCCTCCTGCTCGCGGTCTGGATCCCAGAGGATCGTCAGGACGTCCTTGTCACCGATAACCGGCTCGAGGCGGGTCAGGTTGTCGCTCCCCAAGGGCGGCTGCTTGCCCGGGCCGAAAGGTTGGGCTTCGGCGAGATCCGGGATGTGACCGACTTCGGCGATCACGCTCAGCGTGCGGTCACCGAGCGAGGCCGTGGACCACGCGTCCTCGACCCGCCACAGGATCTCGACGTCGACGGGCCCGGCGGGCAGCTTCTTCGCATCGAAAACAAAGTCGTGGGCGTGGAGCAGGTCGGTCGAATTGGCGAACGAAACGGTCGTGTCGGGCTGGAGCACACCGTTGATTGCCAGCGCGACTTCGGCGGTGCCCGCGGGCTGAACGCCCATCTCGGCGCTGAAGGTCACGGCCAGCTGGCCGTTGCCCGGGGACGGCACGAAGACCAGGGTCGACATGTCGGGAACGGGCGTATAGACCGTCGAGTTGGTCAGCTGGTTGGCGCCGCTCGGAGGCACGATGAATGACCGATCGGTGGCGGCGGAGCCGGCGTTCGCGGACACGACCAGCGAGCGGTCGCCGAAGAGCGCCTTGCCGCCGTTGTCGACCAGCCACTGCGCGCGCACCGTGTGCATGCCGGGGGCCAGGTCGCTGATGCCGAAGGTCATGGTCCTCGACTGGATCTTGGTTCCCCGCGCGAAGACGACGTTGGAAGGATTGATCGGCACCCCGTCGACCAGGACGCGCAGGAAGAGGCGCTTCGTCGGATCGTTGGTGACCGCGGTCTCGCCGCTGACGCTCACCGTCACCAGGGCATCCGCGGGCGCGTAGAAGCTGGTGCTGAGGCCGGACACGGCCGTCCACGACTGTTTGTCCAACGTCAGGGCCCCGCCGCTCGGCGGCGAGACGGCGGTCAAGGTATTGCCGCCGGGGCGGGACAGGCCTTGTTGGATCATCACCGTCGCGTCGCGGATCAGGCCGACCGCGTCGCGGTCCACGAGCCACTGCATCTCCACCGTGTGCACACCCTTGTCGACCTCGGTCGTGAAGGTGAAGGACCTCGTGCCGCCAAAGCCGTCGGTGGCGAAGACAACGTCGGACGGCTCCGCCGGCACGCCGTCCACCAGCGCCCTGACGAACAGGCGTTTGCCTGAGCTGAGGCCCGGCTGCACGTAGGCTTCCGCGGTAAACGCGATCGCCACTTCCATCCCGTCCTGCTCGGCGACAAAGGAGCTCGACATCTGGGTGCCCGGCACCGTCGGTATCCGCCGAACGCCCTGGCCGAGGAAGGTGGTCTTGCGAATATTCACGAACTCCGTCGACCGGGTCTCGAGCCACGGACCGACTTGGCATTCGGGGGCGATGTCATCGGGATTGCACTGCGGGGTGCCGAGTCGGGTCTCGCTGCGGACGCTCATCTCGTCTTGACGCGGCGGGTCCGGAGTCGTGGCGAAAGTTCCGTCGCGGGAATTTCCGTCGCCGGACGTCCCTTGGGCGTAGACCGGCAAGACCGTGAACGCGAGCGCCGTCGCCGCGAGGAACGTTGAAAAAACAAGGATCTTTATAGAAGAAACAGACATGGGGGGCTCCTTCGGTTTGGGGTGGGGGAAGACCCGGGCGGAGGCCCTTCGCCTGATCGGCGCCGAGCTTCCGCGACGAGCCGGGTCATCCGCGCGGCCCGGTCTTGGGCCGTTCAATCCCAAAGCGCAGGGAACAGGCAGACTCCATCAAGCCCACACTATCGATCGCAATCCCTCACCAGAGGCTGCGCTGGACCGCTCTTAGTGGCTTCTTGCGGGTGTCTTCGATGGAAGGACGCTCTGCCAGCCCCCCAGAGAGACTGGCAGGCAAAGACTCGCGGCCCCGATTCCCTAGAGACCCCGCGAATCGAGGAGCCACACTCGATCGCCATGGTAGTGATTCCAGTCGCCGCTGGAGCGTTCTGGGTGGGGTTCACCGCCGTCGTCAACCCGGTTGATGCCGACGCCATACAGAACAGCTCCAGTCGCCGTGGGGCGATAGACGAAGGATAGGCCGCTGAATGGATCGATCGGGACGTCGCCGAGGTCTTCTAGGGTGAGCGGATAAGCGCCGGTACTCTGGCGATGACTTTCCAGCCGAAGGGCAGTTTCCATCATGTCGAGCGACGCCAGCGCCTCATCCCGACGATCGCAGGACGACACGAGACCCGCGTTGAGGAGCCCCCGCGTCAACGGGGCCCAGCGGGGGACGGGATAGTGATCTTCGACCCGTTCCAAGTGGGTCTCGAGATGTCCGTACCGGCCGGCCACCGCCGGGCGCTCGAAGGCCGGCCGCCGGCAGACCTCCATGAAGTCCGTCATCGCTTCGGCGTAGTGCGCGAGGTCAAACGTCCGCCACGGACGCAGCGGGATCGAGGGCCACACGCGGACCGGGAACCAGCTGCGAATCAGCTCCCCCCCGCGCTTTCTATCGTTGAGCCAGGTCACCATTTCGGCCCGTTCCATCTCGAGGGCCCGGTCGAAATGCGCCCGCCAGTCCGCACGGCGCATTTCCGCGAGCGTCGCTTGGATCTCGGCGACGGTCTCCGCGTCCGGCGTCGCGCCGCCGCGCAAGAGCGCCTGGGCCTCGAGCACCGCACTGTCAATAACCGTATAGGCCATCAGCTGGTTGACGAGGATCGGCATCTCCCGAGCTTTCCACGCGGCGAGGCGAAACATCATGCGCACGTCCCGCCAGGCGTCCGCGGGGCGGCCCTCTGCGTAGGCGACGTGGGCGCGACCGCTCAAGAGATCGCCGAAGTGCTCAGAGGCGTTGAGGTAGGGCAGCTGCAGTCCCGTGGGGAGGTGGCGATCGAAGTCAAAGCTAGCGCCGTCTAGGGAGGCCGCCGCGTCGAGGATCTCGAACACCGGGCCGTAGTGGTCGATCGCGCGACGGAAGAGCTCGAGGTCTTCCGGCGTCATGCGGTCCCCGCGCTTCAGGATCTCGCGCTGGAGACGACGGTGGAACTCCCGGTAGAGCTTCTGGTCGTCGTTCTTCAGCCAGCGCCGCGCCGCCTCGAGCGCCGGATGTGCGTTGCCACCCGCGGAGGGTGGATCGAGGGCGATCTGCCGAGGATCCAGGGACGAGCCCGCAGCTTCTACCCGCGCGGCCGCACGGCGCATGGCGTCGTCGCTCGCCCGCTGGGCCGCCATCGCCAGCGCAGAAACCACCGCGAGGCCTAAAAGCGCGACGAGGGAACGCCGGAGCGAGCGGATCGAGTTCGAGTTGGGTTTGTTGCCGATGTGAGCCATCGTGACTGCCTACGGTCGCCGAGGCCTGAGCATCGCAGGGAGCGCCGCGGCAGAGCCCGGTCAGAACCTCCAGCCTCGCCTGACAAGCGCGACGCCTGGCCATCGTGGTGCCCCCTTGAGCCGACGACGGCGCCGACGGGCCCGTGGCCAGAGTCTTTGTGACCATCGGAGCCTCGCCCAAGGCGTAAATCCCCTCGCATCCTCTTTCACGCCACGTCGACGTGAGTTAATATCCCTCAAGGGATAGCATTGCTTAACGGCCCTTCTTCTTCATGCTTCGTTTCTTCTGACGACCCTCTGTGGGTGAAAGAAAACTGATGGCACGCCAGATGCTCCATCGCCGCCTTTTCTGCGCCTTGGCCGGCCCCGCGGGCCTAGCGCTTTGCCTGAATCTCTTGGCGCCCCAAGTCTTCGCTCAGCCGCCAGGGTCCGGGAGCCGTTCGATCTCCGAAGCGGAGTTCAAGGCCACCCAGATGCTGATGGACTATGTCGCCCACGGCCCAGACGCCTGGTGGCGGGATCTCTCAGAGCGTTCCCTTCTCCGGCAGTGGGGGCGAGATGAATTCGTCAACGAGATGGCGGTGCGCCTCGGCCCCCACGAAGGAAGCGAGTTTGTCCTCCAGACGCCGGGTCCGCGACACGACGATGACGTGGCGATCTTCCACGTCACCTTTGCGTCCGGCCTTGAGGACTTCATCGAGATGCGCTTCGTCGATGAAGACGGAGAGCCCAAGCTCCATCGCCTGGAGATCCTCGCGAATCCCCGGTCCAAACGCGAGGCCATCCTCGACAGGCTGGGGGCATCGCCGGCGACGCCGTCGCCTCCCCCAGGCCATGGCGTCCACCCGGCGGCGTCGGCCACGTTGGCCGTGCTGCTCGCCGTGCCCTTGGTGGCACTCAGCCTCCGACGTCGCCGAGGTCGCATCGTCTACCTCGCCACGGCCTTCGCCGTCGCGGCGATGGCCTGCTCGACGCCGGAGTCGAATCCCGGCTCCGGAAAGTCCCTCGATCCTCCGGATAAATCCGGGAATGCGCCCGCGGCCGAGGCGCCAAAGACAAAGGCCGGCCTCATCGCCATCGCCGCCCTACGCCCCCTGCGCGACGTCTTGACCGGCGGCGCCGAGCTCGATCTCGAAGGCCTCATGGATCTCCTCCCGGGCGACGCCCCCGAGGGCGTGCGGAAGACCGGACGCGCGATGATCGCCCAGATCCTGCTCGCCGGCGGCCGCGTGGCCGAAACAAAGGAGATCCTGGACGGCTTTGACTTCCCCCCGCAACGGCCCCTGGTCGGCCTCCTCCGCGCTCGACTAGCGCTCGACGGCTCGGCGAGCGACGGAGTCGTGGAAAAGTACCGTTCCGCGTTGGAGCGCGCGCCGGACGTCGATCTTCTTCGCGTTGAGGCCGCCTACGCAGCCCTGGTCGGCGGCTGGGAAAAAGAAGCGTATCTCGACTTCAAAGCGACGCTGAACGCGGGGAGTCGGATGGCCGAAGTCTGGTACATCGGAGCGCAGATCGCGGCCGTTGAAGGCGATCTGGAGATCGCTGAAAGATATTTCCAAACAGCCTTCGGACTGGAGCCCCTCACCCGCGAGAGTCTCTTTGAGGATCCCCTGCTTTCGTCCCTCGGCACCCGCCCCGCCATTTTTCCGCAACTCAAATTCTCTGAGACCGCTGAGCCCAAGGTCAGCCCGCGCTACAACGCGCCGCGGCAACTGCCACTGCCCGCCTCGGCGACCGCTTTCTCGGTGGGCGAGAGGCTGGATATCGAGGTCGGAGGCAGTCGAGTCCGTCTGCTGGGCGCCGCCGAGCTCATCCCCGGGGGCACCCCCGTCTGGAGCGCTGCCGATGCAGAGGCCAAGGAGAATGCCGAGGTTCTCGAGGCCTTGGACGCTCTCACCGAGACCCTGCACCGGGGTGGGATCGTTTACCCCAAAAACCGGCGGCAGGCCGAGCTCGCCGGTTTGGTGCTCGCCAAGGAGCGTCGATGGGAAGACCTCGTCCGGCTGACGCAGACCGACTCCTCCGAAGGCACGCCGAAGCTGCCCCCCGACCTGATCAAGCTGCGGGCCCTGGCGCTGACCGAAGTCGGCCGGAGGGCCGAAGCCCTCGGGCTCCTGGTGGACCTAGCGCATAACGCTCGATTCAACAGCCGGCGCGACCCGGGGACCTTCTACCAGATGGCGGAGCTCATGGTGCGCCTGGAGGAGTATGAGCTTGCGCTCAACTTGATTCACAAGGCCAATAACTACTCGACCCAGCGGGTGAGCTCCCAGAGAATTCTTCAGATTGAGATGGACCGCGATCTGGAAGCGGACTTCGCCACCTACCAAAGTCGACACTTCACGCTCCGCTACCCCAAGAGCGCCGGCGAGGACTATCCGAAGGAACTGAGCTACGTTCTCGAAGCTGAGCGAGAGCGCCTGCTGCGCTGGATCCCGATGGGCGAGAACAAAGAGAAAATCGAGGTCCATCTCTTCGAGCTGGAACCTTTCCAGCGGGCCTATTCCGGCGGCATCTCCGTGCTCGGCGTCTACGACGGCCGCGTTCGGGTCCCGCTCGCGGACCTCAAAAGTCTCCACCCCCTCCTCGTCAACATCGTGTCCCACGAAGTCGCCCACGCCATGATTGACCAGGTCACGGGCGGTCGCGCCCCGAAATGGTTCGACGAAGGCCTCGCGAGCCATATCGAGATGGACCAAAAGGCGATCAATCCGATCCCAGACATGTATGAAGCCGGCCGCTACCTTTCCTTCGCGGTGATGGAGCCGATTCTCGCCGGCTTCAGTGAGCCCCAACTCGTGAGCCTCGCTTATACCCATTCGACCTGGGCGCTCCACTTCATCGAGGCCCGGCACGGCATCAAGGCCATCCACCGCATGCTGAAGGCCTTCGGAGACGGTCTCAGCACCGATGAGGTCTTGACCCGGGTGCTGGAGACCGACGTGGCGGGCTTTGACGAGGGCTTCAAGGCCTGGGCCCTCGGGGACGCGCCCGCCGTCTGGCCGACGCGGCTCGTGCGCTACGACCAGAAGTCGGACGGCTATATCGAGCGCAAGAAGCCGAAGACCGTTCGCCGCTACGCGATGCCAGAACCGGCTAAACGGACACTGCCCAAGGTCGCGAAGCGGAGCCCAGAGGAGCTCATGGCGGCAAGGCGCGGGGAACCGCCCCCCGGAGAGCAGAAGCCGCAGACGCCAGAGGAAATCGAAAAGGCGATCAGAAAGTGGCACGCGCACTACACCTCGAATACGCAGCCGATCAAAGCGGCCTTCGGCGAAATGCTGGCGATCTACCGCGGCCAAAAAACCGGCAACCTGATCGCCTCCTGCTCCAAGCTTTCCCGCTCCCTTGAGCGGCTCCACAGCAAGCCGGAGACACTCCAATCACCGTCACCCCCTGTGGCGTCGGCCCTCACCAAGGCCTACCGGCAGATCGGACTCGTCGCCAACGTCTGCCAGCGCAATCACCGAGGTCTGATGAGCAAACACTTGGAAGACGTGACCGCTTCCCTTGGCCAAGCCCATGCGGGCCTCGAGCGGTACGGCCTCAAACCGTAGCGGGATCGCCTGCGATCCGGCGGTGCCATCGGGGATGCAAGATCCCACTCCAGTCCCACCCCTACGATCCTCTACGGAGATCCCGATGTCGGAGAGAAGCTCGAAAGGTCCCAGCCACAGCTGGCTGGCCGCGGTCCCAATTCTCATACTCGCCGGATGCGGGGACGCCCACCGCGTCTATGACCCTGTGACCTTGGAATTCGACACCGCCGCCGCCGTCGCCGACCGCGAGCGTGGGGAGGTTGTGGTTTACAGGGAAACAAAGACCCATGACGGAGTCCCCGCCAAGATCCGCGTCAAAACGAGCTGTTATCTGGACGACGAAACCGCCGACGTGTGGCCTGAAGAACAGCCGGAGGCGGAGATCTCGTGCGGCATGCGAGAGATCGAGAATTTCCACTACACGGCGCGGGTCGTCTCCGAGGATATTCGCATCCTGGCCTACTTCAATCCGGAACTCTTGGAGGCCGATCTTTCCATTTTCGGAATCATCGACCGGAAAACCGACAAGGTCTTGGAGCTCCTCGAAGCCGGCGGACGCCCGCTCGACCGGCACGAGATTTCCGCCAGAGACCCGAAGGGCCTTCGCCTCAAGGACGAGCCGGTCAAGCTCGAGCCCGCGACCATCCCCACCAGCCGCATTGATTTCGACCTCGAGTTTTCCCAGCCGCCGGGTCGGCAGGGAAACTGGCGCGCGGGCTGTACGATCAGCATCCCGATCCCCCCCGAGTTCGGCTTTGCCGGGCACTATGAGGTCAGTTACGGCGGCAATCCCCAGAGGGTCAGTGTCACCGCGAAGCGCGACGGCACCTGGTGCATGCCGCACACCTACGGTCTCGAAGACAAAATCCGGCCGAAGGTCTTCCGGGCCGGCGACGACCGGGCCTATCTGGGCTCCCGGGAGAAGGTGATGATCCCCTTCGCCGCGCCCGCGAAGCGCTCCGATAGGGAAGACGAAGAGACCTGGAGCGACGAGGACGGAACCCAGGTCGACTACGGGGACGGCGAGGAAGCATCGCGGGGAGAGGACGACTGGGCGGAGGACGGATGGAGTGAAGACGACGAAGAATGGCTGGATGAGGACGACGAAAGCGGGGACGGCGAGGATGGATGACGCGCCGGTGGGCGGAGCGAACCCGTGAGCTCTTTCCTCGCCCCGGCGGGTGCGGACTGGCGCCGGCCGGCGACGGGCCTCGTCACCGCCGCGCTCCGTCGACTCCTGGTCCTCGGCGTCACGGGACTCTGCTTGTCTGGCTGCGGCTTCGGTCCAGACCCGGAAGCCCAGCGCGCCGCGGAGGAGAAGGAGCTGCGCAGCCGGCTCGAGGCGGCCGGCTGTCCCAACAAGCGACTCCTCCGCAATTACGAGCATTTCAGGCGCACCACGTTCAGACCCCAACGCTACGACCGCGAGGCTTATAACGAATGGGCCGAAGAGCTGGTGGATAAGCTT
Organism: Acidobacteriota bacterium; assembly: GCA_038747035.1. Taxonomy (GTDB): domain Bacteria; phylum Acidobacteriota; class Thermoanaerobaculia; order Multivoradales; family J023; genus JAUIJL01. Next base: position 443 of record JBCDKB010000304.1, on the reverse strand, counting down.
CGCGCGTGTTGGCGGAAAGGCGCCGTCGTCGACGGCGTCTTCACCAAAGAAGGAAAGAGTTTCCTCTTGGAGGCGACCCTCGCTTCCGACACGCCGGTCATTCGATTTCTCCTCGAAGAGGTCGGGGTTGACCCCGACGACGGTGGCCCCCGCCACCCGTCCCCGCTGGAGGCCGCCGTCCGCTTGCGGAGGAAGGCGAATAGCATTCCCTGGGTCAGCCAAGAAGTGATCCGGGTCCTGCTCGACAACAACGCCGATATCGAAGGCATCGATCTGCCGGGAAACAGCTCTTAGGCGCGCCGAGGCGGCAGGCTCCTCGCAAACCGACGGAGACGTGTTCGGCGCGGCTCGGTCTCGCGGCGGCGCCGACGATTCGAGGATCTCGGGCTCGGGTTTCAACGGGCCGCTGATCCCGGATCCGGGCAGATCCCGCGTGAAGGTCT
>JBCDKB010000303.1:0-10749 GCA_038747035.1 Acidobacteriota bacterium | reverse complement strand
GTCGACGGGCGCGTTGTCCAGGAAGAACGACCTCCTGGGTTCGTCGAAGAAATGGACGAGCGCGACGCCGCGCGGCTCGAGAAGAAGGGGCTCGGCTATGACGTCGACGCCCACGAGGTGCGCGAACGCCTAGCCAGAGAGGCCGAAGAGGCTGAAGCAAAGCGAATCGAGGACCAGCGGGCCCGATCAGAGGCCGATCAAGAAGACAAGAAGCTTTTCCGGCAGGAAATGCAGGATCTGAGGCGGGAGAATGAAGAACTCGCCAAGCGTCTGGCGGCCGTCGAGAAAGACGGCGCTAGCGGCCAGCAGCAGGTTCAGAAGAAGCAAGACCGCCGCTGATGCCTTACGCCACCTTTGACGACGCCTCCGCCATCTACGGCCGGGGAATCGATCAGCTCCTGTCCCTCAAGGATGGGCAGTCGGTCGAAGACGCCTGGGCCCAGCGCCTTGGCGCGGCGTCGTCTCGGGTGGACGGATACCTTGCGAAAGCCGGATACGAGACCCCGATCGACCTGGCGGCACTCCGTGGCGATGCTGCCGCCGTCCCGCCGGTCGAAGGGGTGTCACCTTCGCTGGCGGCTCAGATCACCGAGGCCACGGCCTTGATGGCCTTGATGGCCGCCTCGGTGGGCTCCCAGGACGCGCGCAAGTCGCTCCAGGAAGCCTATAAGGCGCAGGTCGAGTGGCTGCGCAATCTCGCCAAGAATCTGCCCCTGCCGCGCATTGCGGCTACTAGCGACAAGACCTTTGGTGCCGTTCCGGGCACGGGCAAGCCGCAAATCACGGGCGCCTGGCATGCCCTTGTTAGGCGGGGGCTTGGGCAGTGATCCTCGACGTGGGTATCACCGGCGGCGACCTGCTCGGCAAGCTGCTGGACGCCTTCAAGGCCCCGTTCCGAGGCATGGAGCGCCAGGGCGTTAAGGCCATGCGTAAATCCGTGGCCAGCGAATTCGCCGGCCGGTACTGGCACACGCCTCAAGGACGCAAGATCCCTTGGGCGCCCTCGAAGCCGTTCGGCCGCCGCCCCGCAGGATCGCCGCTCGGTGGCCCTGGAGGCTCCCTCGCGCAGGCCTGGGCGGGCAGCGCTGGGGGCTTCGAGGTGATGGGCCCCGAGCGGCTGGCTATTGGCGTCGATATGCCCTTCGCAGCGCTCCACCGAGGTGGCGCCGGGACGTCGGCTGACCTCCGCGAGACTCGCATCAAAGCTAAGCGCATCGGCGCACAGGGCAAGCCCGCTATGCACTGGCGCCTGGGCATGGAGTTCGGGGTCTGGATCAGCCCGGCCAAGCTGCTGACGGAGGGGCTCTCGATTCCCTCGAGGCCGCACGCTACGTCCAATCCCGAGCTTGCCGACGCCCTGGCAGGGCGGCTGTTGGACAACCTCCTTGGCGCGTCGAGGGCGTAGTGGCCCTAGAGCTCGACCACCTGGACCTCGCGGTCGTCTCGGCGAAGCACATCGCTCGGGATCGCCCCGTGTTGGTGGAGTGGGCCGGCGTTGAGCAGATCTACCGGGTGACCGACTATGCCAAGTGGGAGGGGTTGCCCTACCGTGCCATCGAGGTCTGTGGGATCAGCGTGTCGCCGGTCAAGGAGCCGGGCGGCACGTTGGAAGCGTCGATTTCCATTGGCGCCCGCATCGTCATGGAGCGGGAGCGGCGCATCCTCGAAGACGACGAGGCCTCTGTCTCGGCCATTGGCACAGAGCTCACCCGGGCCTTTCTGGCTACCCCGACCCTACGCCGTCCGGAGACCGGGGATATCGACCTGTGCCGCCGATTCGTGGGCGGCGGGGTCCGTGATGTCCGGTCGATCGAGACTGGCGACTCTCGGATCCAACTGGCATGGACGTTCCTTTTCGACTTCCGCCAAAAACTTGGCGCTATCAACATGGAGACGATCGCGCGATGACGCATCAAATCACCTTGACCGGCCCTGGGCCGCGGAACGTGTCTGTCCCGGTACCCAATGTCGGAGAGATCAGTTTTAAGGCCGGCGAGGCCCGCACCTTGGGCTTGCCAGCCGAGGCGCTGGAGCTTTTCCGTGCGCACCCTAGATTCACTGTGAGCGAGGCTCCGAAGGAGGAGACTCCGCCGAAGGAGGAGACTCCGCCGAAGGAGGAGACTCCGCCGAAGGAGGAGACTCCGCCGAAGGGCAAGCCGAAGAAGAAGGGCGGTGAATCATGACCCCTGGATTTAACCCCGCAGCCCTGGCGATGGGCCTAGGGCATGAGCTATTTGACGGCTTCGCGGCCACTGCGTTCCCGTGGGGCTTCGACGTCACCCAGGAAGGCCTCTCCGCCGAGCTGCAGCGTATCGAGCGCCAGACCATTCAATCGTCCCGAGACATGCTCGAGAGCTTGAAGGGAAAACTCGCGGTGGCCGGTCAAACCACCCACGAGGTTAATCCGGAGGCGATGATCCCGTTCTTGGGCAACGTCTTCGAGCGTTATGACTACTCCAACATTGCCCCCGGCGTAGAGAGGCTGAGGTTCTCGACGCACGGCGCGAACCCGGTGCCGAAATCCTATTCGGTCCGTAAGGATCAGGATGACGGGCGGGTGGTCACTCTCGCAGGCGGCAAGACCAATACACTGACCCTGAACTTGGCCCCTTCTAGCCTGCTGACTTGCCAGATCGACCATGTCTTCGAGTCCCTGGGCTTCTGGGGAGCGGTCGCGGCGACGGTAGACCCGACCCCGAATGCCTCACTACCGCAAGTCCGCGGCATTCTCGGCTCGGCGGCCATCAATGCGGCAGCCGGCGAAGAGGTGTTCATCGCAGCCAGCGACGTCGCAGGCCTATCCGAAGGGGTGATCTCGGTATTGGTCAAGGTTGGCGCCGCCCCATTCGGCGCGATTCCGACGCAGATTCGGCTTGGGTCCCGGATTGATACGCGGCCATTCTGGTCGACGCTCTACGACTCGGTGACCGGCGAGCCGATCGGTTCGGCCCAGCTCCAGATGGCCTTCCCTGGCGACCGGACAGGGATCGAGGTGGGCGACACCTGGCAGTTTGATCGCCTTGCTGGCACATTCTTGTCTGTTATCCCTGAGGTGCTCCCGTTCAGCGAGATCAACTCGATTATCAAGATTCAGGGCGTCGAGGAGGAGACAGACAGCATTCAGATTGCGATGACCAATCCGACGGCTCCGAAACCGCAGATCAGCAGCTCCTTTAGCAGGTCGCGCCGCGCTGGCACTCGAAGCGCGTCGGCGACCATTGGCCGCGAACACGTCGGCAACGAGACCTACGATCTCCTGATGGCTGGCGAACCGTTTTCGCTGGAGGCGGATCTTCGGACGGCCGTGGCGATCCCTGGGACGACCCACCGCCATCGCTGGCGCATCGTCGCTCCGCGAATGGTCCCCAGCGGCACCGGCCCTACGACCACGAGCGCCACGGAGCGCCAAGAGTCGATCACTGCCACGGCTCACGCGGATCCAACCAACGCCGACGGATTTACGGCGCCGCTGACCGTCGAGGTGACGTCCAGGGTCGCCGACCCAACGGTCTGATGGCCTTCGAGGACTGGCCGCGGTTCTTGGATTCGCCCCCCATCATCGGGGGGCGTCCTGTTGAAGCCGACGTTACGGCGATCGACGGTCCGGAACTCTTGGGCGGGACGGTCATCCCCATGCACGGCGGCGGCACGACCTACCAGTCAACGCCACCGAGCCGTTGGGCGCCTCTGACGGTCAACGCGGAACGCCTGGATATCGGCTTGACGCCGACGTCGCTTGACGAGCACTCCAGGCTCTTGAGGCTAGCCCCTCGATCTCGTGACAGGCCACTCGAAGTGTGGATCGAGGAGCCTTTCGTGGAGCGCTGGGTGATCCCCGTAGAGCCGAAGGCCACGTGGACGCTGTCGCGGTCCATGCCTTGGCCGCTTGTCTCGCCGGAAACCCACCCTCTGGAGGCCTGGATCACATCCGGAGCCGCTGAGACGCCGCTCGCGGTTGTCCAGGGGACCACCGCCGGTGCGGGCCAGCTGGCCTACAGCCTCGACGACGTGACCCAGGTCGTGACTGCCGATCTGTCCGCCTCCGCCGGCCAATACCTCGAGCTCAGATACTGGCCGCTTCGGCTCTTCTCGATCGCCGTGGCACGCGAAGTCACCGTGGACTCGGTTGAGCTTGAATTGGAGTTCGTCGAACACATTCCCGAGCGGACTTACGCGGGGCCAGATTGACCACTCTAGCCGCCCTCGGTGGCACTCTCCGTGCGACGCCTGAAACCTCGCCCGCTCTCGGCGCCGTACTGACTTCCATGGCACCGGCGGCGCCGGAACTCCTGGCGCCGCTGACCGTCCGCGAAGTGGCCGCCGGCTCCGGCCGGCGGCTCTTTTTTAGCGGGAATGTCCCGGGGCTCCCCGGGGGTGATCTGACGCTCGAGCAAGGCGACTTGATGGGCTGGTCCCTCTCTTCAGGAGACAGTGGCCGCGCCGAGTGGTCCCTGAGCCTTCCAGCGTCGTCCGCGGGATCCCTCGGTCCTCTGCTCACGGAGCGCCATTGGGGCGCCCCTCCGCCGGGAAAGCTGCCGGTCCACCTGTCCGTGGGGATCGAGATTGACGGCGTCGAGACGGTGATCCCGCTGCTGACGGACGGTCTCTCGATCGACAGTGACCGAGCGTACGGCGTCCCCGACTCGATCGACGAGCCGGTCCACGAAATGAGCTTGGACGGACTCGACGCGATGGGGCGGTACGACCGCAAGCGCGTATCCCTCAAGCTCCCTGCTTACCACGGGCTCACCCACGGCCAGCTCCTGGCGCGCCTCTTCGAGCTCGCCGGCGTACCCTCGAATCGAATACAAATCGGCGCCGAGGTCGGCGAGCCCCTGAATACCGCGGTCGACATCATCGACGAGGAGGCCTTTGCGGTCGCGCGCGAAGTAGCGGAGGCCGCGAACGTCGCTTACCTGATGGATTGCCTGGGCGATCTCATCACGCGCCCCCTGGTGCCTGGCGTCAACGTGCCGCCGGTGTGGACGCTGCGCCTCGAGGGCTTTGCGCTCTCGGAAAAGATCCGGGTCCAGAGCTCGGGAGAGGTGCCGACCTGCATCGTCATCCTGGGCAACGCTCCGGAGCGGACCGACGCCGCGGCCGCCGGCGGAGTCGTCGTGACCGTCGAACGAGAAGAGGTCTACAGGGAAGTGGCAGTTCCCGGCGCCTACTTCCAGCAAGGCGGGCCGACCACCGGTGACTTGTTTCCGTTGGCGCAGCCTGGCCCGCTGCCGTCGGCGCTGACGCTCGTCGAAGCCACGGAGACGATCCAGGCGACGAAGGGCGGGTGCCCGCTCTACGACGAGACTGTGTCCTATGGCCTTTACGCGCCCGAGCACCACCGGTACGCCCTCGGCGTCGATGGCGAACCGGAATTTTACGCGTCCTGCTGGATCTACGAGGCTGGGGCGACGCAGGGGGACGCCACCGCGGCCTATGCCTGGCCCCGCCACCGATTCGTGGAGCTCACCAGGGAGCGTACTGAATATGTGCGCGACGCCGCCGGCCGAAAGATCGCAGAGCCCGTCCGCGTCGGTAATTGGCTCACCCTCGAAGCCGCCCTGCAGGAGCGGCCAAATACGAACACGGCGTGGGAGGACGTCGACTATCTCGCCGGTGTCAAGGTCATGGGGGGCGGCAAGGGCACGGTCTTTGACACCGAGCTCTACTTCGGCGGACCGGCGCCGCCGGTGGGTCTCGGCGGGACGATCGCCGTCAATCCGCGGTCCCTGGTGGCCTCCCACTGGGCGGAGCAGCGCGAGACCGATTACACCCTCCGCCCAGACAACTACGTCACCGGCAGCTACGCCGAAACGACGGATTGGAGCCGTCCCGAGGGGTCCACGTTTCGCTACTCGAGCGGGGAGTCGAGGTGGAATCGCGACGCCGCACGGACGCCGGTCACCACCTCCGTCCGGTACCGCAGCAGGGGCGAATCGCAGCACCAGATCATTGAGACGGTGCGGCGCGAAGGCGAGACGCCGGCCACCACCAAGCGTGAGGGGCAGGGCTACTTACCCAAGGCCGATATCTGGGACCCGGAAGCCGAGGACCGGACGTTGTCACGCGAGGTCCGCGGCAAGGTCTGCGGGCTCCAAAGCTCGCACGTGGAGCACGAAGCCCCGGCGCGAGAGATGAGCTACATCGAGACGCCGGAGCAGGCGACCGCCGTGGCCACCCGGGAGTTGACCCAGCTCTCCGCGTCGCGTGTATCCGGGGCCATGCCGCTCAACCCGTTGATGCAGCGCTTGCAGCCCGTCGCCGTCGACATGCCGACTCTCCACGCCGTCGGCACTGGCTGGATCGAAGACGTAAGCCACGGCCAGTCCGTCGGCGCGCCGGCGCTCACTCGGCTGGTGATCAAGATGAGGGAGATCTAATGGCCCGAAGCCTTCGCGAGCTGCTGGCGACGAGGCGCGACGAAGACGCTGACCTCCGCCGGGCGCGTTACGTGCGCCCGGAAGGTGGCGGTCAGCATCTCGTCGAGCTGCTGACGACCAATGAGCAGGTTTTGGTGGGATCCCTGGTCGGCGACTGGACCTTTGCGCCGGGCGCCCTGGTAGTGCTCGGCACCTACGGCGGCGGCCGTCGGAGGGCGATCCTTGGTCTGGCGCCGCCGGGCGATCAGGGGGCGTCCGCCTTTCCACGCGCGGAAGCCAATGAGCAGCTGCCCGAGCGCCCCCGGCTGCTGGCGGCGATCCCGTCGGCGGTCCTGATTGGGCAACCGGACCAGATCGTTTATTTGATCGGCCTCGGGCTCAGCGAGGACCCGGTCAATACCTTTAGGGCCGTCGTGGGGCCCGTCGGCGCCTACGGTCCCGATCCCTACGTGACAATCTCGGAGCCTCAGTGGGTGGAAGATCCGGCGGGCCTGGGGCTCGAGGTGGGCGCGGGAATGGACGTCGTGGAGGTGTCGGTGACCGTTGAAGTGACGGGGCCGAAGGGCTACGAGCCTGAGATTCTGGCGAGCTGATCGAGCTACTTGCCAGCGCTGACGTAGTCGATCATCCAGCGACCTTCACGGCGGCTGTCTATCGTCGTTTCTGGGAGCGCGGACAGTGCGGCGACGCCACGAACCAGCTCCAACGCTCTTCGGGTCGTCTCGTGGAGCGCCGGGAGGGCGTCCGCGCCACCCTCGACGAATAGCGCGAAAGCTTTGCCCGGCACCGAGCTCACTTTACAGCCGTCCGGATACTGCAGACCGATCACGTAGATTTCGCCGTCCAGCTCGTAGGCGGCAATCTGCGAGACGTCGCCTAGAAGCGTCTTGTCCGGGCGTGGGCCGACGACGATTTGCGGCCATGTGGGCTCAGGGGCCTCAAGGTCCCTGTCGAGCCCAACGGCAAGCTGGGCTAGGGCGGGGCTGATTCGGGTCGCCCTGGGCGCGGTGCCAGCTCGAATGGCTAGCGCAGCAAAATTGACGAATTCGGGTGTCGCCAGCGGGTTTCCGAGCGCCATGCTTCCTATGCCGGCTGCTGTCCGGAAATCCTGACCGCTCTTTGGGGCCGAGTTGAGCCAACTGTCTCCGTAGCGGCGATGAACCCTGTCCACGAGCTCCAAGATGCCAATCCAATCCATGTCTGCCCTCCTTGCCAGCAATTTTAACGAAATTCGGCCACAAAAGGTCTTCCTTCCATTGACATTAGTTCCGATTTCGGAACTAATAGGGGTGCGGCAAGGACGGACTTGTTGCGGACCTGGGAGGTTGTAGTGGACAAAGTTGAAGTGACTTATAAGTGTGGTTGCAAGGCCATCGTCCCTATGGGAAGTCTCTGGGAAGACGACCCTCGTCAAACGGCCCCGGTCACCCTCTGCCCGAAATGCTACGATGAAAAATACTGGGTCGGAGACGGTGAGCGGGTGCGGATCACTGGCAACACTTACGAGCACAGGGACATGCTGCGAGCCTCGGGGCTCTCGTGGGATCCCGCGGGGAAAGCCTGGTCTGGGGCGGCCAAGGAAGGTTTCTATGTCCGGCCCTATTTCAACCTGAATCTGGAGAGGCTGGATGCGCCGCCGGCTGCAACTGAATCCTCATCGCAGTCCGAAGCTTCGGCCCTCGCAGATCTCGATGACGCGGAATCTCGCTATTACGACTTGCTGCGGCGGTATCGGGCTGGGCAGCTGTCCGAAGTGGACCTTGAGGACGCAGAAGATGTGGGTTTCTGGGAGCGCAGAAGGAAGGTGGAGGACGCCAAGGAGGCTCTCCGCAAGGTGAACCCGAAGCACCCTCGCTTGAAGGTCGAGCTCGAGTCCTTCCATGCTGACGGGGGGAGGGCCTTTCGGCCAAGCCCTGAAGATCTCGTTGACCTCTAGTTCGCTCGGCCCGGCCGCCCCCTTGCTAGGATGCGGCGATGCGACCTGAAAAGAATACGCCGGACGTCGGCGACGCGATAACTGCTGAGGGTTCGGTCAGCAAAGCGGCCGAGGCAGTCGGGCTCAGCGAGCGAGGCCTTCGGAAGCGACTAAAGCGCCACAAACTTGAAGTGGTCCCGGTGGCGCTCTCGAAAAAGGCGGTCCGGTGGGTCAAAGGGAATCCGAGCGAAGCGCGGCAGGCACTAGAGGAGCTCGCGAAGTCCTAGGCCCGCGGGCTGTGTGACGCATTACCGGCCCTTGATGCCGACGGCGCAATCCTCGGGCCATGCCCGAGTCCCTGGCCACCGGCCTGCTCACCCTTGTTGCTCCGCCGGCAGTCACGCCGCGATACATCGGCTATTGGCTAGTCGATGACGACCGATGGGCGGCCGCGTACCTCGACGACGCGGGCGAGCTGATCGAGTGGATCGGGACGACCGTCCCGGGACCCACGTCGATCCCGGAAGTCTCCCTCTGCACGCCGATCAGGATTGACGAGTCCGACACCGTCGGCGCCGCCAGCCTGATCCAGCCCGCGAACACCACGCTCGAGGTTTTTGACTTCGTGGCGGGCCAGCCGCGGCATACCTGGTCGACCTCGGGACCGATCGTCGAGGGCGCCGCCTACGTCGACGGCCAGGTTTACGCCCTGACCCACGCGCGCGCCGATGGGCCGACCTCTCGCGTCGAGCTCGTCCGCCTCGAGACCGATCTTTCGGCGCCGTCTACGGTGGCCACGATCGACCTGGCGCCGCCGGGTGGACTGACGCAGTTCGCGCGGTTTTACCGGGCTGTCTCGGTTGCCTTTGGCCGTTCGAGCGCCTGGATCTGCGTCCTTTGGGACGACTTCGGGATCTTTCGGGAGGGATGGCAGGCGGGGCAGCTAAATTACGACGGCACTGCCGAGCAGGCCGACGCCTCTGCCTACTCGCCCGATGAGATTGGCGAGGATTCGGGAGTAGCGATGCCCTACGGCGCCGTCCAGGCGATTCGAGGTCGCCGCCGGTGGCTTGGAGGGCTGGGCAACGCCCTTGACTCGCCCGCCTGGGAGCTTTGGGGCACCACCATGGTCGGCGACGAGGGCGGGCCCAGCGACGACTACGCGGCCGTCTACGATCCCGTCACCCGCGCTCTCGTGGAGGCCGACCCGGACAACGTTGGCGCCCCGGCGCCGGTCGAGGTCCCGTTCGAATTCATCCACCCGGATTACGGCACGATCGGTGCGCCCCGGCTCATCTTTCCGGCGGGCGTGTAGTGCCGACGGCTCTTGAGTGGATCGACCCGGCGACCGGCGAAGCCCACGCCGGCCTCAGCTTTAGCGGCGCCGTCCCTGGCGTCCCGGGTCCCGTGAAAGCGGTGGAGCTGTGGAACGACCGCGACCAAACGCTCAGCGCCGACACCGCCCGCCAGATCCGAATCATCCCCGAAGCCCGCCCCCTGGGATCTGACGACCCCTACCAGGAGGCCGGGCACGCCATATTGGACCGCCTCGGCTTGCAGATCCGCATCGCTGGATCCGGGCTGGGTGGGGCCTCCATGTCGCCAACCAGCTGGCAAGCCATCGGCGCCGGCGCGTGGCTCGACATCCCGGCCCCACTCCTGGCCGGCCAGGGTGCCCCCTTGGAGGTCCGCGACGCCTTGCCGCCGGGGATCTCGACTCCGGCGATGCAAGTCCGCTTTCGCGTGGATTCGCGTCGCGCCTTGCCACTCGCCCGCGGAATCTGGGAGTCGGTCGGATCCGGGGTCCTGCACGGCCTGGGCAACGTCACGCAATCCGCCGTCCTGCAAGTCAGCGGCGAGGTCACAACCAACGGCGACGACACCGTCACCGTACCCGACGTCTCCTACGTCCTTCGGGGCGTCCCGTATGCCCGACTCGGCACCGTTGAGACCTTACCGGCCACCGACACCAACGGTGACCCGCTCGCCGCCGGCGAAGGCTACCTGGCCGCCCTGGTGCTCACTTCGAGCGACCTCGATGTCGTCCGGGGCGCCAAGGCCCTGCTCGGCGCCATGGAACGGCCGGCGCTGCCGGAAGACTCCCTATTGTGGGCTTGGGTGACCCGCGACTCCGACGGCGTCATTGAGGCGCCCGACCTCGAAGAAGTGGCCCCGCTCGGCGCCTACGGGCTGCGGTCAATATCGGGCCGCACGCTCCGTCTCGGCGCCGGCCAGGCGCTCGCGGGTGGATGCCGATTTCCAGTATGATGACCTGCAGTGGTTGCTGCCGGTGCTGGCTGGGCTTTTGATCATTGTCGGAGGACTGCTCGCGGGCATTATTCGCGGCATGACGGCTGGGGTGATCGTGGCGCTTTTCTTTGGCGGTCTGATGGCGATGTCGCCGGTGATCCTGAATGCGTTGCAGCGGGGCGGCGACCGGGTCGGTATGGTGAG
>JBCDKB010000302.1:0-10750 GCA_038747035.1 Acidobacteriota bacterium | reverse complement strand
CCTCAAGAGGCTCGGCTTTGAGGGCCGCGGAGAGCAGCGTCAAGATGCTCGACTCGTCGTCCATGATCAGCACCCGACCCCGGCCATCGCTCGAACGGCGGGCCCGTTCGGTCGTTTTCGGCTTATTCTTTCGCGCCCCTTTGGCCGTCCGCAGCAGGATCGAGAAGGTGGTCCCGGAGCCGACCTCGGACGTCACTTCGATCGCCCCGCGATGGCGCTTGACGATCGCTTGCGAAGTGGCCAGGGCCATGCCCGTGCCGCTGCGTCGGGACGCCACGTAAGGCTCGAAAATCCGGCTGATCTCGTCTCCTGAGAGGCCGGCGCCGCCGTCGAAAATTTCAAGACGCACGTAGGACCCCGGGGCGAGCTTGGTTCCTCGGATACCGCCGACCTTCTCGCGGCGGGCCGAGATGCGCACTTTGCCTTCGCCGGCTTCCTGGCGCGCCTCGAGCAGCAGATTGTTGAGCACCTGGCCGATCTGCTCCGGATCAACATCGACATTCGGCAAATCGTCGGGTACGTCGACGTCGAAGAGGCCGGAGTCGTCGCGGAAGACCATCGATATCGAGCGATTTACCAGCTCCGCCAAATCGATCGGACGGTTGCGCGGCACGCCCCCCGACGCGAAAGTCAGGAGCTGGTCCGAGAGCGCTCGGGCGCGGACAAGGGCCTTTTCGACTTCGTCGAGCGGCAGCGTCAACCCTTCGGCCAGCTCTTCTTCGGTCTGCAGGAGCGACAAATTACCGAGCGCGATGGTCAGCAGGTTATTGAAATCATGGGCGATACCACTCGCCAGCAGCCCCAGCGACTCGAGCTTCTGCGCCTTCGCCAGCTCGGCTTCCACCAGCTGGCGATCGGTCACGTCGCGCAGGGCGAGCACGAATCCATCCAGCTCACCTTGGGGTCGTACGGGGGCGCCGCTCAGCTCGATACGCCGCTCGCTGCCGTCGGCCATCGCGAGATGGAAGAGGCCGTCGAATTGGGTCGGCGTCAGGCTCTCGCGCAGCGAAGCCAGCGCGTCGAACCCTTCCTCGCCTTCTTCTTCGCTCCGCAGGCGCACCGCCTCACCCAGGCTCAGGCCCGCGAGCTCGGAGCTGCTCTTATCGAGCAGCTTCTCGGCACTGCGATTCATCCGCACGATGCGACCGTCGATATCGGTGGTGATGATCCCTTCGAGGATGCTCTGCAAAATGGCTGAAATACGCTCCGCCCCAGACGCGACCTCGACCCGCGACGCTTCCAGGTCCGCGGAGCTGTCGGCGGCGGATCGCTGGATCTGCCCGCGCAATTCCTGCTCCCGACGCCACCACAATCCGGCCAGAACCACCAGGAGCACGCCGAGGCCCGCCGCCGCCAGCGGCCACGCCGACGGGCGACCGACGGCGTCGGTATGGGCGAAGGCCGGTGACGCCACCGCGCCTAGACAGGCTGCCCAAAGCACGGGGCGAAGCGAACGACTTCGGACGACGAAGCGAGGACTCTTCGGAAGCAGACGGAACACGTTGGTCATTATATCTTCGACCTGACGAGATTTTGGCCACTCACGGGCCGTATTGAAAGTATTTCCCTGTCGAACGTAGCTCACGCCTCGTGATGCCGGGCGGGCTCCTTGCCAGCCGTCTCGGGATCGAGCTCCCGCCACGCAAAGCGCTCGAGCCACGGATGGTCCCGTCCGTCGACCACATCGGCGATGAGCCCGCCGAGGATCGGCCCGAACTTGAAGCCGTGGCCACTGCCTCCGCCGGCGACGACCAGACCCTCGACGCCGGGGTGGCGGTCGATCCACAGGTGCTCGTCCAGCGTGTCGCAGTAGAGGCAGCGACGGGTATAGACGATCGGCGCGTCGGCGAGCGTCGGGAAGCTCTCGCGCAGGAAGTCGCGCAGGATGGCCTCTTCCTCCGCGCCGACGACGCGCTCATCGTGCTCAGGATCGAGGGTCAGACCGGCGCTGTGGCGCGCGATCTTGAGGATCCCTTTCCGCGGATGGATCGGGAATCCATACCAGCCGGTGCGCGCAATGTCGGCGGTGAAGACGGCGAAATCCGGGGGCGTGACGGCGGCGACGTCCGGCACCTGCAAGTGGAAGACGGGGTGGCCCGTCGCCTTCATCACCGACGCGAGCTCCGGCACCAGCTTGGGCGTCCACGGTCCCGCCGCCACCACGACGCAGCCCGCCGAGAGCTTTAGACCTTCCCGGGTTTCAAGACCAGAGACGCGACCGTCGCGGGTGGCGATTCGCTCCGCGGTTTGTCCTTCGAGCACCGAGACGCCGGCTTCGCGGGCCCACGCCGCCAGCGTCTCCACCACGCGGCCACTTTCTCCAAAACCGCCGCGGGCGTGAAAAAAGCCGTCCCGGTAGGCGCCGGCGCCGAAGACTGGGAAGCGGCGGGTAATCTCGTCGACGTCGAGCCGCTCCGGCGTCTTACCGTGGCGAAGCAGGCTCTGGTAACTGTCGTGCTCAAAGCCTCCAGGCGCCATCTCGTCTTTGCTCAGCATGACGACGCCGCACTGGTGGTAGAGCGTGTCGCCGGCGCGTTCGTTCCACGCTTGGAAACCGTCGATCGCGGCATCGACCATCTCGAGATAGAGATCGTCGGCGCCATATTCCATGCGCACGACTTTCGAGACGTCGGTGGTCGACGCCAGGGGGTGGGGAATCGGCCCCGGATCGAGCAGCGTGACCGCGTGACCGCGCGCCCGCAGCTCGAGGGCGGCACTTAGCCCAAAGATTCCACCGCCGATGACGGCGATATCGGTCGTGTGCTCCACTGAACTACCCCTTCTCCATCGCCCTTGATCATGGGCCGGCAACATTTCATCCCGCATTTCATTCGCAAGGCCCTTCCTCCAGGCGCGGCCTCGCTCAACCTCCCTAAGAGCGTCTTCCCGGGCCTGCATCGGGACAGACCTCCGGGCCGCTCTGCATCCGGGTCGGCGGCGATACTACCTCCGCGACCGCCCGCTGCTCAAACAGAATCCCGCTCGGGCCTGAATCGGTTCAGCCCCGAGCCCTTCAAGCCAGGTCGCAAGGTCCTGGTTATTCCGCCGCCCTCGGCGCGCCCGGCGCGTCCGACGGCGCCGGACCGGCGTACTCGATATCCTGCGGATGTCGCCGAAACACCCGCAGCAGCACTCCGAATGCGATCAACATCATCAGCGATCCGAGGAAGAACGGCGCGCCGGGTAGCTGGACCGGCGCCCGGTCGCTGATGAAGAAGCTGAACAATCCCGAAACAAAGGTGAGCGGCGCCACGATCGCCGCGAGGCTCATCATCGACGTCAGGGCGCCCTGGACCTTTCCCTGGTCCGACGGCGACACCGCCCCCGCCACCAGGGCCTGCACCGCCGGCCCGGCGAGGCCAGCCAGGCTGCCGATCACGATGATGACGGGCACCATCCAGCCGAACTCCGCCAGGCCGTAAAGATTCTGGGTCACGATGGCGACGCCGAGGCCGAAAAGCGCCACGCGGCGCTCACCGAAACGAGCCACCGCCGGGCGCACCACCAGCCCCTGGACCAGCACGGCCGCAATCCCCACCAGGGCGAGCGCGAGGCCATTGGTCTTCTCGTCCCATCCATAGCGGTGGCTCGTATAAAGGACCCAGGTACTTTCGAGCCCGCGCTGGGCCAAATTCATGAGCACGAACGCCCCGGCGAGACCGCCGACGAGCGGATAGCTGCGCAGCACGCCGAGGCTGCCGAGGGGGTGGGCCTTGCCCCAAGAGAAGTCCGAACGATTTTCTTCCGCCAGCGACTCGGGGAGCACAAAAAAACCGTAGAGCCAGTTGACGAACGCTAGGCCGGCCGCGGCGAAGAAAGGCAGGCGCAGGTCGATGCTGCCGAGCAAGCCCCCCAGCGCCGGGCCGAAGACAAAACCGACACCGAAAGCGACGCCCACCATGCCGAAATTGCGAGCCCGCGTGGCCGGCGTCGAGATGTCGGCGATATAGGCGTTGGCGGTAGTGATACTCGCACCCATGATGCCCGAGAGGATGCGGCCCACAAAAAGCCACAGCAGCGACGGCGCCACCGCCATGATGATGTAGTCGACCCCGAGGCCCAGGAGCGAAATCAGCAGCACCGGACGCCGGCCGAAGCGGTCCGAAAGCGCTCCGAGCATGGGGGCGAAAAGGAATTGCATCAGGGCATAGACCGCCACGAGGATGCCGTAATAGCGGCCCGCCTCGGCGGTCTCGCCGCCGACGAAGCCACGCACCAGCTCCGGCAGGACCGGAATCACCAAGCCGATCCCCAAAATATTGAGGAAGAGCGTGACGAAGATGAAAATCATCGCCGCCTGCCGCGGGGCCCGGGTCGGCTTTTCCGTCGACTCGCCCCCGGAGACCTGGGGTCGATCAGCCACGGCGATCCTCGGAAAGGCTCGGTGGCGCGGGGGCGAAGCCGCCGGCCCCAGCCTTCAATGTCGGGTGGTCATGGTCCATGGGCGGCGAGAGACTATCGCAACTCGTCCGGCGGTGACGGGGGGCCGTCGGCTCGGGATTTCAGCGCCAGATTCGGCTCGACCTGCCCGGCGCTAAAGCTTAAGCCGCCGGGACTGTACGCTCGAAAGCTGCCCTTCCGGATCGTAGCGTCGGCGCACGTCCAAGAAAGCATCGAGGCGTTCCCCTTCCATCGCCCGCAGGTGCTCGGGACGGGTGAAGGTGTCCTTGGCGAGATAGACGCGTCCGCCCTCGCGGATGACCTGCTCATTCAGCCGCGACACCACCTCTTCGATACCGCGCCGCACCGGAATATCGATGGCGATGGAGGTCCCGGGCCGGGGAAAAGAAAGCAAGCCCTCGCCTTCCGCGCCGCAGTCCTTGATCACACACAAAAAAGACGCCGCCCCCGACTGGGTGACGATGTCGAGCACGCGCCGCGCGCCGTCGCGACTCGGGACGACGCACTGGTATTGCGTGAAGCCCCGCCGGCCATAACCGCGGTTCCACCTCAGGACCTTATCGAGGGGGTGGAAGAAGGTCTCCGGCGGCACCACGTCCCGCCGGGTTCCCGCGCCGTGCTTGCGGTAGATCAGCTCATTGAAGACCCGGACGCTCAGCGGATTGAGCGCAAAACTGGGGGCGTCAACGGGCATCGTCAGCCGGCGGGCCGCCCGCGGAGTGTGCCGACGGGCCCGCTCCGGCGGCGCCCAGCGGCCCCGGTAAAGGATGCCGCGCCCCATGGCGCGGCCGCGGGTCATGCAGTCGATCCAGCCCATGGTCATCGGCCACGCCTCGGCGGCCTGGGACAATCCGTCGAGGAAGCTCTCCAGATTCGGATGACGTTCCGTCTCTTGCTCCACCCACGGCGAGGGCACCCGACGCAGGCGCATGACCACTTCGAGAATGTGGCCGGTGAGCCCCATGCCGCCGAGGGTGGCGGCGAAGAGGTCCGGCAGCTCTTCGCGACTCGTCCAGACGACGTCGCCGCCCGCCAAACGCATCTTCAGCCGCTCGACGTGGCGGCCGATGGTGCCGTCCACGTGGTGCTCCTTGCCGTGCACATCCGCCGCCACCATGCCGCCGAGGGTGATGTACGCCGTGCCCGGCATCACGTAGGAACACCAGCCCATGGGGAGGGTGACCCAGGTGAGGTCATGGAGGGAGAGGCCGGCCTCGGCGTGCAGCACGCCGTTCTCCCGATCAAAAGCGATGAATCGGTCGGCCAACGGCGTCACCACCGCGACGCCGCCGGGCGCGGGCAGCGACGCGTCGCCGTAGGAGCGACCGAGTCCGCGGGCCAGCGTCGCACCGCGGCTCGCCCTTTCGAGGTCGATGCCGGACACCTCCTCCGCATCGACGACGGGGCAGCGCCCCCACCCTTCCATGCGCGTCATGCGTCGGCGTCTCCCATGGCCGGTACTCTAACGCGAGCCATAGAGCCTGAAGGACGTGGCTTTGATCAAGAGATAGACCCGAAGCCCCGGCTCGAGACCGAGCTCCGACGGCGTCGACGAAGCCACCTGGACGGACAGCCGGGTGCCGGCGGTGCCCGAATCCACAGGTCCGAGCTCGACGTCGACGAGGGCTTCGCGGCCGACGTCCCGCCACTCCACCACCTCAGCAGCGAGGATATTCCGCGCCGACACCCGCCGCGGCCGCTCCATGGCGAGCACCACGTCGCTGGCCGGCAGCGACATCAGCAGCTCCTCACCCTCTTCGAGCGGCCAGCGCGGGACGTCAAGGGAGGCGCCGTCGACGGCGACCACGGTGATGTCGACCCCGTGCCGAGCGACGCGGCCGGCGATCACATTCTCAAAGCCTTGCTCCGCCGCGAGCGGGAAAACGTCGGGGTCCGTCAGAACGCGGCGCGGCTCGCCGCGCGCCACCACCTGCCCCGCGGACAGCACCAGCAGCTCGTCGCACAGGGTCTGGACCTCCAGCGGGTCGTGGGACACGAGCAGCATCGGGACCGTGAGCTCGGAACGGACCCGCTCGAGGAACGGCAGCAGCCGACGGCGGAGCCCCAAGTCGAGGCTCGCCATGGGCTCGTCCAGCACGAGCAGACTAGGCCCCGAGCACAGGGCCCGCCCTAAAGCCACCCGCTGGCGCTCGCCGCCGGAGAGCGACGTCACCGAGCGGTCTAGTACATGGGAAAGCTCCAAAAGCTCGACGGTTTCCTCGAAAACACGCTCGATCTCTCGGTCGCCGCCCACGCGGTCGGCGCCGGCGAGCAGGTTCCGGCGCACATTCCAGTGCGGAAAAAGCAGGCCATCCTGGGGCACGTAGCCCAGGCGGCGGTGTTCTGGTCGCCGAAAAACGCCCCGCTCCGTATCGAGCCAGACCTCTCCCCCGAGGGCGATGCGCCCCCGCGACGGGCGACGGAGGCCGGCGATCAGCTCGAGAAGGCTCGTCTTGCCGGCGCCCGAGGCGCCGAAGACCCCCAAGGACGGCGCTTCGATCCGCTCCTGAACCCGCAGGGCGAAGCGATCCAAAGGCAGCTCGACGTCGATTTCGAGGCTCATCGGGCCGCGCCGACGCCCGGGCGATCAAAGGCCCGGCGATCGGCCCCGAGCCGCTCGGACGCCCAAATCGCCACGAGTCCGAGGCCGAGGGCGATCAGCATCAAGACGTCGGCCCGCGCCGAGTCGCCCACTTGTTGGGCGCTAAAGATGGCCGACGCCAGCGTTTGCGTCCGCCCAGGGATATTGCCGGCCAGCGTGACCGTGGCGCCGAACTCCCCGACGGCGCGGGTGAAGCCGAGGATCATCGACGCCAAGAGACCCGGCCAGGCCAGCGGCAAGGTCACGCGCAGGAAGGTCCGGAGTCGGGAGTAGCCGAGGGTCGACGCCATGGTCTCGAGTCGCGGGTCGACGCCCTCAAAGGCGATGCGCGCCGTGCGGACGACCAGCGGGATCGACATCACGGCGGCGCCGAGCACCGCTGCTTTCCAGGTCAAGAGCAGCCCCAAGTCGAAACCGAGCGTACGGCGACCGAGCGGACCGTCGACCGAAAGCAGTCGCAGCAGCAAAAAACCCACCGCCGTCGGCGGCAGCACGAGCGGCAATCCGACCAGGGCCGAGATCGCCCGGCGACCCGGAAAATCGAAGCGGGCGAGGGCATAGGCGATCAGCGTCGCGGGCAATGCGATCAGCGCCGTGGAGACGCCCGCCACCTTGAGCGTCAGCCACAGAATCGAGCCGAGCTCGGTCACGGCGCGGCCAGAAACCCGTGCCGCTCGGCGATGGCGGCGCCGTCGGCGTCGAAGTAGCTCAAGAAGCGCTTCGCCGCCGCGTCCCCACCGCCGCCTTGGATGACCGCCACCCAGTAGACGATCGGCTGATCCTCGAGTTCCGGGAGCTCGGCGAGCACCACGACATCGTCCGAGGCTCGGGCGTCGGTGCGATAGACGATGCCGACGTGCCTCGGATCCGACGCCACGAGCTGCAAAGCCGCGCGCACGTCGAGGGCCGGCACCAGCCGATCCTGGACCGCAGCCCAGACCGGCGCCGCAGCGCGCTCGAGGTGCGCCTTCGCATAACGCCCCGCCGGCACGGCGCCGGGGTCGGCGAGCACCAGCTGGCCGACGTCTTCACTAGCGAGTGACTCCAAGCCGGTCCACGGCACCGACGCTAAGGGGGAGTCTGGCCGGGCGATCACCACGAGCAGATTTCCGAGGATAGGCCGCACCGTGCCGGGCACCACGCGTCCCTTCGCTTCCAAAAATCGGACCCAGTCCTCGTCCGCAGATAGAAACAGATCCGCCGCCGGGGCGGCGAAGATCTGCTGGGCCAGCACGTTGGATCCGGCGAAATTGAGCGTCACCTCCGCCCCTTCGGCTGCCCCGCTCTCGCCGAAGCCGTGGACACTGTCCTCGACCACATCGCGCAAGCTGGCGGCGGCGAAAATCGTCAGCTCTTCCCGGTCCGCGGCGACGCCCCCTCCGCAGCCGCAGAGTAGAAGGATGAGCGCCACGACCGGCGCCAGGCCGGTGCGCTGAGTCGCCTCCGCCGCGCCGGGTACGGGACCGGACCGTCGACCACTTCTGCGGGTACGCATGGGCCCATGTTAGCGGAACCTCAGCGCCGCGAAGATCCCATTGACCGGGGAGGTCGCGTCGGCGTGGGGGATGCCGACCCAGGAGACGAGACCGAGGGCAAGCAAAGGGTCGCGAGTCGGGCTGCGGGTGCGCATGAAGTTCGCGACGAGTGCGCATGAAGTTCACAGCGGGAAGAAAGTGCCGTGCACGATCTTCCCACCTGAGCCTGGCTGCATCCCGACAGGCCCGCTGGACGCGGACCTCGGCGCCGGAAAACTTGGAATGCGCATTGCTACCTAAACCTGCGAGGCCCAGACACCGATCAACCGGAGTGAACTTCATGTCCGATATGTCCTTGCTCTTGCTCAGTCTTCTCTTGTCCATTGACCCCAATGCGATCGCCGCCGGCGACGGCTCGGCAGGCCTGAACGTGCCGCCCACCGTCGAGATCCGCCAGCGCCAGGAGGTGCGGATCCCGCGGGCTGCGAAAACGCGGTCCTGGGCTAGCGCGCCGGTGGTGGTGACGCCGGAAGACATCCGGCGACGCGCCGCCCTGCGCGAAGCCTCCCCCCAAGCGCCGGTCAAGCTCGCGCGTAAAGGATCGATCCGCGGCGTTCACCCGCCGGAAGTCCTCGAGCTGATGAAGCTTCAGGCGCTCTTCCTGCCGCCGAGCGACCGCATCCAGGTCTTCGGTCGGGACCAGGCGGGGGGCGCGGACCGTACCCTCAAATCCCTGAGCTCGACGGTGAATGTCGACGCCATCTCCGGGACGAACTCCAATTCCGTGCCGCCCGACCCGGAGGTGGCCGTCGGTCCGGACCACGTGATCGCGGTGGTCAACAGAAATTTCCAGATTTACAGCGCCACCGACGGCAGTAGTCTGACGTCAGTCGCCGCCTTGTCCGACCTGCTCGGCGCCGCCACCGACTGTTCGGGACTTTTCGACCCCAACGTCTTCTACGACGAAGAGGCCGGCCGCTTCCTGCTCGGCGCCGACGCCAACGGCAGCGACTACTGCCTGGCGGTGACGGAATCGAGTAGCGCCCTCGGCAACTGGACAGTCGTCTCCTTCGCGACCGATATCGGCGGCGACTTCTTCGACTTTCCCCACGTCGGTATCGGCCAGCAGGCCTTCTACGTCGGGTCGAATCAATTCGCCTCGAACGGCAGCGGCGGCCTCAGCTTCAGTGAGGCCCGCCTTTTCGCCGTCGACAAGAACGCGCTCTACAACCAGGGCGCGGCGACGGTGGTGTCGTGGTCGCTCGCCGGCTTCGGTACCTCTGCGACGACCCCCCAGCCGCTCAAGCTCCACGGCTTCGCCGACGGCGGCTGGCCGACCTCCGGGCCCGACTACTTCGTCACCGCACCCGGCAGCACCAATCGGCTGAATCTGTGGACCGTGGATGACCCCTTCGGCGCCGGCACCCTGGTGCAAAACAGCGCGCTCAATATCGGCAACGTCACCGGCGTGTCCGTGGGGTCTCCGGTCGATGCGCCCCAAACCTCCGCCTACGACGAGCTCGACGCCGGTGATATTCGAATCCTCGATTTCGAATACCGCAACGGCTTCGGCTGGACGGTGCAGAACGTCTCCTGCAACCCGGGCTCGGGCACGGTGAACTGCGTCCGCTGGTCCCAGCTCGACCTGGCGTCGAATAGCGTCGTGGACGCCGGCGTCTTCTCGCCGGCCGATGACCTCTACATCCTCCACCCCGACCTCGCCGTGAACCGCTGTAACGACGTGCTGGTCGGCTTCTCGGTCACGGGACCTTCGACGGATCCGTACATCATGGTCGCCGGCCGGGCCAGCGACGATCCGGCGGGGAACTTGACGCTCCTGGAGGTCATGCAAGCGCCGGTGGCGCCCTACGTCGCCTTCGACGGCGAGCCCCTGCGCTGGGGCGACTACACCGGCGCCACTGTCGCGCCGGACGGCCTGGGCCTGTGGTATCTCGGCGAATTCACTTTCGACAACCTCAACGTCAGCAAGAACTGGAATACCCGCCTCGCCCGCTGGGAGTTCCCCGACGCCGACAGCGACGACGTGCCCGACAGCTGCGACGTATGCGCCGGCTTCGACGACGAGGCGGACTCGGACGCGGACGGCGTGCCCAACGGCTGCGACCTCTGCCAGGGCTCCGACGACAACGACGATGTCGACGGCGACGGCGTGCCGGACGGCTGCGATCTCTGCGACGGCGACGACGCCTCCGGCGACTCCGACAGCGACGGTGTGTGCGACGACCGGGATGTGTGCGCCGGCTCTGACGAT
>JBCDKB010000301.1:0-10754 GCA_038747035.1 Acidobacteriota bacterium | reverse complement strand
GCTCTTCTAGCCTCTGGAATTCGGAACTCCGTCGCTTCGGTGCGGGAGGGGACAAGCCCCTCCCCTACGCCGGAAAAGGCAAGGTGGAGTGCGCTGTGTGATCAAGAGATCTGTTGGCGGTCCGTATCCGGCTGACTTGAGACGTCGCTGCCTCTTAGACCGTGTACATCAGCCTCTGGAATTCGGAACTCCGTCGCTTCGGTGCGGGAGGGGACAAGCCCCTCCCCTACGCCGGAAAAGGCAAGGTGGAGTGCGCTGTGTGACCAAGGAGATCTGTTGGCGGTCCGTATCCGGCTGACTTGAGAGGTCGCTTCCTCTCAGAGAGCGGGCGCGCGTCCGGGACGCGCCCCACCCTCTATCCAGGACGGTGAAAAAGAGTCGCCGGTTTACCGTGGCCTAGGAACCTGCGCCCGCCAGCAGGAGCTCGGGGGCGTTTCCGTCACTCCAGGGTCGCCAGCGCACAAGCGCGCCGTCGGCGGCGCGAAAGACGTCCGGGGCCTCCGTCGGCCGGAGCCCCTCGGCGAGGGGCGTGAGGCTCGGCGCAACGCCCGCCGACACGTCGAGCAGCCACAGGCTCCAGTCGGGCTCCGGCGCGACGCCGATGGCTTCCAACACGAACCGGGACGGCGCCCTGAGGCCGTCTTGGCCGAGGACACCGGCTCCCCCACCGGCCGGCCCGACGGTCTCGGACTTGGTACCGCGCTTCAACGCAACGACGAATCGACCGGGCTCGACCTCAGGGCCCACCCCGTAACTCGCCACGCCGTTCGCTTGGAGGGTGACCTGCGGGGCGGCCGGGGCGTCTGGATCGATCACCATGAAAATCAGCGGTAAGCCCGAATTCGGAGCGAGCCATGCCTTCGACCTGACCTGGAGCATCAGGCGTCCGTCCTGGAGGAAACGCGGACGCGACGGCAAGCCGAGAGGTTCAACCAACTGCTGGAGTTCGAGCAGCACCTCCCCCGAAGGCAGGTCGAGCAGCTGAAACGTCGGCGGCAAGAAGGACCGATAGAGTACGCGTCCGCGCTCAATATCGAGGCGCTGATAGTCGGGGTCCCAGTAGCCGGCCAGCTCCATCAGCGGCTCGACGGTGCGCTCGGCGAGGTCCCAGGTCTCGAGACGCACGACGTCTTCCGGCCCAGAAACGAGCAGCAGACGTCCTTCACCGAGGAAGTGAATGCTCTGCAGGTCCCGCTTGGCGACGGCGCCCAAGAGCTGCCCGGAAGCCACCGAAGAGACCGAAGCTTCGCGACGCGACGCCAGGGCCAGCAGCTCGCCGGACGGCGACACGGTCGCGTATCGCCAGAGGTCCGAAGTGAACCCGATGCCTGTGGGCCGGGGCTCGCCGCCCACCGACCGACGTCGAGCCATCGCCTCACAGTCCAAGGGGACCCGGCGACGGCAGTCGAGCCACATCAGTAGATCCCCGTCTTCCGAGAATCGAACGCTCGGCCCCAACCACTCGGAAGCCATGGCCTCGCCCTCTCCGCTCCCGAGGTCGACGGCGAAGAGCGTTTTCGCGCCGCCGCGGTAACGGACCGGACCGCCGACCACCGCCGTGCCGCCGTCCGGGGCTACGCGCACGACGTCGATGGATTCGAGATCGTCGAAGGACGGACCGACGACCCAGCCGGCGAAAGCCCAGCCCAGAACGCCGGCCGCCAAGACGGCCGGCCACAGCGCCCACTGCAGGACGCGGCGGCTGCGCGCAGGGGCGTTTCGACCGCGCCCCAGCTGCTGCCACCCGGCAATCAGGAGCACGGCCACCACGGCGACCAAGAGTCCCGTTTCATAGCGGACCAGCGAAGGATAGGCCTGCCGGCTCAGCAAGAGATCGCGGGAGATAACCACGGTGGCGAGGAACGCCGCCGCCAGCGCGACGTCAAGGGCCAGCCAGGGCGAACGCACCCGGATGAGGGTGGCCGCGGCGTGGGCCATCAGCAGCACGGTCATCCAGAGCAAAGCCACCGTCCTCACGAGGCCACCCCAGGTCGCCTGGGCGACGCCGGGGACAAAGGTCTCCGGATAGCCGATCAGGGCGCCGCCGGGAAGGCCGCCGTCCCCCAGCGATGCCAGGGCCGTCCACAGCTGGGCGTCCAAGAGCACCGACGGCACCACCACCAGCCCGAGGCCGATGACGAGGAGCACCAGGGCTGCCGCGATCTTCCCGAGCCACAGCGGAAGGGCGCCGACCGGGCGGGAGAAATAGAAGCTGAGCTTGCCTTCGTCGAGGTCGCGGCTGAAGAGGGACACTCCGAGGATCGGTGGCGCCAGCGCCGCCGACAGGCCAGCGATGAGGCCGAAGGCGATTTGCCGCAGCGACGTCGGGTCGTGGGTTCCGCCGGTCGGCAGCCACGGGGCGAGCAGGGGCAGCAGGCCGAGCAAGGCCGCGGCGCCGAACATCAGGCGACGCGCCGTGAGCTCCTGCAAGAAGACGGCAACGAAGACTCGCATCACAGACCTAAAACCTCAGGATAGGTTCGAGCTCGCCGGTCTCGAGGTCGAGCCGGAAGGGAAATCCTCGATTGTCGACGAGCCAATCGGCCCCCTGCTCTCCCGGTCTCCGGGGTAGCGGGAGTCCGGCATAGCCGTCGATCGTGCGCAACACGTCCTTGGACTCCACGTCGACGATGTGAGTCCGGCGCAAGATCCACCTGGCTTTGCCGGCGATCGGGGGCACCTCCACCGCGCCGGTCACCAGGACAGTGCCCGCGGCGGGCTCCGCATGGAGCATCAGATATCCCGGTAGGTCCCGCTCGGTGCGCAGAGCCACGAGCCATCGAGCCCTGACCCGGGGGGAGTGGAATTCGGTCGCGGCGTCGGGGCCGGCCTCGACCACGCGCTCCACGCCGACCTCGTGGATTGACTCGTCGACCGTCCCCGTCCAGTTGACCAGCGGGTCGTAATAGCCCTTTGAAACATTGAAAATCGCAGACCTTTCCTCCGAGTCACCCTCCACGAAGCGCTCGAAAGGGAAAAGCGTTCCCGAAACGGTGGACCAGGGAACGACCCGCAGGAGCGACGGCTCGCTCCCCTCGTCGAGGAGCCAAATCTCCGCGGAGAGCTGCTGCCGATCGACCTTGGGGTCCCCCCAGCGCTCGTCGCTTTCCAGTCTCTTCCGGGCCCGCATCGCGAGGACGGAGTCGCTATCCCGAAAGAGAACGCGCCCGGTCCCGCCGTAGCGGTAGGAGTGATCCGGGAGCTGCTGACGCCAAAGCAGGCGGCCGGAGACGTCTACGGCCAGCACGGTGCCACCGTTTTGGATGGCGATCTTCGACCCGTCCGGCGCCAGCGCCATGCGGTGGGAGAGCATCTCGTGATACTCCAAAGGCACCCGCCGCGGAGTGAGGACGTCTCGCCGGAGGTCGAGGTGGTAGAAGCCACACCGATTCTTCACTTTCCTATTGACCGCGATTATTCCTTCGCAGCGCCAGAAAAAGAGGTCCTGCCCCTCGGCCGCGAATCGCGGACGCTGGGTCAGCCGCATCCTCGGCCCGAGTCCGAGCTCCTGGCCCGTCTCCGTGTTGACAACCCAGGTCCTTGCGGCGCCGCTCCTTGTATCGATGCCGGTCATCACCGCCCAGGGCCCCTGCCGCGCCGGAGTCACATCCAAGATCGAGTCGGCATCGCGCACCTTGAGGTCTTCCAGGTGACCGGCCCACCGATCGAGGGCGAAAATCGAGCCGCCGACGGCGAGCAAGAGCATCACCGACAAAACACCGTGGAAGCGCGTCGGTGAGCGGCGCCCCCATCGCAGCTGGCCGATGCCGCCGAGAAGTAGCACGGCCACGGCCACCGCCGCCGGCACGACCAGCGCTGCAAATCGACCGGTCAACGCGCCGATCTCCAAGAAACGCTGGAAGAGGGAGAAGGCGAAGAGCGGCAGCAGCACCGCCATAGTGACATCGAAAAGCGTCCACAGGCCGCGCAGGCGCAGGCTGCAGCCGAAGAAGTGACCGAGGCAGAAGACCACAAGGGCGATGATCCCGAGGGCCGTCCAATCCCCGGGGTTGTAGTACCCGGGCGCCGAGCGGAACCAGGTCCAGTGCGCGTAGAAGAGCTCCGTCTCAGCTCCCCACGAGTGGAGCGGCAGGCGCCACAGGACCCTCGGGGCGTCGAAGACCAGCTGGAACATGGAGATGGGCTGCCCTCCGAGGGCCAGGCTCGGCACCAGCACGAGGCCCGCCGCCGCCGCCGCGGCGGTGAAACGCGCCGTCAGCTTGCCGAACCACAGAGCCGACGCAGAAATCGGTCGGGCGAGGTAAAAGCCGAGTCGACCGGTGGCGACGTCGGGGGCCACAGTCGAATAGCCCAGGGCCCCGAGCGTGCCCAAGCCGAGGCACAGCGCGGAGGCGATCGCCGTCATGTCGCGGGCGGACTCCGCGTCGACCCCGAGGGGCGTCGACATCAGGCCCGCGAGCGGCGCCATCAGGCCCAAGGCGACGGCGGCCACAAAGAGGTAGCGCAGGGCCACCCATTCGCGCCACACCACCGCCCCGAAGCTCCTCGGGCCGGCGACGAGGCGCCTCACGCCGCCGCCCCGGATCCGACGTCGCCGAGGGAGACGACGATTTCTTCGAGGGACGCCGCCTGCACTTCCGGGGCCGGCCCGAGCAGCCGCGCCGCCTCTTCCTGATCCCACCGCGACACCAGGACCCGACGGCGACGGCCGAAGCTCGATTCCTCCGTCGGACCGAGCGGTCCAACGTCGGTGTCTTCGTCCACCAGGATCCAGCGGTGCCGCGACTTCAGCGACTCGAGGTCCTCGTCTACCGGCAGCGCGCCGTCGGACAAGATCGCCACCCGCGTCGCCACGCTTTCGATGCCGGGCAGGTCGTGGGAGGTGAAAAAAAGCGTGGTCCCCCGGTCCGCCAGCTCATCGACCAGCTCTTCGAAAACCGCGCGCCGGGCGACTGCGTCGAGGCCGAGGGTCGGGTCGTCGAGGATCAGGAATTCCGGCGATGAGGCCAAAGCCAAAGCGAACATGACCTGCGTCTTCTGACCGCGGGAGAGCTGGCCGAAAGGGGTCCCGAGCGGAATCGAAAAGCGCTCGAGTCGCGCCGTGAAGCCGCCCCTATCCCAGGTCGGATAGAGCGGGGCGCTAAACCGGGCGAGCTGCCGCGGCGTCATCGCCGGCGGCGCGTCGCCGTCCTCGGGCACGACGCCGCAGCGCTCCATGAGCGCCGCCCGGCGGCGCCAGACGTCTTGGCCGAAGACCCGGACGGAGCCGCCGCTCGGCTTCTGCTGGCCTAAGAGGCAGCGGGTCAGCGACGATTTACCGACGCCGTTGCGGCCGATGAGGGCGAGCGCTTCGCCGGGCTCGAGCCGCAAGTCAACACCGCCCAGGACCTTCTTCTGGCCGTAGTGGACGCGGAGATCTCGGATCTCGACGACCGGCGCCCCTTCGCTTGTCATGACACCTCCTCCTCAAGTTTTTTCCACGCCCGACGCACCGCGTCCACGCTCTCGTCTTCATCTGCGCTCAGGTGCGAGGCCTGCACCACGTAGCGGTGCGCGACCTCCTCGAGCTTCTGCGTCCTCACCTGGTCAGCCATCACCGGCGGCTGCTCCGCCACGAAGGTGCCCTCGCCGCGGCGCACGGCCAAGATGCCCTGGTCGGCGAGGCGACGGTAGGCCTTCGACACAGTCAGCGGGTTGACCCGGAGCTGGCGCGCGAGCTCGCGGACGGAAGTCACCGCGTCGCCCGGGCCGAGGGCGCCGGTGGCGATCAGGTGGAGCACGCCCTGTTCGATTTGCTTCCAGATCGGGACGGAGTCTGAGGGATCGATATACAGCATGGTGTGGAGCTCACTAAACGTCACCGGCTCTCCCGACGCGGGGACCGGGACGGAGCAGCGACTTCATGGGACTCAATCCGCCGCCGCGGTGTATTACATCACTATAACACCACTACTCCCCAGCCGACAAGCCCACGGCCGCCGCCGGGCAGTCCGCGGCCCCGGGCGCGCCAACGGCCGACAGCAGGTCAGGCCCCGGCGCATTGCGTGCCGCCCGGCGGTTGGCTATCGTGGGGCCATGACGATTTCTTCCGAAGACTTCCGCACCGCTCTGCGCCAGTTTCCCGCCGGCGTCACCGTCGTGACCACCCGCACCGCCGACCGTGTCCACGGCATGACCGCCTCCGCCTTTACTTCGGTCTCGCCCGAGCCGCCGCTGATCCTGGTCTGTATCGACCACGGCCATACGATGCACGAGCTGCTCGACGGCGACGACGCGGTATTCGCCGTCAATATCCTCGCCGAAGACCACGAGGCCCTCTCCAATCGCTTCGCCTTCAGCAAAGACGTCGACCGCTTCGCCGAAGGCGACTGGAGCGACGGCCCGACCGGTTCCCCCATCCTCGGCGACGCGCTCGCCTGGCTCGACTGCAAGGTCCACTCCCGCCTCCCCGCCGGCACCCACACGATCTACGTCGGCGAAGTGGTCGCCAGCCAGGCACCGCGGGCCGACCAAGACCCGCTGGTCTACTGGAACCGGGGCTACCGCACGCTGAACCGCCCCAACCTCCGGGGCTGAGCCATGGGCAGCAACCGAGAAGTCACCCGTCTCTTCGAGCAGATGGCGGCCGGTCTTGAGATCCTCGGCGCCAATCGATTCCGCGTCAACGCCTATGCCCGCGCCGGCCGCGTGGTCGGCGACCTGACGCCGGACCTCCGCGCCCTGGTCGAAGAAGACCTCGCCACCGCCGTCAAGCGCCTCACCGAGCTCGAAGGCATCGGCAAAGGGATGGCGGAAAAGATCGTGGAATACATCGAAACCGGCGAGATGACCGAGCATAAGGAGCTGCTCACCAAGGTCCCGGTCACCCTCTTCGATGTGCTCGAGATCCCCGGCGTCGGCCCGAAGGCGGCCAAGGCCATGTTCGAAGAGCTCAACATCGCCAGCCTCGACGACCTCGAAAATACCCCCGATGACGTGCTCGCCGGCCTGCCGCGGATGGGCAAAAAGACCGTCGCCAATATCCGCAAGGCCATCGAGTTCAACAAGAAGGCGGGCGACCGCATCCCCATCGGCCAGGCCCGCCCCCTAGCCCTCGAGCTGCAGCGTCAGCTGCGGGACGTGGCGGGGGTGAGCCGCGCGGAATACGCCGGCAGCCTGCGCCGCGGCCGCGAGACCATCGGCGACTTGGATTTCTTGGTCAGCTGTGCCGACGATGAAGCCGTACGCGAAGCGTTCTGCGAGCACCCTTGGGTGACGCAGGTCCTGGCCCGTGGCGACACCAAATGCAGCGTCCGCCTCGAGCGTGACGGCGTCGCCATCCAGGCCGACCTGCGCCTGGTGCCCGAGTCGGTCTACGGCGCCGCGCTGATGTATTTCACCGGCTCCAAGGAGCACAACGTGCGCCTGCGGGAGCTGGCGATCCGCCAGGATAAACGCTTGAATGAGTACGGCCTTTTCGCCGGCACCGACGAACGCCCCCAGGACGCAGGCGCCGAGCCGCTGGCGGCCGGCACCGAGGAGGCGATCTACGCCGAGCTCGGCCTGCCGTGGGTGGCGCCCGAGCTGCGGGAGGACCGCGGTGAGTTCGACCTGGTCTCAAACGGCGCGCCGCACCTGCTGGAGCTCGACGACATCCGCGCCGAGCTCCACGCCCACACCACCGCCAGCGACGGCCGGCAGTCGATCGTCGAGCTAGCCGAAGAGGCCAAGCGCCGCGGGTTCCACACCATCGCCGTCACCGACCACTCGAAGAGCTCGGTGATCGCCAACGGCCTCGACGAAGACCGCCTGCGTCGCCATATCGAAGCGATCCGCGAAGCCGACGCCCAGGTCGACGGGATCCGCATCCTCGCCGGCTCCGAGGTGGACATCCTGGTCGACGGCAGTCTCGACTACGACGACGACCTGCTCGCCGAGCTCGACATCGTGGTCGCTTCTCCGCACGTGGGTTTGAACCAGTCGCCGCAGCTCGCGACCACACGCTTGCTGCGGGCGATCCGCCACCCGTTGGTCCACATCCTCGGTCATCCAACCGGCCGCATCATCAACAAGCGCGAGGGCCTATCGCCCGATATGGACGCGTTGATCGAAGCCGCCGTCGAAACCGACACCGCCCTCGAGCTGAACGCCAACTGGCACCGCCTCGACCTGCGGGATAGCCACCTGCGCCAAGCGCTCAAGGCCGGCTGCAAAATCGCCATCGACACCGACGCCCACCGCGCCCTGCACTTCGACTTCCTGGTCTACGGCGTGCTCACCGCTCGGCGGGCCGGCCTCTCGCCGGAGAGCTGCATCAACGCCTGGGGCGCCGACCGCCTCCACGCCTGGCTGGCGAGCAAGCGCTAGTCATCTCGCTTCGGTCGCGTAAAAACCCGGACGCCGACGCGTCCGGGTTTTTGCGTGGTCGCCCGCCGGAAGACCAGCCTAGCGCCCCGCGCCCACGAGGCCCGTCGAGGCGTTAGTCAAGCTCCAGATGTACCAAAACGTGTCGAAGCCCGACGCCCTCTCGAGGTCTACGCCGGGGAAGGTCCGGCTCTCCGCGTCGAAGGCGGTGGTGGACTCGGCGCGTCGCAAGGTCCAGCCCTCTCCGGCTTTCACCACCGCGTCGTCCGGCCCCAGAAAAAAGGCGACCGTCGAACGATAGAGGGCGTCGTCGGCAAGCCGGTAAAGGAAAGCCGATCGGCCGCCGATCTCGACCACCGCTCCGCCGTCCGCGAAGGCCGAGTGGGCGACCGCCCACGGCTTGCCGTCGAGGTGGAGGCCGAAGACGTCTGCCTTATCGTCGAGCCGGCCATCGCTGGCGCCGAGGCCCCGGAATCCTTCCGCGGCGGCGAAATAGCGATCGTAGGGATTCTTCGCTTCGTGCTCCACCCCGTCGACCGACAGCACCCACGTCTCGGGATGCTTGGCCTTCCACTCGCCGAAGGTCAGCTTCACCGACCCCGGCAGCTGGCGCAGGCGCAGTCCCCGGGAGTCGCCGTAGATCGCTTCGTCGCTGATGATCGACCAATACGAGTCCGTTTCCCGGTCCTGCATCACCAGGCTCGCGTGCAGCAGACCGCCGCTCGGCTCAAACGAAAAGACCTGCTCCCCTTCGCGTCGGCTGTACACGACAGCCGTATTCGCGAGCGGTCACCACACCGCCGCGAACTCGGCTCCGTCCGGGCCGTGGTTCACGATCTCGTGGCGATTCAGGAGATTGAGGTCGTAGGCGTAGGCTTCGCCGTCGTGTTCAAAGCCCAGAACCCAAGCGTTGTCGGGCATCTCGGCGTCGGCGGCGCGGACGAAGTCCGGCTCGAAGATCGCCGGGATCCCGCCGCGCGGCAGCAGCTGCTGGAATCCTTCGATCGGCGGCGCCTTGGGCAGGGCCGGTTTCTCTTCAGCCCACGCCGCCGGCACTCCAAGCGTCGCGGCGGCGAACGTCATCACCGCGGGCAGCGCCAGACGCACCGCGGACTTCATCCATGCAGGTCTCACCATAAAGCACCTCGCCTCTTGATTTTCATCAGGTCTGCGGGTGATTACGCAGCGGCGGCCGCGGCGGTTCCATGCCGGCGAAGGCCCGCCGCCCTACGGCACAAAACCGTCGACGCCGCGGGCGATCGCCGCCGCCAGCACCCGCTGGTTCCCGACGTCGGCCAGGAAAACGAGCTGCTGCGGATTCGTCAAGAATTCCAACTCCACCAAGATCGCCGGCATGATCGTGCGCCGCAGCACGGTGAAATTCGCTTCTTTGACCCCGCGGTTCCTGTGGTCCGGGAAATCGCCGACCATCTCGTCCAGCACCAGCTTCGCCGCGGCGCTGCCCTTGATTGAGCCCGGGAAGTTGAAGACCTCCATACCCTCCGCCGACGGCGCGCCGGCGTTGGCGTGCACGCTGACGAATAGATCCGTTGCAAAACGATTTGCAAAATGGGCTCGGGCCGTCAGCCCTAGGGATCGGTCCTGGCGACGCGTCATGATCACACCGTGGCCCATCGCCTCCAGCTCCTCTTCGAGCATCAGCGCGACCGCTAGATTCACGTCTTTCTCAAGCAGCTCGAAGGGATCGGTTCCGACGGCGCCGGGGTCCGTACCGCCGTGTCCGGGATCTACACAAACTCGCATGGCAGCGTCCTCCATCAAGAGATTAACAAGCGCAACGAGTCTAGCAGCCGCTCTCTCTCGGGCTCGGAGACGCGTCCCCTCAGCTCGATCAGCGGCGATGCGAGAGCGGATTCAAAGCGTCTTCCACTGAAAACCCCTCATCTTGAGTTTGAGGCTACCGAGGATTTCCCCGATCTCCTCAGCCTCAAGGCCCGCATCGGCTGGCTTGCTAGACGCTTCGGAAAGATCCACAGCGTCTTCACCAAGATGGGCAGCGTCGCGCCAATGCGGGCCAAGGCAAACCCAGCCCAACGCCGGAGTCTCGTCCAAGTTAGCTGGATCGGCCCACTGAGACGCACTGCAAGACCGGTGGGTACCGATCGACTACAAATCTCTTTGGATCCGATTGCGCACTGTAAAAGCCCGGAGCCCATCGGATCTAGAGAATCTCAGGCTGGTGAAGCACCGACGTGCTCGCGCGGGAGGGGACAAGCCCCTCCCCTACGGCGGAGGGCCCGCAGCGACGTCACCTGACGCCTGCTGCTCACGGCCCCGTGAGGGCGCTGGCTTCGCCTCGCCGGGAGGGACAAGCCGCGGACTTGCCTCCGCCCGCTGAGAGGCAGCGACCTCTCAAGTCAGCCGGGTACGGATCGCCAACAGGTCTTTTTGATCAAACAGAGCACTCCAACTTGCCTTGTCCGGCGTAG
>JBCDKB010000300.1:0-10757 GCA_038747035.1 Acidobacteriota bacterium | reverse complement strand
CGGCCTACCCGCCCCAGTCGAACCGCATCTTCCGCAACCTGGGCGCCGGAGCCGACGGCGGCCTCCGCTTCGAAAACGTGACCGCCGACTGGGGTTTCACCGCCGAGCCCGGCGCCACCCTCGGCGTGGTCGCCGCCGACCTCCAAGGGGACGCCCGCCTGGAGCTTTACGTCGCCAACGACCAGGGCTTCAACCGGCTCTGGTCACCCCGGGGCCACGGCGCCGACCTCCGCTTTGAAGAACAGGGCATGCTCGCCGGCGTGGCGGTGAACGGCGAAGGACAGAAGGAAGCGAGCATGGGCGTGCTCGCCGCCGATTTTGACGACAACCTCACCGAAGATCTGCTCATCGCCCATCTGCGCGCGGAGACCCACACGCTTTACTTCCAGAACAGTGGCCCGGCGGTCGGCAGCTTCATCGACGGCTCGCTCGAGTCGGGGATCGGCGCCCCGAGTCGGCCGTTTACGGGCTTTGGCCTCGCCCACCTCGACCTCGACCGCGACGGCGACCTCGACGTCTATTCAGCCCACGGCACGGTGCGCATCCAGAATGACCTGGCTCGCCAGGGGGATCCCCTGCCGTTGCGCCAAGCCGACCAGCTCTACCGCAACGACGGCGGCCGATTCAGCGACGCCGTCGGCGACTTCGAGGCTGGGACGCCCCAGGTCGGCCGAGGCGTCGTCGCCGCCGACTTCGACGGCGACGGCGACCGCGACCTGGTGGTGATCAACAACGGCGGCCCGGCGCAGCTCTTCGAGCACCGCACCCGGGGGCCCTGGGTCGGCGTGCGGGTCATCGACCCGGCCCTCGGCGGCCGCGACGTGCTCGGCGCGCGGGTCGACATCATCCACGGCGACCGGACCCTGCGCCGTCGCATCGACACCGGCGGCGGCTACGCGTCGAGTCACGACCCGCGGGTCACGGTCGGCCTCGGCGGGCCCGGCGGAGCGGTCGGGACCGTAGATATCGCCGTCACCTGGCTCGATGGTAGGGTCGAAAAATGGTCGAGTCTCGACGCGAATCAGTACCACGTGCTGGCCAAAGGCACGGGCACGCCGACCCCGTAAACGGGCAGCAACCAGGCTCCTTCGGCCACCCAAGCCCGGTATCGAACGGCCGCAGGAGGCTCGCTGCTCTCTCGGCCGCAGCGCTGCTGATCGCCCTCGCCGTCGGATGCGGCGACCGGTCGATGACGTCGACGGCAGAGCAACCCGCGCAGCCCGTGGAGCTCGTCGAGGTCCCGCGCCCCCACCTCGGGGAGCTCGACGACGATGTTCAGGCCCGGCTCCAGGAGAGCCACGACCGATTCGACCGCTGGCGCGAAGAACGGGGAGCCGCCGCTGAACCCGGCCAGGCCGCGAGGGTCTACGGCGACCTCGGCAAGCTCTACCTGGTCTACGCCTTCAACGACGCCGCGGCGACGGCGCTGCGCCACGCTTCAACGCTCGCGGCGACCTTCGAGTGGATCTACCTCGAAGGCGTCGCGTGGCAGCGCCACGGCGACCTCGAACAGGCGGCCCCGGCCTTCGACGCCGCCCTCGAATTGCGCGCCGACGACGTCCCGGCCCTGCTGCGCCGCGGCGCCGTGGCCTGGGAGTCCGGCGACCCGGAACGCGCTGCGGCGCTCTACGGCCGGGTCTTGGCCCTCGAGCCCCGGAACGCCCCCGCCCTCTACGGCCTCGCCCTCACCAAGCGACGCACGCCCGCCGAGGCCCTGCCGCTGCTCCAGGCCGCCCTTGAAGTCGACCCCGCCGCCGACGCCGTCCACCACGCCCTCGGCCTCGCGCTCCGCGACCTGGGTCGACTCGACGAAGCGACGGTACACCTGGAGCAAGCCGGCCAGCGTCGGCCGAGGGCCCCGGATCCGCTCTTCGACCGCCTCGGCAATCTGCTCCAAGACGCCGATATCCACATCGCCCAGGGGACCCGGGCGATGACCTCCGGCGACATTCAGAACGCCACGGCCCACTTCCAGCGCGCCGTCCAGCTCGAGCCCGATAATGCCGAAGCGCTGCACAATTTCGGCGCCGCCCTCGGCCGCCTGGGCCGCCATCCAGAAGCCTTAACGCACCTCCAGCGGGCGGCCCAGCTGGCCCCGGACGGAGCCGGCCTTCACTTCGACCTCGCCACCTCCCTCGCCAACCTCGGCCGCCTCGACGACGCCGCCCGCGCCTTCTCGCGGGCGATCGAGCTCGACCCCGGCGACCGCGAAGCCCGGCGCCGGCGCGCCCGGGTGTGGGCCGCGCTCGGCCGCGGCGACGACGCCCGGACCGACCTCGAGGGCCTGCTCGCCGACGATCCGAGTGACGCCGCCACCCGCGCCCTGCTCGACGGCTTGGCGGGTGCTCCGTGAAACGCCGGTCCGCGCTGCTGAATCGACGCGCGCATCCCCAGCACCCCAGATCGCCGAAGCGCTTAGCAAGGCTCGCGCTATCGGCCCTCATGCTGGCGGCCTTGGCCTCGAGTCACGGATGTGGCGGCCCTGACTCGACGACCTCCGAGGATCGAGCCGCCAACTCGAGCGCGCCGTCGATCGTGCTGATCTCCATCGACACCCTGCGCTCCGACCGCCTCCCCGCCTATGGCTACGACGGCGTCGACACCCCCGCCCTCGACGCCTTAGCCCGGGACGCCGTTCGCTTCGACCGCGCTTTCGCCCACTATCCGCTGACGCTGCCGTCCCACGCGTCGATGCTCACCGGCCAGCTGCCGCCGGAGCACGGCGTGCGCGATAACGCCGGCTACGCCCTAAGCGCCGAGGCGCCGTACCTGCCCCGCCAGCTGCGCGACGCCGGCTACCGCACCGGCGCCTTCGTCTCGGCGTGGGTGCTGCGGGCGGAGACCGGCCTCGGCGACGGCTTCGACACCTACGGCGACCGACTCGAAGCCGAAGAGCGGCTCGCCGGCGTCGTCCAGCGCGCCGGCGCAGACACGGTGGCCGAGGCCCTGGACTGGCTCGAGCAGGGCGGTGACTCGGACACGCCGTTTTTTCTCTTCGTGCACCTCTACGAGCCGCACACGCCCTACGAAGCGCCCGAGGCCTTCCGGGGCCGCGGACGCGACGCCTACGACGATGAAATCGCCACCGCCGACGCCGCCGTCGGCCAGCTGCTCGAGGACCTGCGACGGCGAGGCGACTACGACCCGAGCGTGATCATCGCCCTCTCCGACCACGGTGAGTCCCTCGGCGAGCACGGTGAGACGGAGCACGGCGTCCTGCTCCACCGCCCGGTTCTGCAGGTGCCGCTCTTCGTCAAGCTACCCGGCGGCGAGCGCGCCGGCGAAGTGATCTCGCACAACGTCGGTCTGGCCCAGGTGGCGCCGACCCTCCGCGCCCTCGCCGGCCTTCCTGGGGCCGACCCGGAGGCCTCCGCCCGCGGTCTCTTCGAGGACGCGACGGGGCCGGTCTACGCCGAAACCTTCTACCCCCGCCTGAGTCTCGGTTGGAGCGAGCTGACGGCGCTGGTCGACGGCGACTGGCACTATATCCACGGCCCGCGCCCGGAGCTCTACGACTGGGTTCGGGACCCGGCCCAGCTCGACGACCGGCTCGCCCTCGACCGTCGCCGGGCGGCGGCGATGCGCGAGCGCCTCGCAGACTTCGAACAACCGCTCTTGCCCCCCGCCGCGGTCGACGAGGAAGCCGCCGCCCGCCTCGCGTCCCTCGGCTACCTGAGCGCCGGCGACGCCGGCGACGGCCCGCGCCCGGATCCCAAATCCCAGCTGCCGAGCCTCGAAGCGCTGCGTGACGCCGTCCGCCTCCAAAGCCAGGGCCAGCCCGCGGCGGCCGAGGACGCTCTCCGTGAGCTGCTGCGCACCTCGCCCGACATGCCCGGCGCCTGGGAGCAGCTCGGTATCGTGCTCGAAGAGCTCGGGCGGCCGCGGGAAGCGACCGAGGCGTGGAAGAACGCGCTGCGCCGCGGCGGCGGCCAGGCGACCCTGCTCGCCCTCGCCCGCGGTCTCATGACCCTCGGCGCGCTCGACGATGCCCGCGATCACGCCCTGCTCGCCCGCGCCGCCCAGCCGGTGGAGGCGGGCACGCTGCTCGCGGAGATCGCCCTCGCCGGCGGCGACGAGGAGGGAGGGGATAGCGTCGAGGTCGCCCGCGCCCACCTTGAGACCGTGCTCGCCATTCGCCCCCACGACCTCTCCGCCCAGCTCGTCGCCCTGCGGGTGGCCTTGCGACAGAAAGACCTCGCGGGGGCCTCAACCCTGGCGGCTTCGCTGGGGGAGGGCCTCGCCGACCTGCCCGAGGCCCCGGCCGGCTGGTTCGCCCTGCGCGCCGAAGTCGAGGCCGGCGAGGGTCGCTACGCCGACGCCGAACGCAGTTTCGCCCAGGCCATCGAGCAGAACCCGGCGCAGATCGAAGCCTACCTCCGCTTGACCCAGCTCCTGGTCCTGCAAAAGAAGCACGGCGACGCCGTCGCCACGATCAACCGGCTGCTCGCCGCCCACCCCACCCGCGACGCCTACGCCCGCGCCGCGGAGACCCTCGAGCAGCTGCGCAACCCGACCCTCGCCGCCGAGCTGCGCCGCCAGATGCAAGAGCGCTTCCCGGCCGCTTCGGAATAGAAACGGCACCGGCGTCCTCGACGCTAGAGGCTTAAGACTCCATTCAAAACCCGCTTCAGCACCATGCGGGCCCCCCAGCGGTACACCGGGTTCTTGATGCCGACGTCTTTCAGCAAGTCGACGCTGCGGTCGAGCATGATGTCTCGCACTTGCTTGCGGGGTCCACGCCCCGTGTCGGCCAGGGTCTTGTGCTTGAATTCTCGCCAGTCCGGCGGCAGCTCGTAATCGCGGACCAGCTGGCCGGCGGCATCTTTTTCACGGTCGTAGTCGCGGCCCAGGATGCCCGGCAGCAGGCCGTGGGCCTTGCGCCGGCCGACCCGGAAATCGTGCTCCCGCCACTCCCGCTCAAAGAAGCCGCCGAAGCCTTGGAGGGTTTCGCCCGCGAGCTCGGTTTCATCGGCGTCGATGGCCTTGAGCTCGATCATCGATTTGCTCGACAGCCCCGCCACCTCGTCGAGGGCGAAGACCAGGCGATCGAAGACGTCCCGCCGGTCCTCGCCGGAAAGCTGGGCGCGGGCGGCGGTGAAGCTCTCGTCCCGGGGCAGGCGCGTTCGCAGATCCGGCGGACCTTCTTGGTCCTCGAGATCGCGCTGGCTGGCCACGATCTCCCGCGTCATCGCCGCGGTGTGTCGCGCCATCCCCGGAGCCTCCGCGTCGGGGACGGCCGCGACCAAAGTCTTGAGCTCCTCGACGAACTCGCGACGCCAGCGCAGCTGGTCGTTGATGCGCTCGGCGCGCAGCCAGTCCCGCGCCGTCGACTCGCCGCGGATCATCGTCACCAGGCGCATGACGACCTTGATCAGCTCATCATCCGGGGAAAACTCGGCGTTGTGCTTGCTGGTGTTGATGAACGGATCGATGAGGATAAAGAGCCGCTCCACGTCTTCACCGTCGCGGTCGGCCTCGGCGGCGCGGCGGATCGCTTCGCCCAGCGGCTCGTTATTAAAGAGCCCGCCGTCGACGAAGGTCATGCCTTGTTCGAAGAGACTCGACGCCGGATCCTCGGCCTCCTGCGCCCCCGGATAGTCGTCGGGGTCCCGCACCATGCGCTGCGGGCGGAATGCGATCGGAAAGTTTCCACTCGAGATACAGGCGTCGCGGACCTGGCGCCAGTCCGTGTCCTGCGGTCGATCCCGATCGACGGTGAACCGCGCCATATCCGCGAAGAAGGTCGTCATGAAGCTCGTGGCGCCCCCCGCCGCGTTGGCGTAGGGGATGCGATAGGTCACGCCGTTCATATTGCTGATCGACAGGCTCAGGCGCAGCGTCTGCGGCGCATACGAAGCCGGCGACGCGGGCCCGGCGGGGGCCGCCGATACCAACGATCGCTCGGCGATCTCGCCGATGATGCGCTTGGAAAGCAAAGCGTTCTTCGGTATATCGCCGCCGTTTAAAAGCGGCACGATGTCGATATCCCGTACCCACGCGTTGAACAGCGCGTCGCGACGAGCCGGCATCTCGAACATCATGCGCCCGACGATCGCCCCCGTCATACCGCCGGCCGAACCGCCGGTCATCACGTCGAGCTCATAGCGCGGATCGCCCGCGCCGGCGCTCGCGTTCAGGGTCTCGAGCGCATAAAGCAGCTCGGTCAAAACCCCCGCCTCATAGCTGCCCAAGGACACGCCACCGGCCATCACCAAAGCGATTCTTCTTGTCTTCATGGAAACCCCCCGTCGTGTGATTCAGTCCTAAACCCCATTGTGCCACGGCCAGGACGCCGGGCCGGTTGGGCTCTCAAGCCCTCCGCCGTCACGTCGACGTAAAAGCCCGGGGACGGTGTCAGCGCGGGGTAAAAGGGCGGCGGGCCGGGGGCTGGATCGCGACGATAGGGGAGTAGCTTCGACGCCACTTCTTCATTTTTTGGATCCTAGGAGAGACGGTATGTATCGGCGAGCACGGCCACTGGACAAGTTGATTTCGGGACTGATCGCATCCGCCGGCGCGGCGATCCTGGCTCTTGCGGGCACTTCCGTCTTAGGGCCCTGCACCTACGCGGAAGCCAACGGCGAGTGCGACCGGGCTAAGGTCGAGTGGTGGTCGACAGCGCGGGACGTCTACGTGGACGGGGAGCACGCTCCGGAGATCACGGTCTGGGGCAGCGACTCCCACCTCGCCCTCTTCCTGCCGGACTCCTCCGACGCCCTGGTCGTCGAAGAGGCGGAGGACGAGCTCCGACTGCTATCCATGCCGAAGGCGGCGTGGACTTTCGACGACCCGCAAACGGCGAGGTCGATGCCGCCGAAGCGCAGCCTTGACAGTGACGACGACGCCGGCGCCCCGAACGACGGAGCTTCGAACGAGGGCGCCGTCCACGCCGTCGCCGACGGCCTGTGGATTCGAAGCGGCGACCGGCACTTCTTGGTCGCGCCGCATGACGGGGGATCGGGCGCCCTTGAGCTCGACGAGCTGTGGCGCCGGGCGCCGGTGTGGAAGGACCTGTACGACGCCTATGAGCCGGACGCCAAAGCGGTCGAAGCTTTCGCCGACGAAGGGCGCGAGCTGGTGATGACGGTGGCCTTCGGCACGTGGTGCGGCGACTCGCGGCGCAGCGTGCCCCGTCTTCTGAAGACCCTCGAAGCCGCCGATAACCCAAAGCTGAAAGTCGAGCTGGTGCTGATTGACCGCAGCTTCACCGATCCCCTGGACTTCGTGGCCCGGGAGCAGGTCACCAACGTGCCGACGGTGATCGTGCGCGACGGCGACCGGGAGGTCGGGCGCTTCGTCGAAGAGCCCCGGTCGGCGGTGGTCGAAACCGACCTCGCCGCGGTCCTCACCGGCAGGCCGCTGCCGCCGGGCGTCTACTTCGACGACGGCGACGTGCTGCTCGCGAGCGGCGTGCTCGGCATCTACCACGGCGAGCGGCGACTCGGCGAAGAGCACTGGCGCCTTTTTGCGACCGAAACCGGCGGCCAGCGCCTCTACACCCGCCGCTCCGGCGACGGCGGCGGCACCGAAACCTGGGCCCGATTCCGCTGGGACGGCCGGGCGGCCTTCGCCGAAGTGACGCGCCGGGCCGACGGCGAGCTGTCGCGCACGCGCCTCTGGCGCCGCGGCGCCAAGGCCACCTCGACCACCCGCGGCGACGCCACCGGCATCGTGCGACAAAGCGTCGACTGGCCGGCGGACGCCGTGCTGCTGCCGCCGGGCGTCGCCGGCGTCGGCCTCGCCTGGCGCCAGGCCGGCCGGCCGGCGGAGCGCCGGGACCTTAGGACCTACGCCCTGGCGTCGGTCGCCGAAGGGGCCCCGGGTCGCATGGAGCCGGCCGCCGTCGACTGGCTCGAGGAGTCCCTGGTGGAAACCGCCGCCGGCGCGCTTGACGGCGTGGCGCTACGCCTCGAGCACGGCGAGCGCTCCGGACGCTACTGGCTGCTCTCGGACCTCGACATGCCGGTGGCGGTGGAGCTCGACAACGGCCACCGCTATCTCCTCGAGTCCCTCGAGCGCCCCGAGTCGAAGGTGAAGGACGAAGACTAGGTCCAAGCGTCGCTCTGAAATCGAGCCGATTGACGGCATCCGCGGCCGGCGGACGCCAAATCGGCAACCGGCTGG
The DNA here is from genome assembly GCA_038747035.1 of Acidobacteriota bacterium. Classification (GTDB taxonomy): domain Bacteria; phylum Acidobacteriota; class Thermoanaerobaculia; order Multivoradales; family J023; genus JAUIJL01. The sequence continues at coordinate 2,633 of JBCDKB010000300.1, read as the reverse complement.
CGACGTCGGCACCTTCCCCGCGGCGAGCGCCGCGGGCTGCCAAGCTGAGAACTTCTAGCCAGCGCTCATCGGAGAGGATTCCGCGCGCTAGCCCCTTAGATCGTCGACCACGGACCGGCCCGCCGCCCGGAGCGCCGGGCCGGCGCCGGCGGTGAGGGCACACGTCGCGAGCAGCCCCCAGATGCCGACGAAAGTCACCGGGTCCACGGTCGTAACGCCGAAGAGCAGGTGTTCGAGGCCCGGGGCGAAGGCGAGGAAGGCGAGGGCGCCGAGGGCGAATCCGAGGCTCACCAGCACGAGGCTCCGTCGGACGACCGTGGCCGAGACCTGGCCGAGGCGGGCGCCCAGAGCGCGGCGCACGGCGAGCTCACCGCGGCGGGCCGCGACGTCCGTGGCGACCTGGGCGTAGACGCCGATCGCGGTGGTGAAGAGCGCCGCGAGGCCGAAGATCGCCAGCACGGCCAGGGCTAGCTGGCGGTCCGCCAAGCTCTCGAGCGCCCAGCCTCGGGCCTCGCCGGCGCTCACTTTTTGCAGGTCCGGGTCGAGCCCGTGCACGACGCCGGAGAGCTCGGCGGTCGACACGACCCGGCCGGAGTCACCGCGCAGCAGGTAGGTGGCCCCCTCGGTCGGAAATTGGCCCATCGGCAGGTAGATCTCCGGCACCGGCGCTTGGTCCAGACCCCGCTGGTGAACGTCGCCGACCACGCCGACGATCTCCCACGACGTGCCGCGGGCCGTGGTTTCACTCCACCACGTGAGGCGCAGGCGCTCGCCGAGAGCTCCGGTCACCTTCGCGTCGTCGACGCCGCCTTGGCGGGCGCCTAGGTGGGCGCCTAGGTGGGCGCGACGGAAAGCGTCGTTGACCACCAGCACGCGGGGACCGTCGACGTCGGCGTTCCAGGACGGAACTCGGCCGGCGAGCAGCGGGATGCGCAGCGCTTCGAAATAGCCCGCGCTCACCACGTTGATCGCCGCCGTCTGGCGGTCCGCCGCCGTCCCGTCGGCCTCGCGCACGAAGCCGGTCCGGAACCCGTCCCCGAGCGGCCGGCGGGCGGCGGCGCCCACCGCCTCGACGCCGAGGAGGTCCGCGAGCTCGCGGTGCAGGTCGCGGTGGAAGTCGATGATCGCCGGATCGGTGTCGTAGCGCGCCTCCGGCAGGCCGAGACCGAAGCTGGTGACGCCGGCGGCGTCGAAGCCCGGCGGCGCATTTAGCAGGCCGACGAAACTCCGTCCGAGCAGCCCCGTCGCCAGCAGCAGCAGCGTACCGAAGGCGACTTGGAGAACCACGGTGGCGCCGAGACCACGACCCATCGCAGCTTGTGGGCTGCGCGACGTCCCCAAGTCGCGGCACGGCGGGCGGCGGCGCAAGCGCCAGGCCGGCCAGGCGCCGAAGAGCGCGCCGCAGCCCAGGGCGACGACCAGGGCCAGCAGCGCCGACGGCGGATCGAGGCGCAGGGACGCGAGGTCAAATCCCGCCACCGGCGAGGCGCCGCCGAGCGCCGGCAGCGCCAGCGGCAGGGCGTCAAGCGCCAGGGCGGCGACCCACAAGCCGGCGGCGCCGCCGGCGACGCCCACCAAGGCCCCTTCCACCAGGGTCGGCACGGCCAGGCGCAGCCCGTCGGCGCCGAGGGCGGCGCGGATCGCCCGCTGGCGACGGCGCCTTAAGGAGCGGGCCAGCATCAAGCCCGCCACGTTGGCGCAGGCGATGAGCAGCAAGAGCGTCGCGCCGCCGAGCAGCCACGCCAGGGGCCGCCGGTTGGCGCCGCGCAGGGATTCATCGAGCGTTTGGACGCCGATGCCCATCTCGCGGTGGGTCTCGGGCCAATCCGACGCCAGGCGCTCGCCGAGGGCGTCCAGCTCGGTCCGCAGCCGCTCGAGATCGACGCCGGCGCGGAGCCGTCCGACGACCTCCAGCGCCCGCTTCGAGCGGCTGCCGCCGTAGAGGGCGTGGGAGATCGGGATATAAGCCTCGGGCACCTGGCCTTTGATGGCGAATCGGAAGTCTTCGGGCAAGACGCCGATGACGCGGTGGGCTTCGTCGTTGAGCAGGATTGTCCGCGAGAGCACGTCGGGGTCTCGGTCGAAGGCCCGGCGCCACAATCCGTCGCTGATCACCGCGACCGGCAGGCCGGCGCGCTCTTCCTCGTCGCCGAAGGCCCGGCCGAGCTCGGGTCCGACACCGAGGGTGCGGAAAAGGCCTGCGGTGACGAGGCCCACCGGCGCGACCTCCACGGCTGAGCGTCGACCGTCAGCGCCTTCGGATTGCACGCCGAAGCTGCGCAGTCGATAGCCCGCCAGATCCTCGATTCCGTGGACTTGGCGCCAGGTCGGCAGCGTATCGAGGGCGACGCCCCGCCGCGCCCGGTCGCCGGCACGGCGCTGCTCGTAGATCGACACCAGCTGCTCGGGCTCGGCGTAGGGCAGCGGCTCCAGCAAGAGGCCCCGCACCGCCGTCACCATGGACGTCTGGGCGCCGGCGCCGAGGGCCAAGATCAGCACCGCCGTGACGGTGAAGTTCGGATCGCGGACGAGGCCGCGGAGACGGCGACGGGTCTCGCCGAGGAGGTGGAGCGAAGGGAGGTCGCGCATCGTCGAACGATACTCGACCTCGCCGAGTCTGACCCGCGGTTGCT
>JBCDKB010000299.1:0-10761 GCA_038747035.1 Acidobacteriota bacterium | reverse complement strand
CGCGAAGAGCTCGACTTGGCCCTTTTCGATCAGCCAGATCGTCTCGGGGTCGTCGAGGAGGATGGGCTTGTTGCCTCCGACTTCGACGATCTCGCCGAGGCCGAGTAACCGGTTTCTGAGGCTTTCTTGACTCATGGGCGGGGGCCGCTCTCCGTGATCGACATCAGTGATCACTGACGAGGTTGGCGTAAGGACCTTCCTCGGCAATCATCTCTTCATGGGTACCGCGCTGCACCACCTCGCCCTTGTCGAGCACGATGATTTCATCGGCGTCGCGGACGGTGGAGAGGCGATGGGCGACGATCAGGCAGGTGCAGCCGCGGCGCCTGAGGTTGTGGTCAATCTCAGCCTCCGTCGTCGGATCGAGCGCGCTGGTCGCTTCGTCGAGGATCATGACCGTCGGGTTGCTGACCAGGGCCCGCGCGATTTCAAGGCGCTGCCGCTGGCCGCCGCTAAAGTTGGCGCCGCGCTCTTTGACGGTCGCTTCGTAGCCGAGTGGGCGGCTCGCGATCTCTTCGTGGATCGACGCATCTCGCGAGGCGGCGATGATTTCTTTCATCGGCTTGGTTTCGTCCCAGATGGTGATGTTCTCGCGGATGGTGCCCTCGAACATCATGATGCTCTGGTCGACGATGGCCAGCGAGTTATTCAGGACGCTACGCGGAATGGCGTCCCGCTCCTGGCCGTCAAAAAGGATCTCGCCGGTCCAGGGTTTGTGCAGGCCGCTGATCAAGCGGGCGACGGTCGATTTGCCGCTCCCGGAGCCGCCGACGAGGGCGATTCGCTGGCCGGGCTCGAGGGTCAGGCTGAAGCCCTTGATCAGCGGCGGCGACATCCGGCTGTAGCCGAAGGTGATGTCCTTGAGCTCGAGCCGGCCGTTGAGCTTGACCGGAATGTCTTCTGGCGGCGCTTCGGCTTCAGGGACGATGCCCTCGTCAGCTTCGTACCTCAGCACGTCATCGAGGCGGTTCATGTCGGCCTGCATCGCCTGGAGCTTGCCGCCCAGGTTCACCAGCTCGTTGATCGGAGCGCTGAACCGGCTCGACAAGACCTGGAAGGCGAGCAGGCCGCCGATCGTCATGCCGCCGTTGATGACCTTGAGACTGCCGAGGCCGAGAATCAAAGCCGTCTGGAGCTGGGATAGCAGCGGCGGCACCGCGGTCAGCACCTGGGAGTAGCGCTCGAGCTCCTGCCGACCGTTGACCACCTTCGCTTGGTAGCCCGACCAGCGCGAGAAGAAGTCGCTCTCGGCGCCGCTCGCTTTGAGGGTTTCGATCATTCGAAGGCCGTTGGCCGCCGTGCCGGCCATCTTCGCGACGTCCTGCTGCATGCGCATATTGCCGTCGATCCGCTTCCGCGAGACGAACCTCAAGGCGAGGGCGTTGGCGGAGGAGAACAGGATGCAGAGCAGGGTCAGGAAGACGTCGTAGGTGAACATCACGGTCGCGAAGAAAGCGATCATGACGGCGTTCAAGCTGTGGGTCGCCAAGTCCCGGGAGAGGAGCTGCGCCACGCGATCGTTGATCGCGACGCGGCTGGCGATATCGCCGGAGAAGCGTTGGGTGAAGAACGCGATCGGCAGGCGAAGCACGTGCCAGAAGAAGCGGGCCGATCCGGCGAGCGCAATCTTGTTCTCGAGGCGAAGCAGCGCGGATTGCTGCATCCACGTCAGCCCGGTGAGGCCGATGGCGGTTAAGCCCATCGCCAGCAGCAGGGGCTGGATCCACTCGTAGCGGAGGTCAAGGAGGATGCTGTCGATAAAGACCTTGGGGAAGATCGGCGTGACCAGGCCCGGCGCGACCAGGCAGAAGCTGATCAGCACCACGAAGAGCATGCCGATACTCGACCCGGCTAGGCGTCGTTTCAGGGCCGGCAGCAGGCTGGGCTTGGAGCCGAAGGGCTCCCATTTCTCCGGATCTTTCTTGAACGTGAGCACCACGCCCGTGAAGGAGCCGAAGAGCTCCTGATAGGTCACCTGCCGCGGACCCGAGGCGGGGTCATTGAGGTAGACGCGGCCGCGCGAGCCGAATCCTTCGAGCACCAGGAAGTGGTTGAAATTCCAGTGCAGAATCGCCGGCATGACCATCTCGCGGAGCTGTTCCGGCTTCCGTTTGTAGCCGTTGGCCTTCAAGCCGTGGGCGCGCGCGGCCTTGAGGACGTTGCTCGCTTTCGATCCGTCGCGGGAGACGCCGCAGTCCACCCGCAGCTGCTCGAGGGGGATCCAGCGCCCGTGGTGCGCCATCACAATAGCCAGCGCGGCGGCGCCGCATTCGACGGCCTCCATTTGCAGGATCGTCGGGGCCGACTGGCGCTTCTTGGGCGGGCCGAAGACATAGTCCTTGATGATCGGGATGAATCTCTCCCGATTCTCGTAGACGAATTTGAGCTTCGCGAGCACGGCTTCAGACCCCCAGGGTCTCTTTGATCGTCGGAATCAGGAGCTGGAGCGGAGGCACCTGGCGGATGACCACACTGCCCTCGATCACCGTACCGCTCGTAATCGGGACATCCGGTCCCGTCGATGACGACCAGGCGTAGCCGGTGGGCGTTTCGGGGTTCTCGTTGAGGGTGACGTCGATCTGGACCGGCGGTCCTTTCTCCATCATCGCGCTCACTAACTCTGAATTGCCGAGCAGTCGCGTCATGCCGCGGGAGGTCGAAGGGAACTCCGCGACCCAGGAGACCGTCCCGAGCATGTAGCCGTACTCTTCCTGCTTGACGTTGGTCGGGGAGACGCGGACCTGCATGCCTTCCTGGGCCTGTTTGCCGAATTCCGCCGGGACGAAAAGCACCGCCACGAGTTCCTCGGACCGCAGCTCCATATTCAGGATCGGCACGCCCGGGCCGACCATGTCGCCGCGGTCGGCCATCAGTTCGAAGACCGTGCCGGAGTAGGGCGAGGTGACGCGGATATTCTCGTCGAGGGAGGCCTCGAGCTCTTTAAGCTGGAGGTCGATCTCTTGCAGCTCCCGCTCGCGCAGGTTGACCTGGCGATCGATCGACTGTTCGGTCTCTAGTTTCTTGAGCTCGAGTCCGCTCTTTTGGAGCTTCAGATTGTCGAGGCGGGAGCGGGCGTCATTGAGACGTTGCTGGGACGTCAGAAGGGTTTGCTTGGTGACCAGGCCGTCGGCGAGCAGATCCTCTTCAACCTGCACGCGCTCCTCGGCGAGGGCGATCTCTTGCTCCGAGGATTGGATTTGGCGAATGAGCGCTTCGCGCTCCTGGTCGAGGCCGAGGCTCGACAGCCGCAGCTGCTCCTCGCCGTACTTGAGCAGGTCCTCGAGCTCCTTCTTGAGCGCTTCTCGGCGCGTGCGGGCGTCGGAGAACTGGCGGGCGAGACCTTCCTGGCGGATCGTGGCGATGAGCTGGCCGCGCTCGATCTGGTCGCCCACCGACACGAGCACCTGATCGATCTGCCCGCCGCCGGTCGAGACCACGTCGAAGACGCCGCTTTGACGGATGAGGATGCCTTTACCTAAAGCCTCGGTGGGGATCGAGCCTTTGACGCTCCAGAAGCCGGCGGCGCCGAGCAGAAAGATCACCGCGAAGAGGGCCAGCCAGCCCTGGGGGCGGGTCACCTGGATCAGGTGGTCGAGCTGCTCAGGGGAGGCCATGCGCTCGAGCGCGACTTTGCGAAAGAGCTTGGACGACATGTCTTCTCCTAGCGCCCGGAGGGGGCGCCGGTCAGGGCCGCGTCGGGGGCCGTGGTCAAACGGTCGAATTCGAGGACGATGTCGTCGCCATTCATCTCGAAAAGAGTGCCGGTCTGGAAACGCAAACGGATCAAGGCGAGCGCGAGGGCGAACTCGGCAGAATTCTGCCGCTGCTGGGCCGACGTCAGGCGATCGCGCTGCGTGATCGTGTCGAGGAGGGTCGATCTGGAAGCCCGCAGCTTCTTCTGCTCGTTATCGAGGGCTCGCTCAAAGAGGCCCACGGCGCGGATAGCGAAGTCGAGCTGCTCAGCACTCGAACGCACCGCGTCGGCGGCGATGGCGACCTCATTGGTAATCGAGTTTTCGAGCAGCGTCACCTGCAGCTCGCGAGTTCGGATGCTGGCCTCCGACTGGCGCAAGAGGCCTTTGGCGGCCCGGTTACGCAGTGGCCACGACATCGAAAGCCCGAAAGTCGTCGACAGGCTCGGAATATTGTCGGTGAGCGAGTTGAATACGCCGCTGATGTCATCGTCGGCACTGAAACCCGTGTAGGAAGGGGTTAGGACTAGATCCAGTCGCGGAAGCAGGGCGTTCTCCGCGGCGGCCAGCAGAACCTCGGCGCTTTGTTGGCGCAGGTCGAGCGCCTGCATATCCGCCCGGTCCCGCAGCGCCGCATCGAGCAACTGGGGGGCGGTGGGGTCGACGTCGGTCGTGCCGCCGGCCGTCGGGAAGGCGTCGGAAGGCAGGCCGAGGGCACTCGACGCCGCGGCATCGAGCCCGATGGCAAAGCCGAGGTCCTGGCGTCTTTCAAAGACGGTCTGTTCCGCCGACAAGCGGGCGACCTCCCTGGACATGACATCGGCTTCGAGCTGCACCAAATCGGCGGCGGGTACCTGGTCCGCTTCCACCAGCCGTCGGTAGTTCTCGAACGAGCGCCGTGAGCGACTTTCGTTTTCCCGCAGGATCTCCAGGTCGGCGACGGCGGAGACCAAGGACCAATACTGGGTCGCTACGGTCAAAACGCGCTCCGCGATGCGGTGCTGGAGGTCGAGCCGGCTCGCTTCGAGCGACAGTTCCGCGGACCGCTCATCGGCCCCGGTCACGTCGCGGCCTCGCCCCCGCGCGAGCGGCTGGCGAATAGTGAAGGAGATCGTGCCGACGTTGGAGGCGCCGGGTGAGGTTTCGGTCCGCGTCACGTCGAGGCTGCCCGACACCGAGAGGCCGGTGCGGAAAAGCTGGCTGGCCCCGGCGCTCAAGGACTGCGCCTCGACGGAGAGGACCTCCGTCTCGGAGGTGGGGTCCTCGGAATCCTGCCCACCGACCGAGGCGGTCAGCAGCGGGTCGAAGCCGGCCTGCTGGACCTCGAGCGACCCGAGTGCAGTCTCGACGCTGGCCCTCGCCAACGCCACGTTCGGGTCTTTCTTGAGCATCAGCTGCAAGGCGTCGAGCAGGCTCAAGGTGCCTTGCGCCGCAGGCTTGTCGGCCGAAGCTCCGGTCGCCCCCTCCGTAGCCTGGGCAGAGGCCGAAACCTGCGGAGCCGGTGCGAAGAGCAGTAAGAGCAAGACTGTCGAGAAGAGCGTGAGGGGGGAGGGGGCTCGCCAGCCGGCGATCGAATAACCGTGACGCGAAGGCGCACGGGGACCGCCAAAGAATTCCGCCATGCTTTGTCCTTAAGGGGTGCCGTCCGCGAAATGGCGCTCGGCACCGAGGGATTTGCTAACCGAATAGCAGAAGGGCGCGATTCGGCGATACGCGAATTTGGTCAATTTCGGATGATCAAAGACACCGGTAAAGAGCGCTTCCCGGTATCCGAGGTCCCAGCCGATTTCCGCAGATCGGCCGAGCATCGGAATGAGCGCGCCCGTCCGCTGAAGGTCCGGGCGCACGAAGGTCGCTTCGACTTTGCCGAGTTCCACTGTTTTGTTGACCATGATGGCCCAGCCGACGATCTCGCCGTGATACCGAAGCACCATGGATACTCGGGGGTCGTATTCCTGCCCAGAGACGTCGGGGACGAGGGATTTGGGCGCCCACGGCTGACGCCGAAGCGCCTCCCGCTCTGCCTCGGAGACGTCGTGCCACAGGCCGACCTCGAACCCCTTTCGGGGCCGTCGCAAGCGGCGGGTCAGGCCCACCAAATCTTCGAGCTTGATCTTGAAGATGTGGATCCGGTCAAACGGCTCGCGCCATGAGCAGCGTTGCATCATTTTTTCGACCACCGGCTGGTAGCTCTTGCCCGTGGTGTAGGTGGTCCGGAGGCCCGAAGCCCCCTCGTTCTGCACGAGCGCCTCCAGGGCCGCGAGCATGGCGGTGCCCACTCCTCGGCGGCGGTGTCTGGGCGCGACGAAAAGTGAAAGCAGTTCGGCGAGCGTATTGCGGTCGTGGTGCTGGAAGAGCAGGGCCAAGCCGGCCGGGGTTCCGGACTCGTCGAATGCGCCCCACGCCCAGGGCTGGGCGAGGATCGACGGCGTGTTCCTCATTCGAGTCCCTGGCTTGAGACTGAGCAGATGTTTTCGAGCGGGGAAGGTCATGCCATCAAATGCCAGAGCCTCGTCACCGACTAGCCGTTTGAGAACGAGGCCGTTGGGCAGTTGAACCGGCGTCATTGAGCCACCGCCAGCCCCGGAGAGGGCGGACAGTCAAAACATTCTTTTGGCATATTCCTGACTCTATCAAGAGAAATAGAGGCGGTGTAGCCCGCCGTGCTGACTCCGTCCCAGAAGGACTGTCCCATTCATCTCCATATAATGAGCTAAAGCGTTCTCATGCAGAGACTTCTGCCGACGTGTTTGGCTAGAAATGGCGCGGGTTGCCCCGCTGATGACAAGCAAATTGCAAAGACTTCTGTCTGGGCAACATCCATGGACTCAGCGATCAGGCGGATGGTATATTTCGAGCGTCACTTCGGAAGCTGCTCTGGCCAGTACAAATGTCGTCCTTGCCCCAGGCTCGTCGTATTTGGTCCATGCTTCTGAGTCGGTCTTGCGGTCGGGGCCGACGGCTCGTTCGGGCCCAAGATCGTCCTTCGGTGTCTGAACTATATGGCTGAAGAATGCGACCGGTCGGCACGGCGGTGCTTTCGCCCAAAGGGGTTTCCGAGACAAAATCAAGCCAGCTTTGTTCATGGCCACAGACGCCTTTCGCCACTTCCCGAACGCCAAATCTGCAGTCTTACCTAGGCGCTGCATCAGCCGACGCTAGGAGCTCGCCCATGGATATTCTGAAAGACCCCCGTTTTATGGCCCTCTTCCAACAGGTCATTGCCGATCGAGAAGTGCGCCAAGAGATCATGCAGAAGGGCGTGAACGCCTACCTCGCCGAACGCGGCGTCGACATCTCGCCGGTGAAGGTGTCCCTCATTCCGTCAGCCGACGCCGGCGCTTTGACGATCAAAGTCGAGAATTCCGGCAAGAGCTTCAAGGGCTCCTTCACCCTCGACGTTTCGTGAATCGACTTTCCGGCCGTCAAGGCAGCCAGGCTCAGGAGGGCGCGGAGCGTAAATGCTCCGCGCCCCTTTTGCGCAAAGCGGCAGGAATCGCTTGGAAGCAGGTGCCGACTGAAGCAGAGGAGTTGCCGCCGCTCAACCTTTACCGCGGACGCCTCGGGGCGGCCTTGGGCATCTCTCTAAGGGCCGGACTGGGACTCGGCGACGAGGGTCGGGCCGGAGCCTTGGTGGACTTCGAACGCGAGTTGGAGGCCTGCTTTGCCGTTCTCTCCGGCCGCAAGGGCCCGAGGGAAAGCGGTTCCGGGACGTCTGCTGAGGACCGCCGTCCCGGCAAGGGCGGGCTCATCGGCTACGGCTCCTTGATTTACGGCGCATCGCTCGCGGCCCGCTCCCTCGAGGCGCCCGATCTCCTGTCGGCGGTGGCTGACCTGCTTTCCGCTCGGGAATTCGAACACGTCGGCGGCGGAGAGGGGTTCGATCTGCTCGAAGGAGCCGCCGGTTGGATACTGGCCCTGTTGGCCTTTGAGGCCGAGGCCCGACGTCACGGAATGGCCGAGGCCGCCGACCTCGCCCTCCGCCTCGCGGTGGCGGCGGCCTCCGAGCTGCTGGAAGGCCGCTCAGCGGCTGAACCGAGGGCTTGGGCGAACCCGATGGGCGCCGTGTTGACCGGACTTGCCCACGGCGCGGCCGGAGTCTCTTGCGCATTTTCACGCTTGGCCCGAAGGCTCCGCCTCCGGGATTCGGAATCGAATGCGGGCGGAGATGTCCCGGCGCGACTTGACGCCGCGGTCGACGACGCCTCGGCGTTTGAGGACGAGCTTTTTGACGCCGACTCGCAGACCTGGCGACTGCACGCCGCCGACGGCGGTTCCGGTCCTCACCACGCCTGGTGCTACGGGGCGCCCGGCATTGTTTTGGCTCGCTTCGAGGCCTGGCGATGCGGCGGCTCCCCGGTGCGTACCGAGCGACTCAAACGGGCGCTGAAGGCCGCCCTCGGCGGCCCACTTTCTTCCCTCGACAACCTGTGCTGTGGAAACCTCGGCAGGGCCTGGGCTCTTGACGAAGTCTCTCGCCGGCTCGGGCAAAGTAGGTCCCGGGTTGATGGGGAGCTCAGAGATTTGGCAGATTCCGCGGCGGTGCGCGCCGACCGGTTGAGCTATGACGCGCTGCGCTACTACCAGAGACGCGGTGGCTTTGGTTTCCCCGAAGACCGGGCGAGCTCGCTCTTCAAGGGGCCTGTCGGCATTGCGGCCGCATTCTGGGCGCTCGCGGACCCTGGGGAACTCCCGTGCCTCCTGGACATGTCGACCTATCGTCAGTCTGACGAGCTCCAATCGCCCGTTCAGTCTGGGCTTTCTTGATTATCAATTTGCCCGTTGCTAGCATCTCGGCGATTGATCTGATCCCGCCCTCAATGACCTGAAAGGCAGATGCCACATCCCGACCGATTTCCGGTCCGTCGACGGAGCAGCCATGAATCGATGGCCTGACCCCGTAGTGACGGCGAGTCTTTTTGCCGACGGTCATCTCGACGTCTTGGCGGCGCGGGCGATTCAGCCCGCCATGCGGGCGGTCAGCGCCGATCCGAACTCCGGGCCCTATCTGTGGCTCATGCGCTACGGCCTCGGGGGAGATCACTGGAAGATTCGCTTCCACGGCACGGAAGCCGAAGGCGAGGATTTTCGCGAAGCGCTGGAGATGCACGCCGCAAAGGCGTTTGAGGCGCTTCCCGCGGAGCCGGGGGACGGACGACCCGTCGTTTCGTCGGTGCCGATCGATGTCGAAGACGCGGAGCTCGCGGAAGGGGAGCGTCGCCCGCGGGGCGTGCTGTGGACCCGCTATCGCCGAAGTCACGTCAGCCTCTCCGATCCGGTCCTTTTCCAGAGCGACGACTACTGCGCCTCCCTAACCCGCGCCCTCGGCTTCGGATCCTGGGCCCTCGTCGATGGCCTCGATCCCGAGCTGGAGGGGTCTTGGAGGCACGGCCGACGATTCGGTTTCTTGCTCAAGATGGTCGGCGACGGCCTCGCCGAGGTGGGATTCAAAGGGGCTGAGCGCGAAGGCTACCTGCGCTTCCATCGCAATACGCTCCTGCGGACGTCGGTCCCGGAGGCTGAAGCCGCGGCCAAGATCGAAGAGAGCGCCCGAGTTTTCGACCGGCGCCTGGACAAGATGGCCGACGGCGGAGCCGGACTCCGGAAGGTCGCCCGAAGCCGGATGGAGCCGGAGCCCGCGGTGGCCGGCGAAGCCGCCCCGGCGGGGCTTTGGCGGGGCGGACTGGGCGACGAGTTTCGGCGCTGCATCCGGGACGCGGCGACGGCGGCGGCGGGGGAGATCGCGACCTTCTCCGACACTCCCTATTTCGAACCACTCTTCAAGATTCTCCACGGCGTTTCCAACCAGATCGGCTTGAAGACGGCCGAAGAGGCCTACGTCCACCACATTCTCTTGCGTGCTTGCGCGCCGGAAAGTTCTCCATGACCGAGAGTTCTGAGGTTCGGGGGGCCGATCCGCGTTTGACGGCCAATATCTACTGTGCAGACCATCTGGATCGGGTGGTTGGCGAGGTCGTGGTCCCTTTGTGGCGAGGCCTTGAGGCCGAACGCGCGGCCGGTCGGGTTTGGCTGTGGTGCATGCGCTACGGCCGGGGCGGCGAGCATCTGAAGATCCGCCTGCACGACCCCGAGGAGGTGCTGAATCTCGACAGCATCAAGGCCGAGATTGAACAGTCGGCCGCGGAGCTTTTCACAGCGCTCGGTGAGCCGCCGGAGGACGAGGACAAGAAAAATACGGTGCGAACGGCGGTTCCTCCGATCGATGTCGAGGATCGCGAGAAGGAGCCGCGCGAGGACCGTTCGGTGCTCTTCACGACCTACACGCGCCACCGCTTGTCCCTCGGCGATGAGGACATGTTCGGGTCTGATCGGTATTGCGTCGTCTTCACGCGGGCCATCGCGGCGGCGTGCGGGGTCTACTTCAGCTCCTTTGACGCGGGCACTAAGAAGGCTGCTGCCAAGCGGCTGGTGACGGTGTTCACCGGCGTCACCGCGACCTTGTGGAGCCTCGATATGGATGTCGAGCGCCGGGCGTCGTATCTGGCCTATCACCGGGACTGGCTCCTGCGGTTCAGCCTGGTGCGCACGGACCCCAAGGTGGATCCTGCGGACAGGAGTCGCAACCGGTTCAACCAGAAGCTTATGTCGATGGCGCCCGAGCGACGGCAGCCTTTGATGGAGCAGGCTTGGCGCTACGAAGACCACCCGATGGAGGGTGACGCCGAGGGACTCCACAAAGCGGTGGTCGAAATGGCCGAGTACGCGGCGCCGAAGGTGCGGGCTCTGCCCCGAGCCCTCGATCCCGACGCCCAGGACTACTTCGACTCCATTCTCTTCAAGCTGCTTCAGAGCTTCGCCAACGCCTGCGGGCTGCGGGTGCTGGAGGAAGCGTGGGTGCACCACTTGCTCCATTCGGCAATGGTCTTCGCCCCCGCGCGCCACGGCTAGTGACTCCCTCGAGGAGACCCCGGCCTCCGAAAGATGAACGCCGGGGACGGCTCGGTCGGCCGATGCTGGTCCGCGTATCAGGTCAGTCGGCGGCCGCTGTCTCAGCCTTCGGGGTTCCGGACTTCGACCGCCGATTCTCCGCGCCGCTGGCGGCGCTCGG
>JBCDKB010000298.1:0-10766 GCA_038747035.1 Acidobacteriota bacterium | reverse complement strand
GCTACCTGACTTTCTTCGCCTGCCACTCGAATCACCTCATTGCCCGTGAGGTGGTGCATTACATCCACGCCGACAATCTGAGCCGATTCCTGCGTCTCCCGGAGCTGAATCGTCAGATGCTCGAAGAAGCGATGCGTCGCGTGGATCTGGGCGGCAAGAAGGACCTCGTGGTCGACGTCTTGACCCACCCCAAATGCCCGATGCTCTTCGCCGGCAAGCACTTGCACCGCCTCGGGCGTCACGAGCTGCACCGCATCGTGCAGAGTCGGTCGACCCACAGCGAGGTCAAGCGCAAGGCGATGCTACAGATGATCCGCCTGCGCGGCGACCAGCGCCAGCCCGGCGCGGTCCTCTGACCGTCGCTTAGCAGCCCATGGCGAAGGTGGTCTGCGCTGCGAGCGGTCCTTATCCGCCGCCTATTCGTTGAAAAATCGCCCCCTCGCGCCCGGCTGATTTTGACCACGGGCAGTTGAGGCGCCGGTCTTATGGGCCCGTCACTCCGGCGGGGATCGACTGGGCGGGAGTCCGATCAGTCCCCCAAAAAGGGCTTGCGGAAAGACTCGCCAAAGGGGCCTAGGCGTTCTGCGGCGTGGTCGACGCGCATCCAGTCAAAAAGACCAAATAAGACTGCGCTTTGGCTGGCCTAAATTGACGTTTTGGGCTGAAATTCTTAATCCGCTGTGTAATACATCAGTGATCAAATAGGGGTATCGAAAACGTCCGTCGTCGCGGTGTGTCACCTTTGGTAAAGCTCCGAGGGCGATGGGAAATGTTCCTTCTTTGCGAGGGGGTACCCCGATTCATGGTCAAGCGGACCCTCGAATCGGGGCGGCGGGAGCGCGAAGGTTCATTTCATACGTTCGATGTGACGATTTCAGGGCCTTCGGACAGGCCAAATGGCTCAGGAATCCCTTGCTGGACCTATTGGGGACGCATATTATGAAGTGGTTTCAACAACGGAAAGCTCAACAACTCGGAGGCTAGATCCTGGCGGATCGGTGGTGACTCTGACGTCGGCTTAGCTGATTCCAGGTCGCCCGCCGCGAACGCTGAAGGGGTCGTGCCGACGCAGCCGTGTGGCCCCCGTGCCCGCGGTTGGGGTCACGCGGGGGCCGCAACGCCGGATGCGCTGCGCGGGCTCTTTGCCCATCAGTGATTTTTCAGTAGATGAAATGTTTTCAAACAATCGTTCGAAAAAGTTCTCCTTTCAGAGGGCCGCGTCGGGAGTCCGATGGCCCGCCTTCGGAAGTGACGATGGGTCTGCGGAAGACAGATTTTTTGTTTAATAAGGAGTCGTATCCACAGAGACGATTCGTAAAGAGCCCTAGTTAACCCGAGACCCCTACGATTTTAGGAGGGACCGACTGGCCGGGCGGGTGGCACCGCCGCTCGGCTATCCAAGGTCGCCCCTCCTCTTTTTCGTGTTTGGGCGTTTTTTTGTTTGTGGGCTCAGGCGAGCTCCAATGCAAGAGCTTGCCAGGAAGCACACTGGGGCACACAATCAACGTCGCGGTCCGTCGTGCTCCAGCGTCGGGCACGTCGTGCGTCCATGTCCTCGCTCAACGACATCTTTTCCGAAATCGGCCGGATCTCCCTGATTTTCGCCAGGGTCGTGGCCTGGACGCCGCGGCCCCCCTACGATGTCGCTGAGCTCCTGCGCCAGATGGTGCGGGTGGGCGTGCAGTCTCTGCCGGTGGTGCTCTTGACGGCCCTCTTCACCGGCATGGTGATGGCGCTCCAGATCTTTACGGTGCTCGTCCGCTTCGGCGCCGAAGGCTACGTCGGCTCGATCGTGGGCCTAGCGATGGTCCGCGAGCTGGCCGCGGTGCTCGGCGCCTTGATGATCGCCGGCCGCTGCGGGTCGGCGATGGGGGCTGAAATCGGCACCATGCGAGTCACCGAGCAAATCGACGCGCTCGAGGTCTTGGCCACCGACCCGGTGCACTACCTGATCGTGCCGCGGGTGTGGGCAACGACTTTGATGCTGCCGCTGCTCGTCGGTCTGGCGGACGCCGTCGGTATTTGGGGCGGCTACCTCGTGGCCGTCGTGGTGATGGGGGCCAACCCGGTCACCTACCTCGAGACCTCCTACCAGTTTATGGAGCTCGGGGACCTGACTTCTGGATTGATCAAGGCGGCTGTTTTTGGGCTCTTGATCTCGGTGATCGGCTGCGCCAAAGGCTTTTACACCACCGGCGGCGCGGAAGGCGTGGGCCGGGCGACGACGGCGGCGGTGGTGACGGCGTCGATCGCCGTACTGATCGCGAACTTCTTCCTCACCAAGCTGATGTTCTAGTGAGCTCCCGAGCGTCATCGCCGCCGTCGCCCGCTCCGACTGCTGCGTCGGGCCCCATGGTCCGCATCGTGGGGGTCGAGAAGTCTTTCGGCAGCCACAAAGTGCTGCGCGGGCTTGACCTCGAGGTCGGCGCCGGAGAGTCGCTGGTGATCCTCGGCGGCTCCGGCAGCGGCAAGAGTGTGCTGCTCAAGCACATCGTCGGCCTATTGCACCCCGACTCCGGCCGCGTTGAGATTGACGGCGTCGATCTGGCGACGCTGCCGGCCCGCGAGCTGGTGGAATTTCGACGCCGCTTCGGCATGGCGTTCCAGGAAGGGGCGCTCTTTGACTCGATGAGCGTCTTCGACAACATCGCATTTCCGCTCCGCCGCCGCCGCCCCAAGCCCAGCCGCGGCGACGTCGAGGCGAGGGTCGCCGAGTGTTTGTCCCTCGTCGGTCTCGACGGGGTGGCGGGCAAGATGCCATCCGAGCTCTCCGGCGGCATGCGCCGTCGGGTCGGCTTTGCCCGGGCCATCGCCCAAGAGCCGAAGATTTTGCTCTTCGACGAGCCCACCACCGGCCTCGATCCCGTGATGACGGCGGTGATAGACGGCGTCATCATGGGCCTCGGTGAGCGGCTTGGCACGACGTCGGTCACCATCACCCACGACCTCAAGAGCGCCTTCCGCATCGCCGACCGCGTCGCCATGCTTTATCGCGGCACGATTTTGGCTATCGAAGAGCCGGAAGCTTTCCAAGAGTTGGAAGATCCGAGAATTCGTCAATTCCTTGAAGGCCGGGCCGACGGTCCGTTGACCTGACAACACCACTTCCTAGCCCCCCAGAAGCACCCTGATCCGAGGAACGACATGTCCCAAGCCCTGCGCGTCGGCGTTTTCGTCAGCCTGTGCCTCGCCGTCATCGGCTATTTGGTCTTCCAAATCGAAGATTTTCGACTCTTCGGCGAGGAGGGGCAGCGGATTGACGTGCTCTTTGATTCCGTCGCCGGCCTGAACGAGAAAGCGCCGGTGCGGGTGGCGGGCGTGCGCGTCGGCACGGTCGACGGCGTGGCGCTCGACGGTCAGCGCGCGCGGGTGACTTTGCTGCTCGAGACCCCGCTCGAGCTCACGGAGGGCAGCCGGGCCGCCATCGCTAACGCCGGCATCCTCGGCGATAAATACGTCGAGCTGATCCCGGGTCGGGTCGGGGCCGCGCCGCTGGCGCCCGGCGCGGTGCTCTCGGGCACGACGCCGGTCAGTTTCGACGAGGCCCTCGGCCGCTTCGACAAGCTGGGCCAGGCGCTCACCGACGTCACGGGGGACATTTCAGCCAGTGGCGACCTCGGCCAGACGATCCGCCGGCTGCTCGAGAACCTGGAGGCCACCAGCTCCGATATCCGCGCCCTGGTCTCCACCAACCGCAGCCAGGTCGACTCCACCGTCGCTAACTTCCAGACCTTCAGCGAAGTGCTGGCCCGGGAGCTGCCGGAGGTGACGTCGCAGCTGCGGAGTCTGCTTTCCAACGTGGACACGCTGGTGGTCGAGAATCGGGACGAGCTGTCCGGGAGCCTGGAGAATATCGAGCGCCTTTCGGAAGAAATCGCCACCTCGGTCGACAATCTGAACCACATCTCGAGCCAGATCCGCAGCGGCGAAGGGACCCTCGGCAAGCTGGTCTACGACGACGCCGCCCACGACGGTCTGGTGGACACCCTGGAAGCCGTCGAGCAGGGGGTCGGCACCCTCAACGAAACGATCGGGCGGGTGCAGCAGCTCGAGCTCCAGCTCGGGCTCGAGGCCACCAGCCACATCGACCTCGACGAAGGCGGCGCCGCCTTCGAGCTTCGACTCAAGAACCATCCGCGTCGCTTCTACCGCGTCGCCCTGGTCGATACGCCCCAGGGAGACATCAGCGAGGAGACGCGAACGATCGTCACCACCCAGCCCGACGGAAGCCAGGAAACGACGGTCATCACCGAGCAGAAGGTCGAAGACGACTTCACGATTTCCGCCCAGCTCGGCTACCTCTGGGGTGATTTCCAGCTCCGGGCCGGCCTGATCGAGTCCGCCGGCGGCGCCGGCATCGACTACCAGCTCTTCGATAAGCGCCTCACCTTGACCTTCGAGGCCTTCGACTTTGACCGCGCCGACGATCTCGACCCTCACCTTCGCCTGATGGCGCGGTGGCAGGTGACGCCGAATGTCTACGTGATCGGCGGCTACGACGACTTCCTCGCCGACGAGTTCGAGAGCGTCGTCTTCGGCGCCGGCATCCGCTGGAAGGACGAGGACTTGAAATACCTGCTCGGCTCGGTGCCGTTGAGCTTCTAGCCGTGGCTTAGGGGACCGCTCTAGGAGGGCGCAGTGATGGTGAAGCTGACGTGGGAACAGGTCTTAGCGTGGCGCGTGCGCCGGGGGTTTTTGGAGCCCAGAACGGACCAGGCCGTCGGGCCAATCGTCAGTCGGCTGTGCGGCGTGCAGGCCCAGGTCGCCTCGTCGGCTGAGCTGGCGGTCGGCGTCAGGCAGGCGAAGCCAGGGCCCGGCGGAATCGAAGGCGGCCTGGCCGCCAAGTCGCTGGTGAAGACCTGGGTGATGCGCGGCACGCTCCACGCCATGCCGACGGCCGGAGCGCCCGCGTACCTGTCGCTGGTGGCGTCTGCCCGGAGCTGGGAAAAAGGCGCGTGGCAGCGCGCCTTCGGCGCCAGCCCGAGTGAAATGGCGGCGCTGAAGGATCTCGTCGCCGAACTCCTCCACGGCCGTCTGATGACGCGGGATGAGCTGGTGGCTTCGATCACGGCCCGTCGCGAATTCTCCCACCTTGAAGAGGCGCTGCGGTCTGGGTGGGGGGCTGTGCTCAAGCCGCTCTCTTGGCAAGGGGCCTTGTGCTTCGGAGCGAACGAAGGCAAGAAGGTCAGATTCACGAATCCCGCATCTCTATTGCCGGACTGGTCCGAGCCGCCGGAGCCTGAGGTCGCCGCGTCTTCGGTGATCGCTTCCTATCTCGGCGCCTATGGCCCCGCGACGCCCGCGGTTTTCGACGCGTGGCTGACCCGGGGTGCTTCCAAGAAGGGCACACTCCGATCTTGGTTCGCCGCCATGGGGGATCGGCTGGTGGAGGTTGATGTCGAGGGCACTGCGGCCTCTCTACTCGCGGAGCATGTAGATGAGATCGCCGCCATCGAGCCCAGCAACGAGGTCCGACTCTTGGGCGGCTTCGATCCTTACGTCCTGGGCCCGGGGACGAAATGCGCGCCCATGCTCAAGCCGGAGCACCGAAGTCGGGTCAGCAGAGCCGCGGGCTGGATCTCCCCGGTAGTCGTCGCCGGCGGTCGGATTATCGGCGTGTGGGAACGGGAAGGTGGCGAGGTCACGGTGTCCCTCTTCCCCGGCGAGCAAGCCCCGCGTCAAAGTGTGCTTGACCGTGAAGTCGCGCACCTCGCCGCCGCCTGCGGCCTGGAGCGACTCGGTATCCGCGTGACGTGAAAGCTCAGCCCGCCGGCAGCTCGACGCGGAATACGGCCCCTTCGCCGACCGTGGACCGCACCGTGGCCTCTCCGCCGTGGGCTGTGGTCGCCCGGCGAACGGAATAAAGACCGATGCCGGCGCCGGGCAAGCTGTCGGGGGCTTGGTAGCCCTGCTCGAAGATCTTCTCTTGGTCTTGGGGCGGCACGCCGCGGCCGTCGTCTTTGACTTCCAGCACGATACGACCTGAGCGTTCGCCGAGCTCGACCCGGACCGACGATTTGGCGTATTTGACCGCGTTGGCGATGAGGTTCTGGACCAGGCTCGCCAGCTGATCAACGGCGCCGAAGACCTTCGTGGCCCGCGCCGGGAATTGCGGATCGAAGAAGGGCTCGCCGCCGTAGTGCAGCTGGACGCCGCGGCTGCGGGCCACCGGCAGCAGGTTGCCGAGGGTCGAGAGCACGAGGGCGTGCATGTTCACCGGCTGCCACAAACGGCGCTCGCCGCGCATTTCAGCGAGCGTTCCGTTCAACAGGGCGTCCATGCGCATGGCGCTTTGCCGGATGGTGTCGATGGCCTGGGCGGTCTTCTCGGCGTCGAGGTCCGCCTTCTGCAGGAGCGAGGTGTAGCCCAGGATGCCCTGGAGGGGATTCCGCAGGTCGTGCACCATGATGTCTAGGAGGCGCTGACGCTGGCGTTCGAGCTCTTTGGGAAGCGACACGTCTTCGACGACGATGATGGCGAAGAGTCGGCCGTTGATCTCAAAAGAGCGCATCCGAAGGTAAACGTCCCGCGGGTTCGGCAGAAACGGCAGCTCGAAGGCGTAGTCGAGCTCCACGGCGAGGGTATTGGTGCCGATGTGCTCGCGAAACTGCCCCGCCACCTGCGGCACGTTGGTGCAGCTGGCGACATCGTCGAAGAAGTGGCGACCGATCACCGTCGACCGCTCCCGCCGCGCGAGCTGCTCTTCGAAGCGGTTGTATTTGACGATATAGCCGTGCTCGTCGAGCACGATGATGCCGACCGGCAGGGCGTCGAGCACGGACTCGTTGAAGATGTCCGCGGCGGCAATTTCTTCAATCAGGGGTTTAGATTCACCCATAGGATTCCGGCGGGACGGTCAGGGGGCGATCAAGGTAAGGGACGGCCGCAGGGTCGTTGATGAAACCGCCGCTATGGATCGCGGTCTAACTCTGGGGGCCACGACGGAGAAACGGCTCGGGAGGTCAAGAACCCTAAAGCGAGGGACAATTATAGCCCTCGGGTCGTAACGTGCGGCTGATTCGAGTCGTAGTTCAAGCTGTCGAGCCCCGTCGCCCGGCGCTATCCCCCGTGACTTGTGTCTCGCCAGCGCTGGGCCCCGAGTTTTTAGGAGGCCCCGAGGGCCGGAGGTCTGCTGTGAATCGAAAAGCAATCGTTGATCTCGTCGCCGTCGTCTTCGCCGCCGCCGGGTCGCTGGCCTGTTCTTCCCCGGGGACGCCGCGGGCCTCAGGAGCCGAGGAGGCGCCGGTTGCGGAGCGTCGATTCCCACAGCTCGACCGTGAAGTGCCGCAGCTGCTCGCCACCCACAAAGCAGCGGGCGTCGGCATCGGCGTGCTGGAGGGCGGCGAGCTCGTGTGGACCGGCTATTACGGTGAGCAGGGACCCGGCGTACCGGCCTCCGCGGACACCGTCTTCAATACGGCGTCGGTCGCCAAGTCGGTGACGGCGGAAGTCATGATGGCGCTCGCGAGCGAAGGACTCCTCTCCCTCGACGAGCCGATCTCGGCCCATCTCGAGCATCCGAGTTTGTCTGGGGATCCCCGCTACGCGCTGCTGACGCCCCGCCTCCTCCGTTCCCATCGGGCGGGGCTGCGCAATTGGCCGTACGAATACCCGAACCAGCGACCGACTTTCATCGCCCGGCCCGGCAACGCCTTCAGCTATTCGGGCATGGGGATTGAGATGGCCGCCCAATTCGCCGAGAACAAGCTCGGCGAAGACTTCGAAGCCCTGGCGAAGAAATATGTCTTCGGGCCGGCCGGTATCCAAGACATGTCCCTCGGCCGGCGGCGGGCGTGGATGCAGGGGCGTCTGGCGACGCCGATGAACGCCGAGGGCGAGTACGTGGAGATCGACGACGGCGGCGGCCGCCTCGCGGGTGTCGGCGAAGACGGTCCGTGGAGCGGCGCCGATGACCTGCTGACCACCGTCGAAGCCTACGCCCAATTCCTGGCCGGCGTGCTCGACGACCGATGGGTGAGCGAAGCGATGGCCGCCGAACGTCGGACGATCTTGACCTCGCTCCGCGACAACGACATCTGGGGCTGCCCGGCGGTCGATGCGGAGCCAGGGGGCAGCGACAACGGGGTCGAGGTGCCGTGCGCCTCGCACTTTGGCCACAGCCTCGGCTGGATGGTCTACCGTTTTCCGGACAAGACGGTGGTCAAGCACGGCGGCAACGACTTTGGCGAAAACGCCTTGGCGATCTACAGCGTGGAAACCGGCGACGGCGCCATAATTCTGGTAAACGGCGGCAACGGGATCTTCGTGTCGACCCAGATCCTGGGGCTGCTCGGCCAGCAGCCGGAGATCGCCGCCTATTACCGCCGACTGGTGCGAAAGTTCTACGGTGTGGAGCTCGCCGCGCCGACAATCGACGGCACAGCGAGCTCCCGGTCCGAATCGGGGCCGTAGGCGCTCCGCGGCTCTCTATAATCTAGGTCCGATGGCCGAGGCCAAAAAAAGGCCTGACGGCGTCTCGACGGGGTAGACGGTGTTCTCCGGCGACCCGTATATCCGTTTCGAAAGCGACACGACGTCGACGGACCGTCGACGACACGCCACGAGCTTCCCGATGAACGATTCAGAAGAGCCGACTTCGATTGACGGCGAAGCCACCCCAGAGCCGAGACCGACCATGCCGATGACCGCCAGCGGACCCACCCTCGCCTATTCCCGCAGCCACCACCGTGAGCAGCTGCGGGAGGCTTCGGACAAAGAGCTACTCTTCGCCCTCAAGCGAGACGACGAGTCGGCGCTCGATGAGCTGATCGAGCGCAAGACCGAGCCTTTGATCAAAGCCGTCTACCGCATCCTGCACGACGACGAAGAAGCCCGCGACATCGTGCAGGTGACGTTCTTCCGCCTGTGGGAGCACCGCCAGCGTTTCGACGACAAGTGGGCGCCGAATACGTGGATCTACCGCATCGCCACCAACCTGGCGATCGACCACCTCCGTTCGCGGCAGAGCAAGCAGAAGAATACGGAGCCGATGCGACTGCACCTCGAGCGCCGTTTCGACGACCGGTCGAGGCGCCAGCGATCCGAGCTCCAGGAAACGGAAGTGATGTCGATCTTCCACGAGCTCGCCGAAGGCCTCACCGAGAAACAGCGCGCCGTTTTTCTGCTGCGGGAAGTGGAAGGCATGGCGTCGAGCGAAGTGGCCCAGATCGTCGGCTGCCGAGAATCGACGGTGCGCAATCATCTCTTCAACGCCCGGCGCTACCTGCGCCAGGAGCTGCTCGCCCGCTACCCCGAATACGGCAAGTCTTACGGCATGAAGGAGCAGACCCGATGAGCTCAATCGATTGGCAGCGACTGGTCGACGAACACGACCGCGCCCCGGAGCGCGACGACGACGCGTGGATCGAAGCCTTGATGGCGATGGACGAAGATCCGCAAGAGCGCGAGCGCGCGGAGGACGCCGATCCGCTCTTGATGTTCCGGCGCCTCCCCGAGCCGAGGGTGACGACGTCGGATATTGAATCGATGAAGGCCGCCGTCTCGACGATGCGAGAGGTGTCCGAGACGCTGGCGGAGACGGCGCCTGCGCCGTCCCGCCGCCGCCGACTGGAGCGTTACGTGCTGCCGCTCGCCGCCGTCTTGGTCCTGGCGGTGACCGCGGCCCTGCTCGCCGGCTACGGAATGTCCGAGTCGTCGCAGATCGCGGCGCCCCAGGTCGTTGCGACGCTAGCTGACGCCGCCCCAGCGGCCGGCGCTCCCGGCAGCGCTGACTTTTCCCTCGATACGGTCTCCCTGGACGGAGCCGTGGTCGCCGCCTCCCTCACCGCGTCGGAATTGCCCCTGGTCGAAGACGCCGACCCGGGCTCTGACCTCCTGATGCAGATCGAGAATGACGATATGTCCCTGGTCGTGGTCCTGGCGCCCGGCCAAGACGTCTGAGCTGATGCCCGTGACGATTGATCGAGCCGAGCCCCGGATGCTTTGTAGCCTCAACGGCCCCGCACTCCGCACCTCCTCCCGAGCGACCCTCGCCGCGGTGGTTTTGATCATGCTGGTGCTGCCGTCGGCGGTCTCCGCGGAGTCGCCGAGGGAGGAGCTACAGATCCTGGCGTATTCGCTGAAGCACCGTCCGGTGAGCGAGGCGCTCGCCATCGTGCGGCCGTTCCTGACGGCGCGGGGCACGGTCGAGGAGCAGCGTCGCGGCAATACGCTGGTTATCCGCGACCAGGCGACCGTGCTCAAGCGGGTGGGCCAGGCCCTCTCGGTTTTCGACGCGCCGCCCCAGGATATGCGCCTGCATATCCAGGTGGTGCAGGCGGGGCCGGAGTTCAAGAGCGTCGTCTCTCCGCCGGTGCAGACGGTTTCGGCGGGCGAGCTGGCCCCGGAGCTCGAATCGAGGCTGCGCGGCGTGCTGCGCTACGAGGATTACCAGGTCCTCGCCCAGGCCGACGTGTCTTCGCGGGAGGGGCAGTCCGTGAACTACTCCCTCGGCGACGAGTACGAGGTGAGCTACCGGCTCGGCCAGGTGGTGGGCGAGCGCCGGCTCAAGCTCGAAGACTTTCGGATCAAAAAGCAGACGCGCTCGACCAACAAAGGACGCCAGCTGGAGCCGCGGGAGCTTTACCACGCGACCTTCAATCTGTGGCTCGAAAAGCCCTTCATGCTCGTGATCACCCAGGATCCGGGGCGGCAGGAAGCTTTGTTGATCGCCATTTCGGCCCGGCCGGCGGGTGCCGAGTCGGCTGGCGTCGCGGGGAAGAAGGAGTAGGCGATGCAGTTTTTTTGTCGCTACGGCACGCCCGACG
>JBCDKB010000297.1:0-10803 GCA_038747035.1 Acidobacteriota bacterium | reverse complement strand
CAACAGATCTCTTGATCACACAGCGCACTCCACCTTGCCTTTTCCGGCGTAGGGGAGGGGCTTGTCCCCTCCCGCACCGAAGCGACGGAGTTCCGAATTCCAGAGGCTAGAAGAGCACGGTCGCGCGACTGCACCGTTCCTCGGGCAAACGCCGTGTCGTCGAGCTGGGCAGCCTGATACCACCTTGCCTTTTCCGGCGTAGGGGAGAGGCTTGTCCCCTCCCGCCACGAAGCGACGGAGTTCCGAATTCCAGGGGCTAGAAGAGCACGGTCGCGCAACTGCACCGTACCTCGGGCAAACGCCGTGTCGTCGAACTGGGCAGCCCGACACCCTCGTCTTCAGCAAGGTGGGCACCGTCGCGCCGATGCGGACTAGGGCAAGCCCGGCCCCAACGCCAGAGTCTCGTCCAAGTTAGCTGGATCGGCCCACTGATACGCACTGCAATACTGGGGGGTACCGATCGACTACAAATCTCTTGGACCTGACTGCGACGTATAGCCCGGAGTCCATCGGAGTCTAGAGAATCTCAGGCTGTTGAAGCACCGACGCGCTCGCGCGGGAGGGGACAAGCCCCTCCCCTACGGCGGAGGGCCCGAAGCGAAGTCACCTAGCGCCTGGTGCTCACGGTCCCATGATGGCGCTCGGCTTCGCCTCGCCGGGATGGGCTTGTCCCCTCCCGCCACGAAGCGGCGGAGTTCCGAATTCCAGAGGGCTGATGTACACGGTCTGAGAGGCAGCGACGTCTCAAGTCAGCCGGATACGTATCGCCAACAGATCTCTTGATCACACAGCGCACTCCACCTTGCCTTTTCCGGCGTAGGGGAGGGGCTTGTCCCCTCCCGCACCGAAGCGACGGAGTTCCGAATTCCAGAGGGCTAGAAGCGCACGGTCGCGCGACTGCACCGCTCCTCGGGCAAACGCCGTATCTTCGAACTTGGTCAGCCCGCTACCTTCGCCTTCAGCAAGGTGGGCAGCGTCGCGCCGAATCGGCGAGGGCAAGCCGGCCCCAACGCCGGAGTCTTATCCAAGTTGGCTGGATCGGCCCACTGATATGCATTGCAACACTGGGGGGTACCGATCGACTACAAATCTCTTGGACCTGACTGCGACGTATAGCCCGGAGTCCATCGGAGTCTAGAGAATCTCAGGCTGTTGAAGCACCGACGCGCTCGCGCGGGAGGGGACAAGCCCCTCCCCTACGGGGGAGGGCGTGCAGCGACGTCACCTGCGCCTGGTGCTCACGGCCTTGTGATGGCGCTCGGCTTCGCCTTGCCGGAAAGAGCGCCGGCGCGATGTCGTCAGGCGGTACGGCTCGGCCGCGGGTCGCTCTCATCCGACGCGATCTTGCCGTCGTGGAGGCGGATGCGGCGGTGGGCGTGGGCGGCGACGTCGTCTTCGTGGGTGACCAGAATCAGCGTCCGACCGTCGGCGTGCAGGCGGTCGAAGAGGCCCATGATTTCGGCGGAGGTCTTGGAATCGAGGTTGCCGGTGGGCTCGTCGGCGAGCAGGATGGCCGGGTCGGTGATCAGCGACCGGGCGATGGCGACGCGCTGGCACTGGCCGCCGGAGAGCTCGTTCGGCCGGTGTTTCATCCGGTGTCCGAGGCCCACCATGTCGAGCACGGCCTCGGCGCGGCGTCGGCGCTCCGGGCGCGGCGTATCGCGGTAGAGCAGCGGCAGCGCGACGTTGTCGAGGGCGTCGAGTCGCGGCAGCAGGTGGAAGGTCTGGAAGACGAATCCGATGCGCCGGTTGCGCACGTCGGCGAGGGCGTCGTCGTCGAAGCTTTCGACGGCTTCACCGGCGAGTCGGTAGCTACCGCCGGTGGGGGTGTCGAGGCAGCCGAGCATATTCATCAGCGTCGACTTGCCGCTGCCGGAGGAACCGAGCACGGCCACGTATTCGCCGCCGTGGATGTCGAGGTCGACGCCGTCGAGCGCACGCACCACCTCGCCGCCGACGTGGAAATGGCGTTGCACCGACCGCAATTCGATCATCGCGGCGTTTCGGGCGTTACTCATAGCGCAGGGACTCGATGGGGTCGAGGTGGGAGGCGCGGACCGCCGGGTATAGGCCGGACACCACGCCGACGGTGACGGCGACGCCGGTGGCGAGCAGGATCGACCACGCCTGGACCAGCGTCGGCCAGCCGGCGGAGGCGGCGACGATTTTGGCGATCACCAGGCCCATCAAGATTCCGGCGGCTCCGCCGATGGCCGAAAGGGCGAAGCTCTCGAAGATGAACTGCATCAGGATGTCCGCCCGCTTGGCGCCGACCGCGCGCCGGACGCCGATTTCCCGCGTGCGCTCGAGCACGCTGGCGAGCATGATGTTCATGATCCCGATGCCGCCGACCAGCAGCGAGATGCCGGCGATGCAGCCCATGACCAGGTTAAAAAGACGCTGCGTCCTGCGGCTTTCTTCGAGCAGCGCCTCGGGCACCACGAGCTCGTAGTCGTCCTCGCCGGCGTGGAGCTGCGAGAGCAGCGAGTCGATGGCGCCGGCGGCTCGGCTCGAGGACTCGCCGTCTTCCATGCGCACGACGATTTCGGTGAGCGGTGAGTCGAGGGGGCGCCGGTTGAATTTGCGCAGGACCGAGGAGATCGGCAGGTAAATGGCGGATGCCGTGGAGGTCAGCTGCACCCCTTGGAAAGCGTCGACTTCGCCGCCGCCGCCCGCCGACGCGATCACGCCGATGACCTCGTGCCAGACGTCGTCGATCTTCATGTGCTCGCCGAGCGCCCGGCCGTGGCCGAAGAGCTCGCGGCGCACGCCGTCGCCGATCACCGCCACCTGCGTGTGGTTGCGGACGTCCAGCGCATCGAGGAAGCGGCCTTCGGCGAGCTCCAGGTTCACCAGCTCGGCGTGTCGGTCGGAGACGCCGTAGATCTGCACGTCGGACACGTCGACGCCGCCGTTTTTCGAGAGCAGCGCCCACGGTTCGACCTCGGCCTTGGGGGCGACCAGGCGAACCCCGGGCACGGCGTCTTCGATGGCCTCGGCGTCGCGCAGCGACACCCCCGGCGAGCTTACCCGGACCTCCTTGAGCACGTCGTCCCGGAGATCTTTGGCGCGCACCACGACGTTGTGCAGGCCGAGGCGGGAGATCGTCTCCATCGCCTGCTGCTCGGCGCCGGCGCCGATCGAGAGCATGGCGATCACCGCGCCGACGCCGAAGACGATGCCGAGCATCGTGAGGCCGGAGCGCAGTTTATGGGCGGCGATATTTTCAAGCGCCATCGACAGCGCTTCAGTCGGCCGCATCGGTCGATCCTTCCTCGTCCGGTCGTTCCCCGTCCGGTCGTTCCCCGTCCGAGACTCCGCGATGGCTGCGCAGGGACGGCGGCGGTTCCGTGAGCGCGACGGTGTCCCCGGCTTCGAGTCCTTCTTCGATCACCGCCAGGCCGGGTGAAACGGGGCCGAGGGTGACCGGCACTGAATCGTAGACGTCGCCGCGGCGGACCCAGACGTGGGGCTCACCGCCGTCGCGGACGACGGCTTGGCGCGGAATGACCAGGGCGTCGTCCTGCTCGGCGAAGAGGAGGGTGGCGCGCACCCGCTGGCCGGGCTTCATGACGTCGGGTTCGGTGCGCTCGAAGCCGAGGGTGACGCCGAAATACTGCACCGGCGAGCCCCGTCGCTTGGGCTTGGCGAGGGCCTCCATGCGCAGCACTTCGGCGGCGTGGGCGCGGTCCGGGTGGGCTTCGACGGTGACTTCCGCCGCGAGGCCAACCTCGAGGCCACCGGCGTCGGCCTCGAGGACCCAGACCTCGGCCTCCATGGCGTCGAGGGCCGGGATCTCCGCGATCTCTTGGCCGCGCCAGAGCTCCGAGCCGACGCGGACGGGCTCGCCTTGCCAATCGCGCTTGAGCGTCAAGATGCCGGCGT
This sequence comes from Acidobacteriota bacterium, assembly GCA_038747035.1. Taxonomy (GTDB): domain Bacteria; phylum Acidobacteriota; class Thermoanaerobaculia; order Multivoradales; family J023; genus JAUIJL01. Next base: position 6,918 of record JBCDKB010000297.1, on the reverse strand, counting down.
GGGGGGCGCGCACTTCGAGGGCGTCCAGTCCCTTCGCCGCGCGGTCGACTTCGCGGGCGGCGCGGGTCTCTTCGATCGTGAAGACCTGCTTTTCCTTATCCGACACTTCCTGGCGGACGACGGTGGCGTCGGCGGCGTGGGTCTTGCGATCCTGGGCGAGCTCCTCGTCGATGGCGTCTTCGAGGATGTCGCGGCGTGAGAAGACCTGGTTGTCGGTGCGCAGGAAGCGCTGCGCGTGGTCGAGCTCCAGGTCGGCGACGTCGGAGTCCTTGCGGAGGGACCCGAGGTCGCGTCCCGTATTGAGGTCCACACGCTTGAGCTGGCTGCGGGCGGCGGCGACGTCGTCGCCCGAGTCTTCCCGCAGGCGTTCAAAGGCCAGCTGGTCAAAGCGGGCGACGACGTCGCCGGCCTTGACCAGGGTGCCCTCCTCCGCCAGCCAGGCGAGACGCACCGAGCGTTCGACTTCCTGGGGCACGGCCACCACCGTGCGGTCGGCGGGGCGGAGAACGCCCTCGGCGCGCACCTGGTGGGTGAAGTGCCGTCTTTCCACGGCGGCGAAGGGCAGCTCCGGCGCGCTCGGCCCGCAGCCGGTCACCGAGGCCGCGACAATCGCCGTGGACGCAGCCCCGGCCAGCGCCACCTGCCGAAGCCGGGGCCAGCTCACGGTGCGCCCCCGCGGCCGAGGACGCGATCCCCTTCGCTGAGACCGTCGATGACTTCGAAAAAATCGCCGTCGCGGCGGCCGAGGTCCGGGGCTCGACGTTCGGCGCCGAAGAGTCCTCGCACCATCACGAAGCTGCCTTCGGCGTCTTGGAAGACGGCTTCCTGCGGCACGGCGAGGCTCTGTTCGAAGCGCTCGATTTCGATGGTGCCGCGTAGCCGCATGCCTGGCCGCATGCGCTCCTGGTCGGTCGCCTCCAGGTCGAGCTGGGCCTTGACGATCTTCCGACGGTCGTTCGGCGAGCGCGGCTGGACGGCCCGGCGGATGCGGGCCACCGTCGCCCGGTATTCGAGCTCGGGGTAAGCGTCGAGGCGGAAGGTGACCGCCTGTCCGGCCTCGACCCGGCCGATATCGGCCTCGGCGATATTGACGGTGGCGCGCAGGCGCTCGAGGTCCGGGATCTCGAGGATGCTGCGACCGCGCCACATCTGGTCGCCCTCTTTGGGTTTCTCGCCGCGCCAGTTGGATTTCAAGATCACGGTGCCGGAGCGCGGCGCCTTGACCGTCATGTCGCGCACGGCCTGCTGCAGCACCTCGACTTTAGACGCCGCGAGGTCCCGCAGGCCGGTGAGGCTTTTAATCTCCTGGTCACGCCGCCGGTCGAGGTGATCGAGGTCCGAGCGCAGGCGGTCGATCTCGAGCTGGGCGAGGTCGCGGTCGATGCGGGACTTCTCGAGATCGCGCTGGGCGATGACTTCCGCCGGCACCTCGAGGGCGAATTTCGCCTTGCGCAGCCGGGCCTCGGCCTCCGCCAGCTTAAGCTCGAGATCGCTCTGTTCCTGACGCAGGTCGGCTTCGGTCTTTTCGAGCTCGGCGGCGGCGGTAGCGCGCTGCGAGCGGAGCTGTTCGAGCCGCTGCCGCAGCTGGGTGGTGTCGAAGCCGATCACCGGCTGGCCTTCTTTGATCTCGACGCCTTCGGTGGCCAGGAACGAGATTTTGTACTGCCAGACCTCGGGCACCGTCGGCGGCGCGACGGCGGCCGAGTCGATGGCCTCGAGCTCGCCCTCGACCTCAACGCCGCTCACCAAGTCGCGGCGTTCGACTTCGAGCCAGGCCCCGCCTGGGGAGCCGACGGCGCCGAGGGCCAGCGCGAGGGTGGCGAGGGCGAGGGCGGCCGTGCCCCAAACCAGTCGTTTCTTCATCGAATCTCCGCCGTGCGATCGACCGCCGCCAGCCGGTCGCCTTCAGTGACGCCGGACTCCACGACGCAGTGGCGCGTGGAACAGGCGCCGAGACTCACCGGGACCGCCCCGCCGTCGACCAGTCGGACCTGGGGGGAGTCGCCGCTCCAGTCCACGGCGCGGCGGGGAAGGAGAAGCTGGTCGTCACCGTCGCCGAGCACTTCGACCTTGACCGACATGCCCGGCCGCATGCGCGCCGTGTCGATCTCGGAGAGCTCGATATCGATGCGGAAGCTCCGGCGCGTGCTGCGGGCGCCGATGCCGTCGGCGATGGCGTCGACGCTGCGGACAACTCCGTCGATTTTCCAATCCGGGAAGGCGTCGAGGGTCGCTTGGACAACTTGGCCGACACTGACTTTGCCGTCGTCGACGTCAAAGAGCTGGGCTTCGACCCGCAGGCTTTCGAGGTCGGGGAGCGTCACCACGGCGAGGCCGGGCCAGGCGTTGTCGCCGGTCTGGAAAGGGCGACCTTCTTGCCGGTTGATCGTCACCAGGACGATGCCGTCGCGCGGTGCGGTCAAGGTGAGGGCGTCGAGGCTTTCGCGGGCCCGGACCAGCGCCCGTTCGGCTTTGCGCAGCTTGATCTCTTCGAGCCGAATCGACTCGGCGCCGGTGTTCTCTGCCGACGTGACGGCGTCCCGGCTCTGGGCCCACTCGAGCGAAGCTTTCTCGTAGGCCAGGCGACGTTGGGCCATCTCCTGGCCGGAGATCAGGCCTTCGGGTACATCGACGTCGAGCTTGGCTTTGTCGTAAGCCGCTTTGTTCTGGGCGAGCTGAAATTCGGCGGCGTCGAGATCCGAGGCCGCCTTGGAGCGGGCCGAGAGGATGCCCGTGACCGCCGTCACGACGCCGCTCTTCAAGCTTTCGAGCTGGCTCACCAGCTGCGAGCCGTCGAACTCGGCCAGCCGATCCCCGGCTTTGACCTGGACGCCGTCTTCGATCAACCAGCGGAGCGACACCGGCCAAAAATTCGCATTCGGCACCAGCAGTCGCTCCGCGTCGCCGGCCACGAGCTCGCCGGTGAGAAGCACACGCGAGTCGAGGGCGCCGCGCACCACCACCAGGGCGGAGTCATCGACTTCGGTCTGCGGAGCGTCCGGATCGGCGGCGGTCGGCGCGGCGCAGCCCCCTACCGTGAGGCAAAGCGCTGCTGCCGCGAGGCTCGTGTACAAGATTCTCTGAAAGGCGACCATCGTGGAAATCATACGAAGAATCGCCGAAATCGTTTGTCGATCCATCCGGGTCCCTTGAGCGGAGGGACGGAAGCCCCGCTCGCGTCCGCGGGACCCGGGTCCGACGGCTTAGTCCGCGGATTGCGCCGACGGTTCTTCCGCGTCCAAAGCGATGGCAGGCACCTCGGCCTCCCGAATGGCCGCATTGAGCGTCGGCAGGTCGGTGGCCCAGAGCCCGTCCAGGGCCTCGAGCTCGGCGTCGACCTGGGCGTAGAGCTCGTCGCGGACGGCGTAGAGGCTCTTGACCGGGGCAAAATCGCCGCCGGCGGCGTGCCCGATGAGATTTCCGAGTTTGTCGTTGAGGCGGATCGGGAAGTTGAGCGGGTCTTGCCGGCTCCGATTCTGCGTCTGGTAGAGCTTCTTTTCGATCGCCTCGACGTTCTCCAGCAAGGTCTCGGCCTGGGTGCGCACGGCGGCGTGCGCTTCGGTGTCGCCGAGGCGGTCGAGGATGGCTTTCACCTGGGAGCGGGCGTCGCGGATATGGCCCACCGCATTGTTGACGGCGCCGAGCTTGGCGCCGACGTCCTGGAGGAATTCGAATTGCCCGCGGTAGTCCTCGGGGGTGGCGCTCGACCGCGGATCGGGCAGCACCTCGAAGCTGACCTCCTGGACCGACTCGCCGACCGTCAGGCGGGCCCGGTAGGTGCCGGGCACGGCCTTCGGACCGACGCGGACCCGATTCCAGACGACCATGCCGTCGAAGGTCTCCGGCGCCGGGTAGCGCAGGTCCCAGACGAAGCGGTCGAGGCCGCCGTCGAGCTCCAGCAGGGCGTCGGCTTCGGCGTCTCCAGGGGCGCCGCCGTCGGCGGGCTTCTGGGTGAAGGTGCGGATGACCTCGCCGTCGCCGTCGAGGATGGCGAGCTCGACGGTCGGGGCGCTGACTTCCCCGGCGGCTTCTTCACCGTCGGCGTTTTCGTCCTCCGGGGACGCCGGGGCCTCGAGGCTCGCGGCGGGCACGTAGAGGTGGAAGAGCGCGCCGTCGGGGGGATTCTCACCGGCATTCGAGGCCGCCGACGTGCCGCCGGCGACGAGGCGGTGGGTGGGGCGCGGCGTGAAGAGCCACGGTCCGTTCGGCATCTGTCCGTCCGGCACTTTGGCGCCGTCTTCGAGCTGGTGCAGCAGCGACAGATCGTCGAGCACCCAAAAGCCGCGGCCTTGGGTCGCGACCACCAGATCTTGGTCTTTCACCGCCAGGTCGGTGACCGGCGAGATGGGCAGGTCGCCTTGGATCGCGTGCCACGCGCCGCCGTCGTCAAAGCTGGCGTAGACGCCGCGCTCGGTGCCGGCGTAGAGCAAGCCCCGCCGGTCGGGGTCGGCCCGGATGACGCGGGTGAAGTGGTCCTCGGCGATGCCGGCGGAGATCTCCGTCCAGGTCGCGCCGTAGTCGGTGGTCTTGTACAGATAGGGCCGGAAGTCGTCGAGCTTGTAGCGGGTGCCGGCGACGTAGAGACCGCCCTTCTCAAAAGGGTGGGCTTCGATCGAATTGATCATCGTCCACTCGGGCAGCGCCTTCGGCGTCACGTTATTCCAGGTCTCGCCGCCGTCGCGCGACAGGTGGATCAGGCCGTCGTCGCTGCCGGTCCACAGCACGTCCTTTTCGTGGGGCGACTCGAGGGCGGCGAAGATCGTGGCGTAGTACTCGACGCTCGTATTGTCTTGGGTGATCGGACCGCCGGACGAGCCCTGCTTGGACTTGTCGTTGCGGGTGAGGTCGTCGGAGAGGCGCTGCCACGTGCGGCCCAGGTCGTCGGATCGGAACAGCACCTGGGCGGCGGTGTAGATTCGATTCGGGTCGTGGGGGGAGAAGAAGATCGGGAAATTCCACTGGAAGCGGTAGGTCAGATCGCCGGCGCCCCACCCCATGGGATCGTCGGGCCAGACGTCGACCAGCTGGGACTCGCCGGTGCGGTGGTTGATGCGCTGGAGCAGGCCGCCGTAGCAGCCGCCGAAGACGATCTCCGGGTCATCCGGTTTGGCGACGACGTGGCCGCATTCGCAGCCGGCGGTCGGTTCCCAGTCGCGGACGCCGATGCTGCGGCCGGCGAAGGAGCGGGAGCGCACTCGCACGGTCGAGTTGTCTTGCTGGCCGCCGAGCACGCGGTACGGGAAGCTGTTGTCGACGCTGACGCGGTACATCTGGGCCGTCGGCTGGTTGGCCTGGGTCGACCAGGTGAGGCCGCCGTCGAAGCTGACGTTGGCGCCGCCGTCATTCGCTTCGACCATGCGATTCGGGTCCCGGGGGTCGATCCACAGGTCGTGGTTGTCGCTGTGGGGCGTAGAGATTTCTTGGAAGGTCTTGCCGCCGTCCTGGGAGCGGTGGAAGCGCACGTTCAGCACGTAGACCGACTCGGCGTCGCCGGGGTCGGCGTAGATGCGGGTGTAGTACCAGGCGCGCTGTCGCAGGTCGCGGCTCTCGTTGGTGCGGGTCCAGGTCTCGCCGCCGTCGCGCGACCGGAAGACGCCTCCGTCTTTAGCCTCGACCATGGCGTAGAGATTCTGTGAGTCCGAGGGCGACACGGTGATGCCCATGATGCCGAGGGGACCTTCGGGGAGGCCGGGGTTCGAGCTGAGCTCGGTCCACGACTCGCCGCGGTCGGTGGACTTCCACATCGACGAGCCGTCGCCGCCGGACTCGAGGCTGTAGGGCGTGCGCAGGACCCGCCAGAACGTGGCGTAAACCACGCGGGCGTTGTTGGGGTCGAGGGTCAGGTCGACGCAGCCCGCCTGCTCGTTGACAAAATGAATACGGTCCCACGTCTCGCCGCCGTCGCGGGTGCGGAAGACGCCGCGCTCTTCGTTGGGTCCGAAAAGATGCCCCATGGCGCAGACGTACGCGTGGTCAGGGTCCTGCGGGTCGATGCGGATCCGTGAGATGTGCCGCGAATCGCCGAGGCCGACGTGGGTCCAGCTGGCGCCGCCGTCGACCGACCGGTGCACGCCGTCCCCATGGGATACGTTGCCGCGGACTGTCTTCTCGCCGCCGCCGACGTAGATCACATTCGGGTCTGACGGCGCCACCGCCACGGCGCCGATCGAGCCGCCGAAGGTCCCGTCGGACATATTGACCCAGGTGCGGCCGGCGTCGGTCGTCTTGAAGACGCCTCCGCCCGTGGTGCCGAAGTAATAGGTGTCGCGGTCACCGTCGACGCCCGCGACCGCGGCGGAGCGACCACCGCGGTAAGGGCCGAGCTCACGCCAATCGAGGGCGCCGAGGATGTTTTCGTCGCCGGCATGAGCCTTTTCACCCTCCGTTGCCGCTGTATTGGGTGACGCGAAGATCAGTGTGCCCAGGAGTATGGAACCCATGGCGATGACGAAGGACGAGCGGCGGCAAATCTGGGGCATCGGCGAATCCTCAGGGATGCTGGCGGAAGGTGATGGGCTTTTCGGGTTGTCCAGGGATGTTAACCCGACCGGGGGGAGACTGGCGTGCGTTGCGAAAACCCCCAGAAATCCAGGGTTTGGGGACGGTCTCAAAATTTTTTCAAATTTATTTGTGGGCGATGAGACTTTCCGGCCGAGAGGTGCGCGATGAATAGTGACGGCCGAAATTGAATTAGCGCTTGAAATCGCCGGTACCTTCCGTGCCGGCCCCTTGGGAGAGATGGGAGCGCCCTTTAGCGCTCTGGATGCAGATCACGCCGGTCCTTCGGGACCGGCAGCTTTCTTTTATGCGGAATTTTCGATCCGCCAAGTGAAGGGAAGGGCTGCGGATCCCCCAGCGCCGCAGCGACTGAAAAGGATCAGCCGGCGGGGGGAGAAATCGCGGCGGCCGCGGGCACGT
>JBCDKB010000296.1:0-10813 GCA_038747035.1 Acidobacteriota bacterium | reverse complement strand
AGAGCTTGGAGATGCGCGCGCGTCCGCCGCGGCGCAGGAGGCGCCGGACGGTCTTCCCTTGGATCTCGGCGTGGCGGGAAACTTGCTGGGCGTCCATCGGAGTCGATGCTAGCAGAGGACACCCCCTTCCCCGGACTTGGGAAAGGGGGCTCCTAAAAAGGGCTCGAAGGAGCCCGCCGGCGGATTCGGAAGCGGATTAGACCTTGGCGGCGCGCACCGCCTCGGTCAGCGCCGGCACGACCTCGAGCAGGTCTCCCACAATGCCGTAGCTGGACACGTTGAAAATCGGAGCCGAGGCGTCCTTATTAATCGACACGACGCACGTCGCGCCCTTCATCCCCACCAGGTGCTGGATCGCGCCGGAGACACCGAGGGCGAGGTAGAGCTTCGGCGCTACGGTCTGGCCCGAGGAACCGATCTGGCGGTCGCGGGGCAGCCAGCCGTTGTCGATCACCGGACGGCTCGCGCCGAGATCGGCGCCCAGAACCTTGGCGAGCTCTTCGATCGGCGGCAGATTCTCCGGCTTGCCGATGCCGCGGCCCACGGCCACGATCACGTCGGCCTTGGACAGGTCCACCTGATCGCCGCCGACCTGCTCGACGCCGAGCAGCTCGCGGTCCGGTGTCGGGGCGCCGGCGTCCGGCAGGGCCGCCTCGGCCGCGCTGCCCGCTTTGGCAGTGTCCGCCGAGAAGGCTCCGGTCTGCACCGTCACCACCACGGTCCCTTCGCCCTTGACCCGCACCCGCGCCTGCAGCTTGCCGGTCAGGATCGGCCGGCGGTAGAGCAGCTCGCCGCCCTCCTGCTCGAGGCCGATGAGCTCGGGGAGGTAAGCCGCGTCCGTCTGCTGCGCCAACCGCGGCGCGAAGTCGACGGTTTGGTAAGTGTGGGGCAGCACCACGAAGTCGGGCTTCCCGGCCTTGACCGCCTCGACCAGGACGCCGAGGTAAGCGCCGGGGGTGTAGTGATCGAGGGCGGAGTCGCGCACGGCGTAGATGGCGCCCAACTCGTAAGAAGCCACCTCTCCGATCAGCTCCGACGTGTTGTCACCGCCGAGCAAGATCGCGTCCACGCGACCGCCGCCGTGGGCCTCGGCCAGCTGCTGAGCCGCCGCGATGGCTTCGATGGAGCTGCGGTGGAGCTTGCCTTCCCGCTGTTGCAAAACCGCCCAGAACGTTTTCGACATCAGAGGACCCTCGCTTCTTTCTGCAGTTTTTCGACCAGGGCGGCGGCGGCCGCGGCGGCATCACCTTCGATCAGCTGGGCACCGGCTCCGGTGTCCGGGAACGCCACGTCGACGATTTCGAGACGCGAGCCGGCGAGGCCGACCTCCGAGGCGTCTAGACCGAGGTCCGCCGGCGTCGGCGTCGCCATCGGCTTGCGCTTGGCCTTCATAATGCCGCGCAGCGTCGGGTAGCGCGGGTGATTGATACCGGCCTGCACCTCGATGACCGCCGGCAGCTGCAGGCGGAAGATTTCGTTCATGCCGCTTTCCATCTCGCGGGTGACCTTGGCGGTCGAGCCGCCCTCTTCGACCTCCAGGCCCATCACCAGCCAGGCGTGGGGCCAGCCGAGTCGACCGGCCAGCATGGAGGCCGTGGCGCCGTAGCCGACGTCATCCGTCTGGGATCCGGTGAGGACCAGGTCGACGCCCTCTTGTTCGATCACCGCGGCCAGCGCGCGGGCGGTGGCGGCGGCGTCGCCATCCTGAAAGGACTCATCCACCAAATGGACAGCGCGGGCTGCGTCGAGGGCGAGCGCCTTGCGCAGGGACTCTTTGGCGCGATCCGGGCCGAGGGTAATCACGATCACCTCGCCGCCGGTGGCGGCGGCGATCTGCAGCGCCTCTTCGATGGCGTGCTCGTCGCTTTCGTTGGTGCGGTATTTCAGGTCATCCTCGTCGAGCCAGCGGCCGTCTTTGGCGACGCGCAGACGCGCTTCGGTATCGGGAACTTGTTTGATGCAAACGGCGATCTTCATCGCTTTCTCCACTAGAAATCCCGGACGCGGTGGGCGCCGGAGCATGAGCTGACCGAGGCTTGTCGGCCCTCAGGCGAATGGGGAGGAGTAAAGGCGGTTAGGAATGTGGCGAGGCAGGACCGGTCGGCTGGCCTCGGCGACAGCGGCGGGACGATGCACGCTCTCCGTCGGGCCCGAGGTCAGGCGCGCGCCGTGTGCGAGCCGCGGCGGGAACCGCGGCGAGCCTGTGGAGCTAGGACGTGCCTTTGTGAAATCTATCACGGCGCCAGCGGGCCAATCCGCCACTGCGCCTCCGGCGATTCCCGGAACCCGCCGCTCGGACCGGCTCGATCTTCCGGCGGCTCCACCGGCGTCTTCGATCCCCGGAGCCAGCGCCCCTTCCGGCTCTCCCTCCACCGCTCCCCGCGCCCAAACTGATTCGGCTAAATCGCTGCACCACAAGCACTTGCCGTGCGTCGACGCCCCCCGACTGACGGTGGACACGCCCGAGGGGTCGTGCTACATTTCCGCCGCATGCGCGCGTTCGGCAACGTCGCGTGCAACCACCCGGGTCAAATAGCGCCTCGCCCGCCCATCCCCTCAAGAAATCCGTCAGGACAATCGATGCTGCAACTCCCGTCCCTCGCTCTCGCTGAAGCTCAAGGCCCTGGCATTTTCGAGCTCTTTTGGCGGGCCGGCCCCTTCGCCAAGTTCATCTTCTTCGTGCTCGCCGCCATGTCAGTGGCCTCATGGGCGATCATGATCAGCAAGGCGCTGCAGTACCGAAAGGCCGACCGAGACGGCGAGGACTTCCTCGAGGTCTTCCGCCGCTCGACGCGATTTTCCGAAGTCAACGCCGCCGCCGGCCGACTGACCGGCACGCCGATGGTCGGGCTCTTCAGGGCCGGATACGCGGAAATCGACCAGCAGGTCAAAGCGGCGCAAGAGCGCGCCCGCGCCCAGGGCCAGGAGGCCCAAGGCCAGCAATTCCGCGTCAAGTCCCTGCAAGGCGTCGAACGCAGCCTCCGACGCGCCATCGGTGTTGAGGCCTCGGTGCTGGCCAAAGGCTCATCGTTCCTCGCCACCACGGCCGCCGCCGCCCCCTTTATCGGCCTGCTCGGCACCGTGTGGGGCATCATGGTGGCGTTCAACAACATCGGGCTCACGGGCTCGACGTCCATCACCGCGGTCGCCCCCGGTATCGCCGAGGCGCTGGTGAATACCGCCGCCGGTCTCTTCGCGGCGATTCCCGCACTGATCGGGTTCAACTACTTCGGATCGCGCCTGCGGCAGACCCGAGCGGACATGCAGGATTTCGTGCTCGAGTTCATGAACCTGACCGAGCGCAACTTCACGTGATCGAGGGGCCAGAGCCCCGTCGGTCTTCGACGCTTTGTTGCCTTCGACGCTTTATTGGCCTTCGACACGACAACAGACACTGAAACGCCGTAGCCCGGCGCCTCACCTCGGCGCCCCAGCATTCAGCGCGCAAGAATAAGGACTCATCCGCCATGGCTTTCCACCTCGATGACGGCGAAGCTGACGACCGCACGATGGCGGATATCAACGTCACGCCGCTGGTCGACGTGATGCTGGTGCTGCTGATCATCTTCATGATCACCGCCCCGATGCTCCACCAGGGCGTTGAGGTCAACCTGCCGCAAACCGTGGCCGCCGACGAGATCCCGATGCGGATCGACGACCCATTGATCTTGACGGTCAAGACGGACGGCAACGTATGGATCCGCGACGAGCCGGTTCACCCGAGCAAGCTCGTCGAGCGCCTCTCCGCATTGATCCAGGCGCGTGAGGACAAGCAAGTCTTCATCAAAGGCGATCGCAACATTAGCTACGGCCAATTCATCGAGATCATCGGTCTTCTCAAGGCCGGGGATATCCATCACATCGGCCTGGTCGCCGAAGAAGTTGAGAGCGCCGGCTGAGCCGCCGGCCCGACCACGCATGGCGATGACCCTCAACCACGTTCTGGACGAGCGCAAACAGCGCTCGGCGGCGGAACGCTGGCGGACCGTCGTGGTGTCGGCCATCGGCCACAGCGCCCTGGCGGGGTTGATCTTTGCGCTCCCGGCACTCTTCGCCGAACCCCCAGAAAAATTCGACTACGTGGCGGTCACGGTGATTCCACCGAAGGCGCTCGGCTCCACCGAGCCCCCGCCCCCGCCGCCGCCCCCGGCCCCCGAGCCGCGGCAAGAGGCGCCTCCCCCACCGCCGCCCGCAGAGCCAGAGCCCAAACCGACCCCGGAGCGCCCGACGTTGGTCGAGAAGAAGCCGGATCCGAAGCCGCCGCCGCCGAAGCCGCCGCCCCCGAAACCCGCGGCGAAACCGGCGCTGGCTCCGCCGCCGCCGGCGCCGATTCCCAAACGCCAAGGCTCCCCGTTCGGCAGCGCCGTCGGCGTCTCTAAGAACGAAACGGCCGTGTTGGGGGTCGAAGACCCAAACTTCACCTACGGCTACTACCTGGACCTAATTGTCGGTCGTATCTCGGCCAACTGGACCCGGCCGCCGGTCGGCGGCGACATCAAGGACGCCCGCGTCTATTTCAGGATCGAGAAGAACGGGACGGTCAAAGACCTGGCGCTGCGGCAGACGTCCGGCGATGAGTCCTTCGACCAGTCTGCGCTCCTCGCGGTTAAAGCGTCCTCGCCGCTGCCGCCGCTGCCGAAGGGCTACAAACGCGACTTCTTAGGCATCAACCTGGTCGTGAAGTAGCCGCGCGCCCGATCACCGCCCAGCCCCGGCACGGACACTTGAAGACTCAACTCTCCCAAACCCAGCACATCACACCGACGGAGCCCCAGCGATGTCCTCCTCTTCGCCCCTCAGCCTTCGACTCCTGAAGCGCAGCGGCCTCGACGCGGCGGCGGCCGCCTTGCTCCTGCTCCTACCGACCGCCGCCCTCGCCCAGCAGCCGCCCGCGGACGGCGGCCTCAGCGGCGACGAGGCCGAAATCGTCATCGACGGACGCGGCCGCTCGCAGATTCGCGTCGCCTTTCCCCCAGCCAAGATCGACGCGGCCCTCACCGGCGACGTCCTCCAGGCCGCCAAAGAAGTCGAGCAGACCCTGCGGGAAGACCTCGAGCAGATGGTTCTGTTCAACGTCCAGGGACCGACCGAGCTCTCGGTGCTCGTGCTCACCGGCAATCGCGACCAAGACTTCGACCAGTACCGCTCCCTCGGCAACCAGGTGGTCTTGCTCACCGAGATCAAGCAAGAAGGCAATCGGCTGGTGCTCGACGGCTGGGTCCACGACCTCCCCAGCCGCCAGTCGGTGCTGGGCAAACGCTACCGCGGCACGCTCGACCAGGCCCGCCTCGTCGCCCACTACCTCGCGGACGCCATCCACTGGCAATTCTCGAATTCACCGAGTCTGACCCTCACAACCCTCGCTTTCCAAAGCGATCGCGATGGCTTCGATGAGCTCTACTTGATGGACTACGACGGCCGCAACCAAAGACGCATTTCCGGCCATAAGTCGACCACCGGTTACGCCTCGTGGAGCCCGAACGGCGACACCATCGCGTATATGTCCTACTTCGCGGGACCGCCCGGGCTCTACTACGTCGACCTCGCCTCCGGCCAGAAAATCCCGATCTATCGCGAAGGCACGCTCAACCTCTCGCCGTCCTTCGGCGCTGACGGCAAACGCATCGCTTTTGCCTCGAGCCAAGGCTCAAACGTCGACATCTACACCTGCGAGCTGCAGTGCGAGACGCCGAAACGACTCACCAACTCGCGCGCCATCGACACCAATCCCGCCTGGAGCCCTGACGGTAGCAAGATCGCGTTCACCTCCAGCCGCTCCGGTCGTCCCCACGTCTACGTGATGGACGCCGACGGCTCCAACGTCCGCCGGGTGAGCTTTGAAGGCGACTACAACGAAGGCGCCAGCTGGAGTCCCGACGGCACCCGCATCGTTTACGCGAGCCGCCACGGGCGCAAGTTCAAAGTCGCCCTCACCAGCCTGGTCGACCTCCAGACCCAGCTGCTAACCAACGGTCCCGACAGCTACGAAGAGCCGACCTTCTCTCCGGACGGCAGCCGCATCGCTTTCACGGTGCGCTCCGGCGCCTCCAGTCAAAGTCACGTCATGGCCGTGGACGGCAGCGACTGGCGACAGTTGACCCACCAAGGCAACTCATCGTCGCCCGCGTGGTCGAATTTCCCGCCGCGCTGAGCGGGGCGGCCGAAAATAGTGTGAAACTGCCGTAAATGCCCATGACACGGGGCGTTTTCGGCCCGGGTTTCTATTGAGACCTGGCATAGATTCTGCTATCTTGACGCCGAACCGAAGCTCGTCATCGCCTTAGACCATTCGAGGAGGTCGCCCCAGAATGCGTATGGATCGGAAATGGATCGTACTGGCAGCTTTCCTGTCTGTCGCCGTACTTACGACCGGCTGCCCGAAAGATGATCCCGTCGTGGCCCCGCCGCCGCAAACTACTGACACGGCTCCGCCGCCGACCGATGTCCCCGACAAGCCGAAGCCGGCGCCGGTCGTTGACGAGACTGAGAAAGAACCCCCCAAGTCGATCCAGGAGATCGAAGCCGACCTCCGCAATCAGGGTCTGATCGGCGACGTCTTCTTTGACTTTGACAAGTCCGACCTCCGCTCACAGGCGCGCGAACGCCTCGCGAAGAACGCCGAGTTCATGAACTCCGCGGAAGGCCGGGCCTACACGTTCAAGGTCGAAGGCCACTGCGACGAGCGCGGCACCAACGAGTACAACCTGGCCCTCGGCCAGAACCGCTCGACGACGGCCGTCGACTACCTGGCTTCCCTCGGCGTCGCTCGGGATCGTTTTGAGGTCATCAGCTACGGTGAAGAGCGCCCATTTTGCACCGAGAGCTCCGAAGCCTGCTGGCAGCAGAACCGCCGCGCCCGCTTCGTCATCACGGGCAATTAGGCACCTCTCGCCCCTGTTGTGAAATCGAAGGGTAGGAGATAAGCCTTGAAACGCAGACGCTCCCAGGGAGCGTGTGCCGTGGGAGTCATCCGTTGGGTCGGCGTCGTATTGCTTTCGACGTCGGCCCTCGGTTGTCTTTCCGCTAGCGACCTCGACGGCCTGGAATCGCAAATGCGCGATGTCCAGGTCCAATTGCTAGAGCTGAAAAAAGAGTCGCCGCGCGCCGAAGACCTCGTCCGACTCGAAGGGGCGCTCGACGACCGCTTGAGCAGCCTCGTCCGGTCGCAGACCGACCTCGGCGCTGACGTCGACGAGCTCACGGAACAGGTCGAGCGCCTCCAAGCCAAGCTCGACGACACGAATTTCCGGCTTGCGCAGCTGGCCCAGCAGATCGCGGCCACCAACCAAGAGCTGCAGGCCGTGAGGAGCGAAGCCGAGGAGGCGAGGCGCCAGCGCCCGACCCCTCCACCGCCGCGCACAGCCCCCGCTTCGGACTCCTCCGATCCTCAGGTTGTCTACGACAGCGCCTATAACGCATACGTCGCCGGCAATCTGGATCTGGCGATCCTGGGATTCCGCCAATACCTCGATGACCATGCGGAGACCGCCCTCGCCGACAACGCCACCTACTGGCTCGGCGAATGCTATTACCGCCAGGGACGCTTCCGGCAGGCCGTCGAACGGTACGATGAAGTCCTTGAGCAATTCGAGGAGTCGGACCGAGCCGCTAGCGCTCGCCTCAAGAAGGCCTACGCCCTGCTCGAGCTCGGCAATCGGGACGCCGGAATCGAAGAACTTCGTGGCGTCGCCTGCGGATTCGGCGGCACCGATGAGGCCCTGCTCGCCGGCCAGCGCCTGCAAGAGCTCGGGTTTGACGTCGAATGCTGAGGCCCCTATAATCTGGCGCTTCCGGCAGTCCAACCGCGGGCGGCCTCACCCGCCCCAGCCACGCTCGATCTTCGGCCGACTTCTAGCTTTCGACCTCAGCAGGCCTTATCGCCACAGACCCTCAAGGTCGCCTCTAGAGTCTGCTTCTTGCCGCATCGACCTCGAGCCGCCACCGGCTTAGATTTCACGTCCATTCCCAGCGAGCCGCTCCGCCGCCACTGAACCCAAATCCTTCCGGGATTTGCCATCCGGCCCGGCTCCCTCAGACTCCCACAGACTCTTCGACAACACCCGTCGACTGAAAAACAAGGATAGGTATCCATGGCCAACCACAAGTCCGCTATCAAGCGCATGCGGCAGTCCGAGATTCGGCGCCAGCGCAACCGTTCGCACCAGTCGCGCATGCGCACCGCCATCAAGAAGCTCCGCGCTGCCATCGCCGAGGGTCATGCCGACTCCGCCCGTGAGCTCCTCGGCTCGACCTTGAGCCTGGTCGATCACACGGCCCAGAAAGGCGTTATCCATCGGAACGCCGCGGCCCGGACCAAGTCCCGCCTGACCCGAGCCGTCAACGGCCTGGCCTGAGCTTCGCCGAGTTAGCCCGCGCCGACTTAGACCCTCGGCGACGATGAAAAAAGCCCCACTTTTCGAGTGGGGCTTTTTTGATGCCTGCTCGAACCCGGCGCTGAAGCCCGAATCTGCCTGCGCTTTGGGAGGAGAGCCTTAGAAGCCTTCGAGCAGATCCGTCACGAGCGTTTCCGCAAAGCGCTCGGACGTCTCTTCGATCGCCAGGTTCTCGCGGTCGAAGAAGCTCAGGGCACCCGCATTTTCCAGGGGATAGTCCTGGCGGAACACGTAGCGAGCGTTCTTCCAAATCACCTCCGGCTCGACGTCCCCGCCTGTGGGCGGCCGCTCAAAGCGCATATCAGCGTTGATGGCGATTTCGAAGTTGTCCGCCAAACCCGCGGTGTCGAAGGTCACCGGCCTGATGGCCACCTGGAGAACCTTGCCGCGCAGGATGGCATCGGCGTCGGCGAGGTCGTTGATGACCTCGAAACGACGGCGGGTCACGAGCTCGTCGATGATGGCCTGGGTCAGCAGCTGCTCAACCTGCTGACGCTGGGTCTGGTTGACGAGGGGCTCCACGTAGATCTTGCGAATATCTTCCGGGATATTGGTCGCGCGCCCGACCAAGGTGTAGCCACAGCCTTGGGCAAAAAGCGCAACGGCGAGCAAGGCCACGCCGAGGCCTCGAAAGGCGGTCGGAGACAGGGCGGGAAGGCGCGTGGGGGACATCATCGTGAGCTCCATCGTGAGTGGGTCATAGGCGCTGATCCTAATGCACCTGTCGCGGTGCGACCATCGTCCGCGGGGACTCTCCCTTCCCGGAGCGACTCGCCCGGCGCCCCTTGCGTCACTTTGGGGCCGGGCAGCGCCAAGAAGAGCGTCGTGCGTTCACGGCCGCCGAGGCTCAAGGAGCGTTCGAGCGTGGCGCCCGCCACCATCAGGCGAAGCTGGTAGTCGCCGGCGGGCAATCCGACAAAGGTCGCCTCCCCCGACACCAAGGCGTGGCGCCAGCGTCGGGTGGTCGTTTCAAGGAGCGCGATGCCGCCGAGCGGAGAGTCCACCCGGACTCGGACGGTGGCGGCGATCTGGCGATCGCTATTGCGCAGCGCACGGACGCCGGCGGTACCGAGGGGATAGAGGTCGACGGCCGCGAGGGCATCTTGGCGTTCGAGCAGCAGACCTTCGGTCCCTTCATCGACCCGCAGCCACTCGGAGTCGAGGCGCATGTAGTTGGCCGGCACAAAGTGGTGGGTCGAGAGGGGGTCGCTATAGACCCAGCCGATATCGTCGAGCCGGGTTTCGACCCAACGGTGGTAACCCTGGGGTTCGCCGAATCCCGCCGCGCCGAGCACATATCCCGCCACTTCCCGAGCTTCGAGACCGACCGAGCGCATGAGTGCCACCGTCAGCCGCGCAATACCGGTGCAGTATCCAGCCCGGCGTTCAAGCACGGCCTCCGCCGCCTGGTCCTCTCCCCGGTCAAGGCGGTAGACAATGTGGCGGGCGACCCAGTCGAGGATCCGGGCGGAAGCCTCGAATTGGGTCTTGGAGCCGATTGTCTGGGCCTTGGCTAGACGTTCAATCGGCGTCGGCTCACCCCTCGTCGCCGGCGCCACGAATCGGGACTCACTGCCGAGGGGGGCTGCGCGCACCTCGATGCGCGCTTCGCCGTTTTCCAACCACAGGCGATAGCCCGCATTTTCATACGGCGCAACGCTGGCGCCGGCGGGAGGAAGCAGACGCGCCTGGTCGAGCCCCTCGACGGCGACCCCTTGTGCGGCCACCGAAAAGGGGAGCGCCAGCGCGGCGGCGAACGCCAACGTGGCGAGCCGCCGAAACCAGGGCGCTCGGCAGAGGACCTTAGCCTTCACTCCCGATCGCTTTCGATTTCAGCACGCCGTCCAAGAGTCCGTTCACGAACCGGCCGGAGTTCTCGCTGCCAAAGCGCTTGGCGAGCTCGATCGCTTCGTCGACGATCACCACTTTTGGCACCGCCGACTCGCGGAGCATTTCGTAGAGCGCCAAGCGGAGAATGTTCCGGTCGATCGACGGCATTCGCTCCAGGCGCCAGTTCTCGGCGTGGGCCCGAATGAGGTCATCGATCTCGTCCTGCTCGGCGCGAGTGCCTTCGACCAGCCGACGGGCGTAGCTAAAGGACTCCTGGCCACCGGCCAGCTCCTTGGGGGCGTCGTCTTCCGAGCCTTCGCTCGCGTAGCCATCGACATCGAAAGTCTGGAAAACCTGCTCGAGCGTCGCCCCTCCGAGCTCTTGCTGATAGAGCATCTGGACCGCCATTTCTCGGGCCCGGCGCCGTTTCCCGACGCCTTTACCGACCGCCTTGCCGGAGCCCTTTCCGGCGCGGCGCTGTGACGTTTTGCTCACTTCTCGTCTCCGGCGCGCTTCCCATCTTCGGTGCTGAGGGTCGCGAGCAGGTCCGCCATCTCCACGGCGGCCTGGGCCGCCTCAATCCCTTTATT
>JBCDKB010000295.1:0-10870 GCA_038747035.1 Acidobacteriota bacterium | reverse complement strand
GGCGGAGCCAAACTCAGAGCGAAAGGCGCCGTGGCCGACGCCTAAGATCGGCTTCTGCTCAAGCATCCACCCGGCGCCGCGCCAGGCGTCGAGGCGACCGGTCAAGAGCCGGTTGATTTCGCCCTTCTGAAGACTCGCCGTGATCTTCTGGGCCCTCTCTTTGAGTGGCCCCACGGTGACCAGCACGAGGAAGACCGCGGCGCCGACGGCGGCGCCGCCCAGCAGCCGGCGCGGCTGCGCCGAGCGACGCCACAGGATGAGGCTGCCGAGAATCAAGGCCGCGAGCGCCGTGACGGTCCGAGACGCGATGGAGGCCCACAGGCTGACCGCCAGGAAAACACCAAGCGCGAGGCGCCAGCGCTTCGACGCGGCCGGCAAGGCGGCCTGCGCGATCAGCAGCGGCAAAACCAGGTAGCCCGAGAGGTCAAAGGCGCCGCCCGCCAGCGAGGTCAGACCGGTGCGATCGGTGACCCGACCTTGGAAGGAAAAGGGATCGAAAAGGTCGTGAAACTGCAGCACCGCGAATCCGGCGAGCAAGGCCGAAGGCGCGAGCAGGGCCATGAGCAGCATCCGCCGCTCCCGCGGCCGCAGCGCGAGGGACCACCCGACCAGGCAGGCGCCGCCGATCCATAGCGAAGGCAGGGCCCTCCGGGTCGTTTCCGGATGTTCGCCGAAAAACAGGCCGAGGGAGCCCGCCGCCACGATGGGGACCACCCAGCGCACCGCCGGAGCCTTTAAGAAGCTCCAGTCGAGGCGCTCCGCCCTCCACAGCCGGAGCGAGAGCAGGAGCAGCGAGAAAAGGCCCAGGAGCTCGGTCAGCAGCAGCTTGGGCAGGCGAAAATTGTCCGAGAGGCCGGGCAGGAAGACCAGGGGCGGCAGCGCGACCAGCAGCCACAGTCCGAGCAGCGTCGGGTCGAAGGCCCCGGATAGCTTGGACCAGCGGCCCGATGGGGTCTGGCGGGCTTGGCTCGAGCCCGCGCGAGCCGAGCTCGAACGGGACGGGCCGGATCGAGACGTGGAGCCCCCCCGCCTCTGAGACTTCTTACGCTTCGCCATCTTCAGGTCGCGTTCGGCTGACTTTCACTACGGACTGTCAACGTCGAGCGGTGGATCGGCTCATTCCTCGTCCGGCGCCTCGGGATGCTGGGCAAAGAATCCTTCGATGAGCTCCCTGGCCCGCAGCAGGTCTCCGCTCGGTTCCACGACTCGGCCGAAGAGCGTCCGGTGGGTGTGGCGCAAGGCGTCAAGATCGCGCTCGCGCAGGAGCTTGACCAACTCATCGACGACCCGCAGCGACGTGGATCCGTAAGCTTCATTGCGCGCCTCCCGCTCGAGCAGGACCAGCGAAAAGAAAAGCGGGTCCGGCAGCTTCTGCCCGGCCTCGAGGACGCGACTCGAGAGCGACGGCACCTCGAGGGGCACCGCGTCTTCCGCCATCGGCACCGGCGGCGGCCCGGCTTCGGTGGCCGAAAGCGCCGGCGGCTGCTCCTTACCCCGGTCGAAGTAGAACGGCAGGGACTTGAGCTGCTGGGCGAAGCGCGAGAAGAGCAGGAAGAGCTCTTTCTCCGACGAGAAATTGCCGACCAGCTTGGCGTTGCGTCCGATTTCGACCGCCTCGGTTTCCTGCAGCACGACCCGGGCTTGGGCCTGCTCTTCGAGATTGATCGACTTGGCCTTGACCTTCCACGACGTCAAGCTGCCCTGCACGTAGCAGGTCTCGGCGCATTTGACCGAAACCGCTTCGACCTCCGCGTTTGCTTCGATGCGGATCGACCCGTGCACCGATTCAATCTCACCGTAGTGGCCGGAATTCTGGATAACCAAGTTGCCCGGAGTGCGCACCGAGAGTTGACCGTGCACGTCGATCTGGATCTCCGTGCCGCTCGGGATGATCATGGTGGGCGAGCCTTCCGCTTTGCTCATGTTCTCCTCCGGCCCAGGCCCAGACGGCGCGGGACAGTCAATCCGAGGTGCTCCATCGAGACGTCGACCGTCGGTCGAGGCCGATTCTCATCGTCAAGGGACGGGCCGAGCATAGCGCATCCGCTATCCCCATTCGCATTCGACTGGGGGCTCACCCCGCGGACAAGGCGGGCTCAGCGCAGAATCTTCGGCAGCGGGTCGAAAGAGCTCGCGTCCGGAGCTTCACGCGCCCGGATCAGCATGCGCTCTTCGCCGCGCCAGGTGTGGTCGAGCATGTAAATCCGCGGATCGATAGGCGTGTACTGCCCGGGTTTATCGACCTCTTTCCGGCGGACTTCGTAGTGCAGATGGGGGCTGGTGCTCCACCCCGTATTGCCGATCGTGCCGATCTCCGTCCCCTGCTCTATCTTTTGGCCGCCGCGTACCTTCACTTCGTCGAGGTGGCCGTAGAGCGAGATGAAGAGGTCACCTTGGCGCAGGGTCACCATATTGCCGTAGCGCCACCACCCTGCGTTTTGCCGGAGGGGATAGCGACCGGCGAAGGCCACCACCGCGTCGGCGGGGGCGTAGACGGGGGTCCCGATCTTCGCCGCTAGGTCAACGCCCGCGTGGAAGTCGAGCTTCTTGGTGAACGGACTCGTGCGGTTGCCGAACGGACTCGTCAGCACGAAGTCTGCGGATCGGACGGGGGAAATCGAGGGCGTGGTGCGCACCCGGTTGGCGTATTCCGCTTCGAAGGCCTGGACCTCATCGATGAAGGTCTCGAGCACCGCCGCCTGCTCCTCGATGCGCGCCGTCAGTCCATTGCCGCGGCGAATTTCCTCGACGAAAATCGACTCGGGCACGGCTTCGGCCTGGTAAGGGTAGCCCCCCTGGCCTTGGGACTCGTCCTTGGTGAAGCCATAGGCCAGGTAGATCTTGCCGATCTCGACCCCCACGGCGTCGGTCTCGCCGTGGACAGATTCAAGCCGCGCGAGGTTCGTCTCGAGCCGGTCACCGAGGGCATTGCGCTCCGCCTTCGCGTCTTCGAAGCGGACGCGGGCGAACTCTTCAGAGATTTCCTGCGGCAGGAGCCACGCCGTCATGCCCAGGAAAGTGACGTACGCCAGCGCCCCCAACGTATAGCCCGCCACCTGACGCCGCGTCAGAAATAGGTAGCGCACCCCTTTGCGAATATCGCTGGGGTGGTATTGGATCTCCAATTGGGTGGCGCCGGGATCGCGGCGCGTTTTTTTCCCTTGGGATCCAGATGGACGCAGGATAGACATCGTGAATCGTGGTTGAAATCGAGCTGAGGCCCGCCGGGGCACCGGCTGCCAAATCCAGAGTGGCCTGGTAGCCAGAGTCGCCTGTCGGCGTCGCGGGCGGCGAGCGGGGTGCGCGGCGCCACCAAAGCGGTCGGCAAGTGTGCATCCGGAGGTGCGGCCGGGGGGACGAGATCCGGTCGGCGTGGGGACTAGGCCCGCCAGATGCTAGGTTCAAATGCGACCTAAGTCCAAGGGCTGGAAGACATAGCCCCCAAACTCGGCCGCGGGTCAACCGGGCGGTTATCTTAACCGATGGCCGGGTCACGTCTATTCCCGGCCACCGATCCCGACCTCAGTTTTCGAGTCGGACCGCCTCGAAGACTCCGTTGGGCTGAAAGAAGATCACCTTGGAGACGGCGCCGTCCTCTTCCTCGAAGCCGACGCTATAGCCCTGCAGCCCGTCGATCACGAACCGCCCCGAAACATCGGCCTTGAGGTCATAAAGCGGCTGTCCGGGGACGTGCAGAGTCAGAGCCCCGCCCGCCAACGCTAAGGTCACGATTTGACCGGAGCTATTCCGGTAGCGCCCGGCGAGGCGCCGCAGGTAGTCGGGGTCGGTGAGCTGGCCGCTCGCCTGCTTCACGAAGACGATCGCAGACGCCGACGGCTCGAAAGGCAGCAGAAGCTCGGCGATCTGGCCGTCGAAATTGCCGCGGAACTGGGCCTTGATGTCTTTGAATGTGGGGTCCTCTGGGTTGAGCCCAGATTTAAAGACGTCGTAGTGCCAATGCTCCAAAGGCGCGCTGATGCCGTTGAAGGTGTAGCGGAGCCCGGCGTCGACCTGCTCGACAGTGACCGTGCCGTAACCCGGATGATCGTATTCGCCCACGTACTCGCCGAGGTCGCGGGACGGCGCCGTACCGGCGATACGCATCTGGTCGAGCTTATCTTCGCCCTCCAGTGACTCCTCTTCAGCCAGCTTCGCCCGGGCCAACGCCTGGCCGAGCCAGTCGATGGGCTCGAGCTCGAGCACCCGGTCTGCGACCACGCCATTGATCATCGACGGCAGGCCCGAGCCCCGGTTCGAGAACGACACGATGCCGAGGTCGGCCTCCGGATAAAGGGTCACCGCGGTGCTAAAGCCGTCGATGCCGCCGCCGTGCTGCACCCGGGGGTGCCCGCGGTAGACCTCAACGCCCCAACCCATGCCGTAGGCCGTCTGGCTGACCCGCGATTCCGGCGGCGGTGTGCTGGTGAAAACCATCTGCGGCGAATGCACCTCAGCCAGCCCCGCCGGTTCGAGCAGCTGCCGGTCGCCGACTTTGCCCCCTGCGAGGTTGAACGCGAGCCACGCCGCCATCTCCCGGACGCTGGAATTGACCGAACCCGCCGGCCCGACGAGGTCGATATTGCGGAACGGAATGCGCTCCAACTCCCCGTCCTCATTCTCACGGTACGGCAGCGCGTGGTTGCCGTCCTGTTGCGACGTCAAGACCGAGAAATTTGACCGCCCCATGCCGAGCGGCTCGAAGAGCCTGGCCTCCACGGTCTCTTCCCAGGAGCGCCCGTCCAGCTGTCCCGAGAGGTAGCCCGCGGAGAGGAACATGAGGTTGTTGTACTGCCACCGCTCCCGCAGATCGGCGGTCAGCTCGAGGTGCTCCAGCCGCTCGATCAACCCGGCGCGATCGCCGCCCTGGGCGTTGTACCAAATCAGATCGTGCCGCGGCATGCCGGTCCGGTGCGAGACCAGATCCCGCGGCGTCACGCGGGCGGTCACCATCGGATCACTCAGCCGGAAGCTCGGCAGGTAGCGCTGGAGCGGCTCGTCCCAGTCCATCAACCCTTCTTCAGCCTGCATCGCGAGCACGGTCGCGACCATCGCTTTGGTGGTGGAGCCGATGGCGAAGAGCGTGTCCGCCGTCATCGGCAGCTGCCCGTCGACGTTGCGGTCGCCAAAACCCTTGGCAAAAATCACCTCGCCACCGTGGACCACGGCGAGTCCCAGCCCCGGAACCTTGAAGTCCACCAGGGCCTTCTCGATGACCGCGTCTAGACCGTCGAGGGCGGCGAGCGCATCACCGGCCGATCCGTCGCGCCCCAGGGAGAAGGTGAGCTCGGCGCCGCCCTGGAGAAAGGCGCCCGCCAACGTCGCGCCGTCCTCCGAGAGCTCTCCGTCGAAGGTTGGATCGCCGGGAATGCCGGGGATCTTGAACCGGACGTTCACGCCGTCGGACTCAAAACTGCCGAGCGGCATGTCCGAGATGTTCTGGACAGGAATCGAGATGTCCCCGCTCAGGGCCCCGTCGACGTCGCTTTCGAGGTCGATGTCGATATCAAGGGGCGAGCCCGGCACGGCGATGGAGCCTTCCCAGCGCCCGTCGAAGGGGGATTCTGCGAACGCCGCGGGTGCGGCGACGCTCAACAAGACCGCCAAGACCACGCCGGCGACAGCGTTTCGCCGAGCTCGGGCGCATATCGACCTCGTCCGGCGATCCCGCCGGCGCACAACGGATGAAGAACCCATAGAAGATCTCCTCAGGGGTGGATATTTCCCCTCTCTACGCTCGGCGGCAGCCCGTTGTTCGCAGGCTGACGTTCCGGCGGCGGCCCCGAGCGACCTGGAGAGCGTCGCTAGCGCGGTGACAGGGCGCGCAGGGACGCTTCGCTCACGTGCCGGCTGACGATCTCGAGGATGTCGCCGTGGACCTCGGCGTTCGCCGCCAGCACGCTGCCCCCCTCGAGCCACCGGTCGGCCCCGTCGAGGTCACTCAAGACGCCCCCGGCCTCTTCGACGAGCAGGGAGCCCGCGGCGATATCCCACGGCGAGAGGCGGAACTCGAAGAAGCCGTCGTAGACGCCGGCCGCGGTGTAGGCCAAGTCCAAGGCGGCGGCGCCGCACCGCCGGACGCCGCGGGCGGCGAGCAGCAGGTCGCGGAACACGTCGAGGTACACGTCCAGCGCCGCCTTCGCCCGGAAAGGGTAGCCCGTGGCCAGGAAGGCGCCGTCGACGCCGGGGCGCTTCGAGATCGACATCGGGCGCCCGTTCCAAAACGCGCCTCCGCTCCGGGTGGCGGTGAAGCGCTCCCCCCGCAGCGGCTCGAGCACCACCGACGCCACCGTGACGCCGCGGTGCTGACAGGCGATGGAGACGCAGAAATACGGCAGACCCTGGAGGAAATTGGACGTGCCGTCCAGCGGGTCGACGAACCAGCGGTAGTCTCCTCCGGCCTCGGAAAGGCCCGACTCTTCGGCGAGCACCGCATGGTCGGGGAAGCGCCCCATCAGCAGCTCGAGGATCGCCGCTTCGCTCTCCTTATCCGCCCGGGTCACGAAGTCGTTGGCTTCCTTCTCTTCGATCTCGAGGTCGCGGCTCCGGAAGTAGTGGCGCTGGATCTCGGCGGCGGCGTCCGCCGCGGCTTCGGCGGCGGCGAGCAGGTCTGCGGGGGTGGGCTCGGCGATGGTCAGGGCGATCTCCTCAAGCGTCGACTCGACGGCCGCCGACGAAGACCGCCGATGCGCGTCCGCGGAGCTCTTCGCCGGCGAACGGCGTCGCCCGGCCGAGGGAGTGGAAGCCCTCCGGATCCACCCGCCACGTCGCGTCGAGGTCGAGCACGGTGACATCCGCCGGGCGGCCGACTTCGAGACTGCCTCCAGGGAGGCCGAAGACGCGGGCCGGCCCCGTCGACAGCAGCTCGACCAAGCGCATGACGTCGATCACGCCGGCGCCCACCAGGCGGTCCAGGCACACACCGACGGTGGTTTCGAGTCCGACGATGCCGGGCGGCGAGGCGGAGAACTGCACATCGAGTTTGTGGTCGCGGTGGTAAGGGCGGTGGTCGCTCGCGATCATGTCGACGGTGCCGTCCGCGAGGGCCGCGCGGAGGGCCTCGACGTCGTCCGCCGAACGCAGCGGCGGCGCCACCCGGGTCGCCGGATCAAAGCCGCTCGTCAAGACCTCTTGATCGCTCAACACCAGGTGGTGGGGCGTCACCTCGCAGGTCAAAGCCAGCCCCGACGCTTTGCCTTCCCGGACCCTCGCCACGCCGCCGGCGGTGGTGACCGGCGACAGGTGGTAACGCCCGCCGGTATCGGCGAGCAGCAGCAGGTCGCGGGCGATGACCATCTCTTCGGCCATGCCCGGACAGCCCGGGAGGCCGAGGCGGGTCGACCACTCCCCTTCGTGCATGACGCCGTCGTCCTCCAGGTCGCAGTCGCGGGCCCGGTGCACAATCGGTAGGTCGGCGTGCTGCGCGTAAAGCAAGGCGCGGCGAAGAAACGCCGTGCCTAGGGTGTGCTCGGCGTCGCACGCGGCGACGGCGCCCGCCTCCGCGAGCTCGCCGAGCTCCGCCAGCTTCTCGCCGCGCAGCCCCTTCGACACCGCCGCCATCGGGTAGAGGCGGGCGAGTCCCAGGGCCTCCGCCGAGGAGCGCAGCATCTCGGTGACGGCGCGGGTGTCGTTGACCGGATCGCTGTCCGGCAGCGCCACCACGGCGGTATAGCCGCCGGCCACCGCGGCGCGCAGGCCGCTTTGCAGCGTTTCGCGCTCTTCGAATCCCGGCTCGCCCAGGTGCACCCGACCGTCGATGAAGCCCGGGGCCACGACCAGGCCGAAGGCGTCGAAAATGTCGATGTCGGGGGCATCGGCGAGGTCGGCGAGGCTCGCCGACGAGGCGGCGACGTGACCTTCTTCGAGCAGCAGGTCGCGGACCTCGTCCAGTCCCTGACTCGGGTCGACGACGCGGCCGCCGCGGATCAGTACCCGGGTCATCACGCCGCCTCCTTCCGGGCCACCATGAGCAAGTAGAGAATCGCCATGCGCACGGCGACGCCGTTTTGTACCTGGTCGAGGATCACGGAATAGGGCCCGTCGGCGACCGCCGAGTCGATTTCGACGCCTCGATTCATCGGTCCCGGGTGCATGACGATGACGTCCTCTTGCGCCCGGCGAAGGCGTTCTTCCGTCAGGCCGAAGAACCGGAAGTACTCCCGCACCGTCGGGAAGAGCGAGCGCTGGTGGCGCTCGAGCTGCACCCGCAGCATCATCACCACGTCGGCGCCTTCAAGCGCCGCGTCGACGTCGGAGGTCACTTCGACCCCGAGCCGGGCGAGCTCCGGCGGCATGACGGTGCGCGGCCCGGCGATCACCACGTCGGCGCCGACCTTGGTCAGCAGGTGGATATTGGAGCGCACGACCCGCGAATGCTGGATATCGCCGATGATCGCGACGCGCAGCCCCTCGAGGCGGCCCTTGTGGCGGCGGATCGTGAAGGCGTCGAGCAGCGCTTGGGTCGGGTGCTCATGGGCGCCGTCGCCGGCGTTCACCACCCCCGCTTCGAGGCGCCGCGCCAGCAGGTGCGGGACCCCGGGGTGCTGGTGGCGGACCACGACCAGGTCCGGCTGCATGGCCTGGAGATTGAGCGCCGTATCGATCAGCGACTCCCCCTTCGAGAGCGCCGAACCCGAGCCGGAAAAATTGAGCGAGTCCGCGGACAGGCGCTTCTCCGCCAGCTCGAAGCTCGAGCGGGTGCGGGTCGATGGCTCAAAGAAGAGATTGAGCACCGTGCGCCCCCGTAGGGTCGGCACTTTCTTGATCGGCCGGGTCCCGACTTCCGCGAAGGACTCCGCGGTATCGAGGATGACGCCGATTTCGGCGGCGTCGAGCTCGGCGATACCGAGCAGATCTTTCCGGCCCCAGGTGACGTTGAGGCGATCGGGACTCAACTCTTTTTCCTCATTCCTCGACGATCGGCGTCCACGCTCACTCCGCAGGCGCCCGCTCGAGCAGACGGACGAAGTCGGCGCCGTCGGTTTGCTGGAAACCCACCGCCACCAGCTCCGAACGGGCCGTCGGCAGCGTCTTGCCGACCACATCCGCGTGGATCGGCAGCTCCCGGTGTCCGCGATCGACGAGGACCGCCAAGCGCACCGCGCGGGGGCGCCCGTAGTCCTTGAGCTCGTCGAGGGCCGCACGCACGGTGCGACCGGTGTAGAGCACGTCGTCGCACAGGATCACCGACCGGCCTTCGATGTCTTGGTCGATCTCCGACCCTTTGACCACCGGCTGGGGGCCGATCGTCGAGACATCGTCGCGGTAGAAGGTGATGTCCAGTGCACCGATCGGCGGCCGCCGCCTTTCGATGGCTTCAATCTCGTCGGCCAGCAGCTCGGCGAGCGGCAGGCCCCGGGTCCGGATTCCGACCAGGATGACGTCATCGAGGTTCGGCTGGCGCTCGAGGATCTCGACCGCCATGCGGCGGATGATCCGGCGCATGGCTTCCGGGTCGAGCACCTGGCGCTTGACGACAAAGCGTGGGGATTCGGCGTTTTTCATGGGGGAATAGCGGTCAGCTGGGCGGATGGTACGTCCCGCCCCGAGCCCCTGTCAACGCCCGCGGCGCGCGTTCGGGATGGCCGTCCGGGGACCGCATTTCGCGGGCCGACATCCGCGCCCGCGCGGGCCGCTCGGAGTTGACGGGAAAGGTCATGTTTCACCGATGTAAAGGCGGCGTGATCAAACTTCCCCGCCGACGAAAGGCCGAGTTACAATCGCCGCCCGGCGGCGGTGGTCGTTTCGCGGGTCACCGCCTGCGGGTCGGCGACCCCGACCTCATCATCTCCGGCCCGACGACACACCCCCGCATTTCTGCTCTACGACGGCTCCGCCGTCCCTGCCTGCCCACGGCGACGCATCTCACTGAAGACCACTATGGCTAAATCCGACCCCTCCAAGAGTTCCGGCGACAAAGGTTCCTCCGAAGAGAGCTTCTTCCGCGCCTACCGCCAGGAAATTCTCTTCGTCTCGATCTTCATGGCGATCCTCGCCGGCGGCTTCACGCTGATCTCCTGGCAACCGGTCAACGACAACGTCATCGAGCCCTTTACCGGCGGCGTCGCCAAGGCGAGCGGAATCGCGCTCAACGTCATCGGCCAAGGGATCAGCATGGAAGGCACCAAGATCCGCAACGAGCGGTTCGCGGTCAACGTCCGCAACGGCTGCAATGGCGTGGAGACGATGATCATCTTCCTCGCCGCCGTCATCGCCTTTCCGGCTCCGTGGAAAGCGCGGATCGCGGGTTTGGTTATCGGGATCCTGGCTATCCAGGCGGTCAACCTCATCCGCGTCGTGGCTCTCTTTTTGACCGGCGCCTATTTCCCCAAGCTCTTCGACAGCTCCCACACCGTGGTGTGGCAGACGATCGTCATCCTGTCGGGCGTGCTCCTGTGGATCTTTTGGGCCAACCGCTTCGCGACGCCCGCGAAAGAAGCGACGGCCGACTGACCCCACTCCGCGCGTCGGCGCGATAGCATGCTCGCCTGAGCACCGCGCGCCCCATGAGAGCTTGAGAGAACGACCCCGGCCCATGCCCCAAACCATCGACCGCAGCCAGTGGGCCAACCGTTTCGTCCGCAATATCTTGTTGTGGATGATCCCGGTCGCCGCCGTCTGGCTCGTGCTGACGCCGATCTACAACCCGTTCCTCACCAAGGCGACGGAAAATCTCGTGCGCCTCATCGAGGATCCGGCGTCCACGAGACTGGTGGAAAAAGAGACCCACCACTTCATCATCACCCGGACCGACTTGCCCTCCCGGGCGCTCTCGTCGGTACGCGTGACCGACGCCCACTTCATGCTCATCTTGACCGGCGTGCTCTTCCTGGGGGTACCCGGGATTTCGCTGCGCCGCCGGCTCGAGAACCTG
>JBCDKB010000294.1:0-10887 GCA_038747035.1 Acidobacteriota bacterium | reverse complement strand
TCCGCCCATGCGCACGATCGCCTTGCTGAGCGCATTCTTTTTATTCCTTCTAAGCGCAACGCCTGTTTCGGCGGATGACTACTTTCAGGTATGGTCGCAACTTTCGATTCCCCTTGTCCAGTGGGATCTGCAGGCCCTGAGCCTCTACGAGAAGGGCGTTTCAGCAATGACGCTTCGGACCTCGCGGGCGTCTTGGTCAGGCCCAAGCTGGTCTTCGGCGATCTACTCCCCGATGCGTACCCGTGCGAACAAGAGAAGAATTCACGCCCTGTCAGCGACTTCTTACGGTGTGAGCCAGCCCGAACGAGTGTTCCAACGATTTTCGGTCTTGAGGCGAAGTGTCAAAGTCTTGCAGGGCTTTGCCATGGTCAAGAGTATTGGACATCACGGTTGAAGCATGGGATTTTTCAAGCAAGACACTAGGTCCATTTGAGGCCATCGGAGTATGCGGCACTGCGGTCGCAGTTCGTGATGTCAAGTTGGATTGAACCCTTTCCGCTGGTGCGGACGATGTTGGGTTCCAGACTGAGAGCCAAGCCTTCCAATATGAACTGATAGAATTGAGATTCAGGAGAAAAATGATGCCGATCACCATTAGGAAACACGGAAATCGCAATATTTCACTGGGAAACTTCGCTGTCCTAAGTAATGGAGAGGCGACGAAGGTCAATCCGCCAGCACAGCCAATGGAGGCCAATCCGCAAGGAGAGCAAGGGGAGGGAAATGCGCAAGACCTTGTGCCAAATCCCCATGTGCAGCTTCAGAATGCCGGAGACCCTATGAACCCAACAGAGTGCCAATGGCAGGATGGGGAGTTCCTAGATGGGGCAAATTACATTGCAACAGAGTTTGATGGCCATTTGACCTTCTTCCCAGTTGATCCTTATCGAGATACAGTTCGCTACACAATCGCACCAAGAAGGCGCACAAGAAGGCGAAGAGGAAGGCGAACAAGAAGGTGAACAAGAGGGATAGGTCGGGTGGCTTCGGGTTTTCATTAGCACGGCTGGAATGAGTGAGCTTCTACTCATACTTAGGCGACCAATTCCTAGCCGACAGTCCATGCCTGAAAGCCCTAGAAATTCTAGACGTGACGGCATTGACATATCGGACGGTCAGCCTTCGGCTTAGTAGCTGCCCGAAGTAGCTGAGGGCTTAGTGCCTTGTTTGAGAAATTTCATGTATCGACCCTTGAAATCGACTGCAATTGGGTATGGCAGGCCTCACAAAGCTGTTGATATCTCGCCTCTAGACCGAAAATCGTTGGATGCACTCGTTCGGGCTGGGAATACACCGCAAGAAGTCGCTGACAGGGCGCAGTTCCCGACGTGTTGGGCGCGCATCCTAGTTTTCACGTCCACTTCGCGCCGACAAGCGCGTCGTGGCTCAACGCGGTCGAGAGCTGGTTGTCGCTGTTCTCGAGTCGATCGCTGCACCGGAGATTTTTCACAAGCGTGACGAAGTTGTGAGACGAGATTCATTAATAAATAAAGGTTCATAACGAGGAGGTCGTCAGGTCATTTCGCTGGGCCAAGTTGGCCGAGGCGTGGATCGAATCTCGCAATCGAAATCGGACCAAATTAGGGGATGGAACTTTCCAAGCGGCACACTAGGACTTTCCCCAAGACGCGACTCCCTAGCCCCGGCGACCGGATACCGCGAGGATGGTCTCGACACACCGAGCCTCAATGCCTCGTCGGAGACGGCCCACTCGCCGGGGCTTCTTGATTCAGATCATAGTTTCGAAATCTTTCTGGAGAGGAATCCGCCCATGCGCAGGATCGCTTTGCTCATTGCACTCTTTTTATTCTTACTGAGCGCAGCGCCGGTTTCGGCGGATGACGACTTTCAGCTGTGGTCTCAATTTTCGATTCCGCTCGCCCAGTGGGACCAGCTGACCCTGAGCCTTTACGCCGAGGGACGCTTCAGCAACGACGTGTCAGACCTCGCAGGCGTCTTCGTCGGGCCCAAGCTGACGTACAAAGCCCATCCGAATCTCTCCCTAGGCCTGGCGATCAAGCGCATTGACCTGGACGGCGACGTCGGGCTGGGTGACTTCCGAGCGGACGGGGGAGGACCGGAGATCGACGGTCGACTCGAGCTCGAGCTGGCTCCGAGGTTTTCCATATCTGATCGGTGGAGGTTCGACAGCCGACACCGCATGGAGCTGATCCACCGGGAGACGCGCTCCGATCGCACCCGGTTCCGGCACCTGACGCGGTGGACCCGGGCCCTCGGCGACTCGTCTCGGTGGAGTCATCTCTTCTTCGCCAACGAGCTCTTTCACGAGGACGGCGATGATCTCTTTGATGTCAACGAAAACCGTTTCGTACCCATCGGCTTTCAACGGGGCCTGGCCGACGGTTCAACGCTCAGTCTTTTTTATTTGATTCAAAGCCGTGAGATTGACGGGGACTGGTCGCACAACCACGTCATCGGCACGACCTGGTCGCCGGCGCCGTGAATGACCTGGATCCTTTGATCGCCAGGCTCAAGCCGCGCCTCAAAATCGCGGTCCTACACGGCGCGGCGCCAGTCGCGGGCTCGACCGTGATTCACCGGACCTTCAACCCAAGGCCGTGGAAGGGCTACGAGCGCGTGGCCCGCGACATTGCGGCGGCCCTCCGGCGGGAAGGCTTCGCCCGGGTCCGCACGATGGCGGAAGGGCGCGGCCTCGCCGACGCGCTCGACGCCGCGGGCATTCAGCTGGTCTGGCTCAATACGGCCGGGGTCCAAGGCTGCGGCTCCATGGGACACGCCGCCGCGACGCTCGAAAGTCTCGGCATTCCCTACGTCGGCCACAGTCCCGCCGTCGCGACGCTGCTCGACGACAAAGTCCTGTTCAAACAGTGGCTCCAGGGCCAGAGCATGGCCACCGCTGACTTCGCGACGTGGCACCCCGCCACCGGATTTCGACCGAGCTTCCATAGCGTCCAGCGGCTCGAGCGGCAAAGTGGCGGCCCGCTGGTGGTGAAGCCGGCGGTCGGGAGGGCGTCGCGGCACGTCCACTGGGTGGCGAGGGCGTTCGAGGCCCAGGAGGCGGCGCGGGCGATCTATCGCCACACCCAGGACCGCGTCTTGATCGAGCCATTTCTGCCGGGACGAGAGTTCTGCCTGGCCGTCGGGCCGCCGATCTCGCGCCGGGCGAAGGCTCGGATACTCACCCCGCGTCCGCGATGTCTCGCGCCGCTCGAGCGAGTATTCGACGAGGGGGAGAAAACTTTTTCGTCCTTAGACCTTCGGCCCTTGGGCGACGGCGGACCGAGGGTGAGGCCGATCGACCCGACCGGCGACGCTGCGATTGGTAGGGAGCTCAGAGCGGCGGCGGAGAAAATCTTCACCGGCCTCCATCTCACCTTCCCGATCCGCCTCGACGTCCGCCAAGACCGCAACGGTCGACTTCATTTGCTCGAGGCCAACCCCAAACCGGACCTGGCGGCCCGCCGGGGGGACGGGACCCAAAGCCTTGTCGCCTCAAGTCTAGAGGCCCGAGGGGAGTCCTATGACGGGCTGATCGCGGACGTGCTGGCCTACCGGCTCGCTTGGGGAAGAGACTTCTGCCGACCGTCGCTCGCCGCGATTCCTGGGATGGCCACGGAGGGAGCCGTCGTTGGGGTTTAGGAAGGATTCTGCCGGTATGGGCTCCGAGCAGGCGTGGTCGTTGACCGCGGTTTTTGCTCTTTTCCTATTCGCGGCGCTGGGCCTCGTGCTGGCCATCGGCGTCGCCGAGGCCCATCGGACGTACCCGCTCCTCCAGCTGCAGCGCCTCGAAGCGCAAGGCGGGGTGGTGGCCGGCGTCCTGGAGTCCCATCTCTCGGCCGGAATTCCCCTGGATCAAATCAGCGGATTTGAGCCGCTAACGCGGCCGCTGATGCACTCGAGCCCGGATCTCGAGGGTATCGAAGCCCTGGGCCGATCCCAGGAGTTGGTTTTTGCCACCCGCCGCCTAGAGCCTGATCCTGCGCCGTCGGCGTTGGGCGAAGGCGATCGGACGGCGCCTGGGAATGCTCAGGAGACCCTGGAAGCGGAGCTGCCCCTGCGAACTCGATTCGAAGCGGTCGGCAACCTGCGGCTCTTGATGTCCCAAGGCTCGGTGGGTAGGGCCATCGAAAAGACCCTGGAGGGAGTCGCAAGGTCTACGGTCTTGTTCGGCGCCTTGGCCCTCGCCTTTGTGGCGGTGGCCCTTCGCCTTCGCCCACAAAAAAGCCGACTGATTTTTACGACGAGCTTCACGCTCTGCCTATTGGCCGTCTCGGCAGTCTTGTTTGGCGGCCTCGTCGAGCTCTACTCCCGAGGAGTCGCCGCGAAAACGGAAGCGCTGGTGGCCTCCCTGGGAAAGCGACTGGGCGCGCCGATGGATCTAGGACTCCGTTTGGAGGACCTGTCGGGTCTTGACGAAACCTTGCGCAGCTACCTGCTGGAGCACGGGGAGATCGAGGCCATCCGGCTTGTTGACGGCGAGACGGTGCTGCTGCATTCCGACCCGGCGAGGGTCGGTACAGAGGCCCGCCCGCGGAAGTGGACTTTCGAAAGTTCGTTTCTTCTGCGGACTCAGAATGCTGAATCCCTCGAGCTTGTGTTCGTGGTTCCCAAAACGGCCATCTACAAGAAGCTCTGGGGGGCCTCGAAGAATCTGATCGCATTATTCGTTGCGCTCATGCTCATCTCCAGGCTGCCCCTGGCTCTCTTGATCAGCCTCGCGAAAAGCGCGTGGCGTTCCGACGGGCGGAAGTCTGGCCACAGCGAGATCCCGAAGGTTCAGATCCTCCAGACTTTCACCGTGCTCATGGAAGGTTTGTGTCTGCCGGTCATGGCGACGTGGCTGGCGTCCAGTCTAGCGGGCCAAGGGTGGGGCGCCGGGGCCGTGTCGCTGGTCTTCACGGCCTTCTTCGCCGGCCACGCCTTGATTTTGCTGCCGGCGGGGCGGTTCGCGCGGCGATTCGGCGCCCAGCCCCTGATCCTGGCGGGAACGTCGTGTGCCGTCATCGGCTGGCTCGGCCTGTGCTTCTCGCCTGGATTCGCGAGCCTGGTGCTTCTGCGCGCCCTTGGGGGCGTCGGCCAAGGGCTTTGTTTGATCGGTTCACAGACCGCGCTGTTGAGTCTCTCGCGGCCAGACAACAAGACGCGGAACCTCTCCTTCCTGGTCCTGGCCTACCAGACGGGCATGATTTCCGGCACGGCTTTCGGCTCCCTGCTGGCGCACTACGCGGCGGTGGATGTGGTTTTCTACGTCGCAGCGCTCTTGGGCCTGCTGAATCTTTGGCTGGGAAAGAGATTCCTGCGGCTTCCGGTCAGTCATTCGCCGAGAGCGCCCCAGGGGGCGGCACCCGCGACGGCCCCGAGCGATCCGCGAAACACGCCTTGGAAGACCCTGCTCAAGGATCGCGGCCTGATGCTTCCGGCGGTCTGCGTCGGCATACCGACCAAAGTGGTGGCCGCCGGCTTTATTTTCTTCAGCCTTCCTTTGACTTTGAGTCAGCAAGGTTTCTCTGCGGACGGCATCGGCCAGGTTTTGATGCTTTATGCGGTCGGCGTGCTCTTGTCGAATCTGACCGCCGGCCGAGCGGAGCAGCGCTTGGGGGGGACACGTCCGGTGTTGATGCTGGGAATGGGCTTAGCGGCGCTCTCCCTCGGCCTGCTGGCGCTGGGCAGCGTCGAGGCCTTGGGCTGTGATCTGCCGTCGACGCTGCGCACGGCGCTCGTCGTGCTCGGGGCTTGGGGACTCGGGGCGGGACACGGCTGGATCCATGCGCCGGTGCTGTCCCACGTCGCGACGTCTCCGTCCGCTCGGCGGCTCGGCGCTGCGGAAGTGTCTTCCGCCTTCCGGTTCTTGGAGCGCTTAGGCAGCGTGGCCGGACCGGTGCTCGCCGGTGTGTTGCTCGGAATCGGCGGCGTTGCGTACGGGGTCGCCGCCCTGGCTGTCTTGGTTCTAGCGTGGTTTTTCCTAAAACAAAGAACTCACTCGTTGGGTGAGCCGGCGGGCGAGTGGAGGACGAAATGAAGGGTTTTTCGAAGAAAGTACGGTGGCTGGCCCTGGCGGTGATCTGGGCATCCGCCGGAGGGGCGCCGAGCTCGGCGCAGCCCGCCAAATGGGTGGAGCTCCACGAAGACCGGCGGCCGAACTGGCGCCTCGTGTCCGGCGCAACCCTCGCCTACAAAGAGGTTCAGCCGCGGATCGAGCCGGAAGGTCAGCCCGGCAGGATCCTGGTGGTCTTCCACAAGAAGTCGTCGTCCTACGACGTGGCCCTCTCGCGCCTTCTCCAGTCCTTCGCTGCCCGAAAACGATGGTCGACGTTCTCGCTGGTCTTCTACGGCGGAGCGCGCCACAGGCTGCGCCGTCACTTGCGCCTCGCCGAACGCGGCGAGTATCAGCTGATTTTCGCCATGGGCTCCGGCTCGGCGGTCGAGCTCAACAAGAGCTACCGCTCGGGCAAGGTGCCGGTGGTGACGGTCTGCGCCAAAGATCCGGTGCTGATGGGGCTGGTCGAGGACTACGCGGGCGACCCCGAGGGCAATATCGCCTACACCTCCCTCGACGTGCCGGTGGCGGGCCAGCTCAGATACCTCAAGGAGCTTCGGCCGGACTTACGTCAGATCGCGGTGGTCTACGCCAGATCCAATGCGAGCGCTGTGCAGTCCCAAGTCGAGCCTTTGAGGATCGCCGCCGCGTCGGAGGGGATTGCGGTGCTCGACGTCGCCGTCGAGAACCCGGAGACGGCCCGGGAGGAACTCGAGATCAAAGCGGAAGCGGCGGCCCGGGCCCTGCGATCAGTCGATCAGCCGGGCGAGGGCAGCCTCTTCTGGATCACGGGGAGCACCGCCGTTTTTGACCATATCGACGTGATTTGGCGACATGCGGGGGGCCTGCCGGTTCTGGCGGTCACGCCGAGTCTCGTCGACGGCGGCCCCGACGGTGCGCTCCTGTCGATCGGCGTGAGCTTCGAAAGCAACGCCGAGCTCGCCGGCGTCTACGCCTTGCAGATCCTCTCCGGGCGGGCCCGGGCGGGGGAGCTCGGGGTGGGGGTCGTCATGCCCCCGGACATCGCCATCGATATGGGGAAAGCCAGAGCCTTGGGTTTGAAGATTCCGTTTCGTCTATTCGAAGCGGCCGGGGTGATTTACGACGAGGAAGGCCGGCTGGTGCGCTTTAACGGACGCCCGGTTCCTCGATCACGATGAGGAGAAGAAGTCGATGAAAAAAAGAGCGCTGGTCGCACTGACGGCCGTCTTGTGGATGCTGTTGATCGCGACGGTGGGTTCTTATTTCTTGGAGAAGGGCCGGATTCAAGACTCTGCCCGGAGGCAGGCTCAGGGGAAGGCGGAAGCCGCGGCGCAGACGATCGACGGTCGTCTGGAGCAGGTCTTCAAGGTGCATAGGGGCCTGGTCGATTCGTTCGCACGGAGGGACTTTACCGAGGAGGCGCTCGACCGCACGCTCTGCGACACGCTGGTGAAGACGCAGATCCTCTTCGGAGTCGGCACGGCGTTCAAGCCCCGCCGATTCTCGCCCGACAAGGAACTCTTCGCTCCCTATTGCCGAGAGCTACCGGGGCAGGTGGACTCGGAAGGAAAGCCGGCGATCGAGCTGGTCCAGGTTGAAGACTCCTATGACTACACCGGGCCGGAGAACGACTGGTACCACCTGCCGCTCATGCAGGAGAAGGATATTTGGCAAGAGCCTCACCACGGACGATCCAGCGAAGCGTGGATCGTCAACATCACCAGCCCGCTCAAGTCCGCCGCCGACCCCCATGAAGATATCGGCGTGGGCTACTCGTCTCTGTCCTTGGGCAAACTTCGGGAGCTGATGGGTAGCCTCGAGCTCGGTCAAAAGGGATATTCCTATTTGGTCTCGCGAAAAGGCACCGTCATCGTTCATCCGAAGGAGTCCTTCATCGGGGAGTCCCTCAGTGAAATAGCCAAGGCGAGCGGCGATGCGGGCCTCAAGAAGGTCGCCGCGTCTTTGGGAAGTAAGCAGGCTGGCTACTTCGACCACTACGACGCCCTGACCGGTGAGCGCTCATGGGTCTTCCACCTGCCGATCGCGACCACCGGCTGGACGTTGGCGGTGAATTTTTTCCAGGAGGAGATGGCGGCTGACCTAGCCAAGCTGCATGCGTTGCGACCGCTGCTCGTGCTTCAGACCGTGGCTTTGGCGCTGTGGATGGCGTGGCTCCTGTGGGGGGCTCGGCGGCGCGAGCTCGACGAGCCGTCCTACGGCCGCGTGTCAGTGGCGGCGACCGTCGTTTTGGTGGTCGGCGCAGTGACCTTGGTGGCGCTCCACCAAAGTTCGAGCCATGGCGGCACGGACGAGATCGTCATGATGACGAGCGAGGAGGGGATGGAAGAGTTTCTTTCCGACTATGAAACTCTCACCGAGAAGCTGGGGAAGTCGCCTTCGATTCGACTCCCGACGGGGCTCTTTGTCCAGTCCATGGGATTCTCCGGGGCCAACGACGTGGCGCTGACCGGCTACGTCTGGCAGCGCTATACGGAATCGATGCTCGAGGAGCTGCGTCCCGGCTTCGTCTTCCCGGAAGCGATCAAGCACAAGGTCCAGGAGGTCTTCAGTCGCCAAGAGGGCGATGAGAAGGTGTTCGGCTGGTACTTTGAGACGACCCTGCGCCAGCGCTTTGACTACAGTCAGTATCCATTCGACGCGAAGCAGATTTGGGTCCGAATCTGGCACCGTGACTTTGACAAGAACGTTGTCCTGGTGCCCGACCTGGGGGCCTACCAACTCACCAACCCGAACTCGAAGCCGGGTCTGGAGGAGGAGCTGGTCACCAAGGACTGGCTGGTGGCGCAGTCATTCTTCGGCTACAAGCAACACAGTTACAGCACCGACTTCGGTTTGGACAGCTATACCGGTCAGGACGCTTTCCCGGAGCTCTATTTCAATATCTTGGCGAAGCGCGAGAGCTGGGGCGCGCTGACGGTCCATTTCATCTTGCTGGCCGTGGTCGCGGTGATGCTTTTCGCGATGCTTTCGTCGATTACTTCCGAAGAAAAGAAAAAGGCTTGGATTGGATTTAGTTTTCTGTCCTTGCTCGGTGGGGCCTCCGGCCTATTCTTCGTGATGAACGTCGCGCATACCCGGCTGCGGGGCGAAGTGCCGGAGAATTTGGTTTTCCTCGAGTGGTTTTACCTCGTGATGTACCTGGTCATCGTGACGACGGCGGTAACCGGCTTCGGGGTGGCGTCGGGGGCTGGCCCCCGGCTGCTGACCTACCGCGACTGTTTGATCCCGAAGCTCGTCTACTGGCCGCTTCTGGCGAGCTATGCCTTTGTCGTCAGCTTCGTATTCTTCGGGCTCAATCCGTAGCAGCCCGTAGGCGACGAGCGC
The DNA here is from genome assembly GCA_038747035.1 of Acidobacteriota bacterium. Taxonomy (GTDB): domain Bacteria; phylum Acidobacteriota; class Thermoanaerobaculia; order Multivoradales; family J023; genus JAUIJL01. The sequence goes on along the minus strand of JBCDKB010000294.1, from coordinate 1,541 downwards.
AGATCCCAAGAGGGATCATCGTCGTCGAAAGGGCGCGTCTGCCCTATTCTGGGCGGGTGCCGTTGACCTCCGGGGCTTCTCCAGGGAAAAGATGAGAACCCAGCCGCGTCGTTTCGACCCGAAACGGAAGGATCATGAAACCACTGACGGAGAGAGCTCTGATCACTTGCGACCACGCCACGGGGGTGGTGGCCCATAAAGCCTCCCAATCCCTGGTGCGGATCGCCGGCGCCAAGGTCTTGGTGGGCAACGACCCGGCGAGTCAGTCGATCGGAGGATGTATCAATAGCGGACCGACGATCAAACCCTGCGCCCGCACCTTGGCGGTGGAGCAGGGCAAGTCCGGGCTGGTCTTTGTGAAGGGCAAGCCGATGTGCCTGGAGACCGTGGTCGGCGGGACCGACGGCACGCCTCCGAGCGTCACGAAGTACCGGGTCCGGTCGCCGGGGCAAAGGCTTGTGACCGTCAGCGATTAGCTTATCGATGAGCCGAAAACGAAAAGTCCAGATCTTCATCGCCGTGGTGCTCTTACTTTACTTCTTCGGGGCCGCGTATGGCGCCCTCGGGCGGGGCGCGGGCAAGGCCAAAGACGTGGCTGGGACGGTGAAGCGACACGTCGAGGCGTCTCGGAAGAAGATCAAGAAGGAAATGAAAAAACCCTTGCCGAAGAGAACCTACAGCACGAAACGCAGCATGGAAGCGAACGACGTGAAGGTCCTCAAGACCACGTTGCCTCCACTCTTGGCGGGCGCGATGCCCGCTCCGCTTAAGAAATATTTTAGCAGTCCCCCTCCCTCCTCGAGCGTCGCCTGTGCCGGCCTGCGGCTGGTGGATGCCCTGATCTTTCTTCAGGATCGACAGGTGACGCTCGAGGAGGTTTTTTGGAAGTGGGACGGGACGCTGGAAGGCCATTTCGTCCAGCGCGGCGGCACCGTCCTGGAAACGGAACTGACGAAGACAGGAGGGGCCAAGCTGGTCATTCAGCTGGACCATGCCTTCGACGTCCAGGGTGGGGTGGGGGCGAAGCCGGAGCAACAGGAAGCGAATCTGAAGATGCTTGAGCAGGCGGCGTCGGCGGCCCGGGGGCACAAGCGGATCCTCTACGACTGGCTGCTCCGGGAAGACGACGACCGGCTCAAAAAGCTGGCGTCGTCGGGCTTCCCGACGGCGCGGTGGTGCGCCCGAGAGATCCCGCATGTCGACGACAAGCCGTCGCCCCCGCCGCCGCCGCCGCCCCCGACCGCAGAATCTTGAGCCGTCCCCGCAGCGAGTACGCAGCGGGGACGGCTGAGCGGACGGTGCTGCGGCCTCGCGAAAGCTTCGGAGTAACGAGATGGGTCCGATAGCTTTCCTGAAACTCATCTGGAAGCTGGTGAAGTTCGTGCTCGGGGTCCTGAGGCCCTGGGCTTTGGTGATCGCTCTAATCGCCTCCTTTCTGATCGTCGGGGTGGAGCTCGGCGGCTCTTTCCGCGCCACGTGGAGTCTCTTCGATGGCCTCGGGACTCGCGTGACCGAGGTGCGGGACAAAGCCGTGGGCTGGG
>JBCDKB010000293.1:0-10903 GCA_038747035.1 Acidobacteriota bacterium | reverse complement strand
GGGAAACTCGAGCCGTTCAGCTGAGCGGCTCGAGCAGCTTTTCGAGGCGGTCTCGATAGCGTCGGCTCAAGCTGACCTCGAGGCCGCCTCGCATCGGTAGGCGGAGGTCACCGTGGCCTGCGGATTCCTGGCGCTCGAGGAGGTCGACGTTGACGATCCAGGAGCGGTGGACGCGGACGAAGCGACTGGGCTCCAGTCGCCGCTCGAGCTGGGCGAGGGACACGCGGGCGAGGTGGCGGCCGCCGCTTTGCAGGTGGAAGCGGGCGTAATTCGACTCCGCTTGGATGGCCACCACGTCGGCCAAGTGCACGGTGATTTTGCCCCGGCCCTGGGGGATCGCGAGGCGCTCGAGCACCGGCTCCTCCGCCGCGACCGGGCCCTTCCCCGCGCCGGCCTCGGCGGGCTGGATTGGAGTCTTCGTCGCCGCCAGCCGGGCGCGGACCCGGCGCAGGGTTTCGCGAAGGCGGGTTTCGTCGAAGGGCTTGAGCAGGTAGTCCCAGGCTTCCACCTCGAAGGCGCGCAGGGCGAATTCGTCGTAGGCGGTGACGAAGACCACCGGCGGCGGATCGTCGAGCGCCTTCATGACCTCGAAGCCGTCTTTGCCGGGCATGCGCACGTCGAGGAAGAGCAGGTCGATATCGCAGGCGCCGACGACGGTGATCGCCTCATCGCCGTGTCGGCACACGCCCACCACGTCGATGCCCGGCTCGCGCTCCAGCAGCTGACGCAGCAGGCGGCGGCCGGCGGGCTCGTCGTCGACGATGAGCACCTTGCGGCGCCCGACCGGCGCCGACGGATCCGAAGACATCAGGCGACCTCGGCGTCGATCGGAGCCCCGGGGCGGGGGAGCCGCACCCGCACGCGGACGCCGCCGCCGTCGCGGTCGCCGACGCGGAGCAGCGCTTGGACGCTCGGGTAGAGCGTGGCGAGGCGGTCGCGGGTATTCGAGAGACCGATGCCGGACCCTTCGGGCGGGCGCGGCGCGGCCGTGGGGCCAAGGCCGACGCCGTCGTCTTCGACGGTGAGCACCAGTCGTTCGCCCTCGACTTCGGCTCGGACCGTGACGCAGCCGCCGTCGATCTTGGGCGCGATGCCGCGGGTGACGGCGTTTTCCACCAGCGGCTGGAGCAGAAGGGTCGGCACCGGCCAGCCCAGGGCCGGCTCGGCGACGTCGATCTCAAAGCGCAGGCGCTCCTCGAAGCGCACTTGCTCGATCTCGAGGTAGGCGCGCGCCAAGTCGAGCTCCTGCTCGAGCGGAATCCAGTGGTTCTCCTCCGCCCGCAGGCTGGCGCGCAGCAGCTCGCCGAGTCGACGGACCACGCGGCGTCCTACTTCCGGGGAGAGCTCCATCGACGCCGCGACGGAGTTCAGGGCGTTGAAGAGGAAATGCGGCCGCAGCTGGCTGCGCAGGTGGCTGAGCTTGGCCTGGGACAGCTGCGCCGCCAGGCGGTCCGCCTCCGACCGCTGCTCCGCCAGGCGCCGGGCGTAGATCTGGTAGTGCACAAAGCCGATGACCAGGGTGCAGATCAGCAGCCGAGTGTGCAGCTCGTAGCGAAGCACCTTGACGAAGACCGCCGACCAGATGCCCGGCTGGCCTTCGATCCACTGCGGCACGCTGGCCAGCGCCGCGTCGACGGCGGTATGCACGAGGACCACCGCCAGGGCGACCGCGGCGAGGATGCGGAAGTGGCGCCAGCGTCGCTCGCCGCGGAGCTCGTAGCGCTTGGAGACGAAGACCAGGAGCGGCGTGACGGCGGCCCAAAAGATCGCGTCGGGGAAGCCGTAGGTCAAAGCCTGGGCCCAGCTGATGTCCGGCATCGCGGCGAATCGCAGCACGTTGATGACGCCCCAGGCCATCCACACCAGCGCCACTCCCCACCAGCCGAAAACCCTCGGAGTGTGCGCAGGAGTGTCCATCCCCCGAGAGTGCCAGAGAACGTCCCGGCGATTCAAATCGCGCCGTCCCTGCGCAGGTCCCGCTCGCCCGGTTGGCGTCCCTTCCGCAGTCCGAATGAACCCGTTGGTGGCGCCGTACCGCGCGGTCGAACCTCCCCTCCGATTCGGTGAGGACCCCCTGGACCCCGGGCGGACCCTCGATAGAGTCACGGCGCCGAAACGAAGCGAAGAGGGCGACGCGGATTTCCGCGCCGCCCCGGGCTTGTCGCGAGCCACCTGTCAGGTCGGGCGCCGTCAAGCCCCGACCGCTACGGCTCGCACTTCGGCGCGGCTTCGCGGTAATTGCCTTCGACGCATTCCGGGCTCAGGTTGGAAGTCGGCTTGCCCCACAGGCCGTTCGGGCAGGTGACCTGGACGTTGTGCATCATGCCGCGGTCCTCGTGGCCGAGGATGTGGCAGTGGTTCACGAACTCACCCGTGAAGTCGCGGGCGGCATAGACGATCGACATCTCACCGCGCTCGGTGTCGCTGGTTTCCTGGCGGGTGACGTTGGCGATGGGGATCGCCACCGTATCCCGCCACACGTAGGGGGCCCGATAGAAGATTTCCTGGGGCTTTTGCTCCCGGTCCCACACGAGCTTGCGGCGCATTTGGAACGGGTTGGTGTGGATGTGGAAGGGGTGGGCGATCGAGCTATTGTTGGTGAGCTTCCACTCCTCGACGTCGCCGAGGACCATCGTTTCGTTGACGCAGCTCGGGTCGTACTGCTTATCGTTGATGGCGAAGTAGACGCTCGGGCCTTCCTCCTCGGTGTCGTAGAGGTTGCCCCGGTTCGCCATCTGGTAGCTCACCACCCGCGGATTATCGCTATTCGTCGGCTCGAGGTCGGCGAGGAACTCAGGCATCTTGGGGAATTGCTCGGTGGTGGGGAACGGGGTGTCCAGCGGCGACCCGTCTTCGACGAGCAGGGTCAAGAGCGACGGCTTCGACTGGTCCTGCGACGCCGCGAGGGCCTCGGTGAAAGCTTGGATCTCGGCCATCACTTCGTCGGGCAGTCCGCTGGCCGCCATTTCGAAGTGGAGGGAGTACCGGCCGGGCGTCGACGGCGCCTTGATCAGGACGTCGATGCGGCTGCCCGGATCGAGCTTGAAGTCGCCGAATTCGGTCCAGCTATCGTCGCCCGTGTCGTCGACGCAGTCCGGGCCGCGGAGGATCGGCTGGCACTCGTAGTTTTCCGGCGCGAACTGCACGCCGTCCATGGCGATTTGTCGCACCTCGGGGTGCTCGACGGATTCCGGGAATCCGATGGTGAGCTGGGCGGAGACCTGCATCGTGGCGCCGACGAAGCGCCAGCGCTGGATTTCGCCGGGCTTCATGCGCACGATCGGGTCCGCGAAGCCATTGACCAACGGCTCCGGCGGCGCCGGCTCGCCGCCCATGCCGGGGGGTAGGTCCTGGAGCTGCTGGACCACCAGCAGCCGCTCGACGAGCCCGCCCTGGTCTTCGAAGAGGGCCTCGAGCTCGCGGTCGAAATCGCCGTAGATCAGCGCCGAGCCGATCAAGCCGTTGAGCACCTGGAGCGCCGTCGAGCCGTGCTTGTGGGCGTGGTACCAGTGGGTGCCCTCGGCCTGGGAGTAGCGCAGTCGGTCGAAATCGTAGGAGTACTTGCCGACGGCGGTGGTGCCGCGGGTGTGCACGGCGTGCTCGGGCTCGTCGGCGCCGTAGGGCAGCAGCTCGAGTCCGACGTAATCCTGGTGCTCCTGGGGAGAGACGTGGGAGCCGTGGAAGTGGAAATTGGTCGAGTTGTTGCCGTGGAAGCAGTTCGGCTCGGTGGTCGGTCGGAAGGTGCCGCCGAAGTTGGGGTCATCCCGCTTCTGGAGCTCGTCGCACCGGTGCGGGTCCGCCTCCGGGTCGAGTATGTTGTGGAGGGCGAATTTGAGCTTCGTGCCGTCGTTCTCGCCCGGCGCCGACGCTTTGTGCAGCACAAAAGTCGGCCCCGGTGCGCTCCACACCATGGACTCGTCGTGCACGTCGGCCCGGATCTGCTCGACGGTGGGGGGCTCGGCGTGGTCGCTCGGGAACCCGTAGGTGCGCAGCATCTGGGTCCGGTACTTCCAGGAGCCGGTGGCGTTGCCGTCTTCGTCGGTCTCGGCGACGAAAAAGGGCACGCACCGCGGCTTGAGGTCCACGTAGAGCTCGGTGGTCATCACGCCATCGACCGGCAGAATGCGCGCCGGCTCTTCGAGGAAAGGCTGCTCATAGGGCCTCTCTTCGCACGGGATCTCCCCGGGGGCAAAAACGTTCAGTGACGGCGGGCTGGCGGTCGAAAGTTGGGCGATCAATCGGACGGGGTCCGTCGGCGCGTCGGCGGGCGTCGGCGGTTGATCGCCGGCGCAGGCGCAGAGCACACCAGTTACGCCCATCACCAGGAAAAGTCTTCGCACACTCATGGCCTCTCCTCCGGTCAAAGGGGCGCGGGGGGGCAGGCCGAAATGCGACAAATATCGACCTCCGCGGAGAATTCGGTGCTGACGAATAGATGAAATGTCCGTCCATCATGCTCGATCTCCTTCGCCCCCGTCAATGCGAAGTGTTCAAGTCTTGGCGTCCGGAGAGGCCGCAAGGCGCCGGCGGACCTCAGTCCGCCGGCGCTTTTAGACCCACTGCCCTAATCAGGGCACCAGCACGAGCTCATCCCATTCCGAAAGGTCGCCGCACTCAAAGCCGCTGAAGAAAATCTTGCTCGCCGTCGCCCGGATCGTCCCGGTCTCGACGATGTCATCGAAACCGGTGCCGGAGAGCGTTGCGGTCTGGACCTCGTCGACGACGGTCGAAGCGGCCGTGACCTGGAACTCCACGAAACCGCCTGCGCGGGTCGGGTCGAGCCTGTCGAGCGCCGTCACCGAGCCGGCGACCAAGCTGTGGGCGCCGCTCGTAGACGGGCACTGGGCGAGCTCATCGGCGACGTTCGACGCGTTGGTGCCGTTCGCCGGCCCGGCCACGAGGCCGATGTGGTCGGCGCCGTTGAGCATTACGCATTCGTGCAGGTTGAGGTACCGCTGACCGGCCAAGTCGACGGTGAGCAGGTTGCTCTCGCCCGCCAGCAGGCTGTGGGCCCCCGCCGCCGGGTCGCAGCCCACCATCGCGTCGATGGTGTTGCTGGCGGCGGTGGCGGTAAAGCCGGATCCGTTCAGCAGGATTCGATCGAGGAAGAAGAACTGGTAGTGGCATTCGTGGATATTGAGATAGCGCTGGGCCTGGAGGTCGTAGGTGGTGACGGCGCCGTCCACGAGGGTGCGACCGTGGGCGACCGGCGGACAGATGGGAGCTGTATCGATCGAGTTGGATACGTTGGTGCCGGTGGCGCCTTGGGACACGGAGAGGAAGAGACGATCTCCGAATCCGTCGAAGTAGTGGCATTCGTGGATATTGAGGTAGCGCATCGAGCCGAACGGGAGCGCGCCGCTCTGCGCGTCCGGGGCGACGCCTTCCAGCCCGGCCCCCGGCGCGACCTCCAGCGTATCGCCGGACCACACCAGGTCCTCGTCGATGGCGCCGCCCTGGCCTGGATCGGTATTGCAGATCTCGACGTCGGCGGTCGGCGTTAGGCACATACGGGTGGAATCCGGGACGAGGGTGAGTCCCGCCGGCAAGGTGGTGGTGATGCGGCTGTCGGCGGCGACCTCGTCGCCCACGTTGTCGAAGTAGACGCGAACGAAGAACTCCTCGCCCGGGTAGGGGGTGGCTTCGTCGCCGAAGGTATTGGTGCAGTCTTGGGAGAAGCGGAGGTCGGCGGTGGGCATCGGCCCGACGATGGCGCCGATCACCGTCACCGTGCCCTGGTCGGTCTCGTCGGTGATCGCCGGGGCGCCGAGCGTCGTGTCGAAGTCAAAATCACCGTCGCCCGTGGTGGCCGCCGTCACCTCCACTTCGACGAAACCCCGCCCGCGCGTCGTGTCCAGGGTGTCGAGGGCGAGGAGGTCCGAGTCGTTCAGGGTGTAAGCGCCGAGGGTCGCCGGGCAGCTCGGCGCCGCGTCGGGGGTGGAGGACGTGTTGCTGCCGACGGAATTGAGGGAAATCAAGTCGCCGCCGTTGATGTAGCGACACTCCCAAAAGTTGAGGTAGCGCTGTCCGAGCAGGTCGAAATTGATCACGACCGAGTCGGGGTGCAGGATGTGGGCGCCGGCGGTGCCGGCGCAGTTGAAGGCCGCGTCGAGCGTGTTCGATGTGCGGGTGGCGGTGCCGTCGGTATCGCGGTAGATGTGGTCGGTGAAGAAGTTGTAGTGGCACTCGTGGAAGTTGAAGTAGCGCTGTCCGAGCAGACCGACCGTCCTGAGCTCTTGGCCGGCGTTGCCGTAGGCGCCGACGGTGCCGGCGCAGGCCGCAGCGGCGTCGATAGTGTCGCTGATATTCGTGCCCGCGATGTCCGGGTCGGCGGTGGTGAAGAAGCGCTCGGCGCCGTTGAAGTAATGGCAGTCGTGGAGATTGAGGAAGGGGGCCTTGCCGATCTCGAGGGGGCCGGCGACGGCGCCATTGGCGGCGCCGTAGAGGCCGGCGCTCGGGGAGATGGTCAGCGTCTGTCCGGACCACACCGCGCTTTCGTCGATCGCACCGCTTTGGCCGGCGTCTTCGCTGCATACGATTTCACCGTCGGTGGGCTCCAGGCAGACCCGGGTGGAGGCCGGCGTGCGGACGAATCCCGCCGGTAGGGTGAAAGTCACCGCGGCGTCTTCGGCGGCGGCGTCACCCGTGTTGTCAAAGTAGATGCGAAGCGAAAAAGGCGTCATTTCATCGACGGTGGCGACGTCGAGGTAGTTCGCTCCGTCGTCGGTGGAGAAGAGCAGGTCGACGTCGGCGACGGGTTGGGCGGCGAGGGAGCCGGCGCCCATGAGGAGGAAAAGACAGATCGAGGCCAAGGGAATCTGCAAACGAGGCATGGACAGTCACTCCTTGTGGGGTGGGAATCGAAGACGGGGCCCGGCTCTTGGAACCGGGGCCTTTGACAGGGCCGTTTTCGACTGTCTAGAGCAACTGTTGTGCCATCGCTTGAAACGGGGCAGAGGCCCGACCCCGTCGAGGAATCGCGGATCTCAGGACGTCCGCGGACGTCCGCGGACGTCTTGAAGTCGGGCGGACCGCGGCCCGGCCGTCAGTCCGCGGTGAGGCCGAGGGCGGTCGCGCGACGTTTGAAACCCTGGAGCGAAACGCGCAGCGCGTCGGCCGCCGCCGCCGGCGATCCGTGGCGCTCGAGCGCCGTGCGAATCTCCCCGTCGGACAGCTCGGCGGCGGTCCTGAGGTCCGGGTGATCTTGGATCCGTCGGTAAAGGGCTTGCCGCGAAAGTCCGAGGGCCTTCGCCGCCGGCCCCGGCCGCCAGCGGGCCCGCTCGAGGGCCGCGATCAGCTCGTCGGCCGGGACTTCAGCGGCGGATCGGGGCCGGGCGTCCGGCGCGATCATCGGGCCTTCAGCTTTCCCGCCTCCCGCGCCGTCGTCAGCGCGGGCTTCCGGCGGGCGAAGCAGCTGGTCGAGCAGGGGGAGCGGATCTTCTTGGGCGTTGAGGTGCCGGGCCACGGCCACACGGCGCACGACGTTGCGGAGCTCGCGCACGTTCCCCGGCCACCGATACTGAACGAGCCGGGCGACGGCCTCCGCCGGCAGCCACGGCCCGAGCTCCCGCGGGCTGACGGACTCGCCGAGGGTTCGGGACTCCTCGACGAAGAAGTGCACCAGGAGACGCGCAATATCGTCTTTGCGGTCGCGGAGCGGAGGCACCTGGATCTCATAGCCGCTCAGGCGATGAAGGAGGGCGGGTCGGAACTGACCGGCTCCGATAGCTTCTTCGAGGTCGGCGTCGGTGGCGGCGATGACGCGCACGTCGACGGGTCGCTCGTCGGTGCCGCCCACCGGCTGGACCCGCGCGGTTTCGAGGGTGCGCAGGAGCATGACTTGGACCTCAGGTGGCGCCTCGCCGATTTCATCGAGGAAGAGCGTGCCGCCGTCGGCGCGGCGAAAGAAGCCGTCCCGCTTCCGGTCGGCGCCGGTATAGGCGCCGCGGACCGCGCCGAAGAGCTCCGAGGCCGCGAGGTTGGGAACCAGGGCGCCGAGGTTGACGGTGACGTACGGGCCGGGATTGGGGCGCGCCCCGTGCACGGCGCGGGCGACCAGCTCTTTGCCGGTCCCGGTCTCACCCCGCAGGAGCACCGGCACCTGGAGCAGCGAGGCGGCGCGGATCTCGCGCCGCAGTCGACCGATCGCGACGGAGTGCCCGACCAGTCCGTAGCGCGGAACGCCGGAGGTGCGCAGGGTAGGGACGGGCTGGAGCAAGAGCGCGATGCGGCCGGCGAGAATGCATAGGGACCCGCGCTCGACGTCGCTGGCCTTGAGCCGAAGTTGACTTTCGAGGCGGGCGCCGTTCACGGTCAGGGCGATCGGGCTTGCGCCCCGGGTGATGAGAATACCGCCGGCTCCGTCGGCGCGGAGCTCCACGCCCCGTCGGCTGAGGAACGCCGCGGCGAGCGGCTGCGGCGACGCCTCGGACGTCGGCGGAAGAAAGCTCGGCTCGCGGCGGGAGAGGATGACCGCGGCGCCCCGGCGAAGCTGCGGCAGCGGGACCTCTTCCCCGATGCGGACATGGTCCGGATGGGCCACGATCACGAGTCCGGGGACCAGCGTCGAGGCGGCGTCGACCAAAGGCGACCCGTCCGTACCGGTGCTGCTGGTTTCCGTTCGGGTCTCGAGACCGTCGGGTTTCTGGAGGTCCATGATTCCCCAGTTTATGACGGCCGGCTCGGGATTCGCGGTGACCTTCGACCCGGGTCTCTTCTGTGGTGGCACGAGCTTTGCTGTCAGACACTGGCATTCCATTGTCCTAGAAATCAGCGGCGCGCCGAGCGCCGAACCCCCAAAGGAGCCCCGCATGGCCACGAAGTCATTCCAAAACGATGCGCGAACGATCGAGTTGAAAGAGAAGCCGTGGAAGGTGGATCGAGAAGTCTCCCTCTACGTGAAGTACTCGGCCGGCGCGCTCGAGGTCTACAGCGACCCCGATTGTGCCGGCGACGCGATCACGCCGCTGCAGCTGGACGTCTACCGGAATCAGGCGACCGGACTCTATTTCTTTATCGCCAAGTCTTCGGATCAGGGCACCCAATTCCCGGCCCCCGGCTCCGGCCACTTGCCTTTGAGTTGGGAAGGCAACGGAGACTGTCCGGCGACCGTGGCCTACGGCAAGCGCCGTTTTGACAATCTCGCCTTCTCGATCGCGGACACCTATGACCACGGCGTCCTGACGGAGCATGGCTTCGACCTGATTGTGCAAACCGGGGACTCCGGCGACTGGACTTCGACGCGTCTATTTAAGGCGATCGACCCGACGATCGTGGAGAAGGGTGAGGATCCGCCGCCCGACGCCCGCCGGTGAGCTGTGCGATGCGCCCTGACCGGCGGATCTGATCGCGGACCCGGCCGACGGGCCCAGGCGTCAGGTCTCGCCGGCAGCTTCTCGGCGCCGGAGCTCCTCGCTCAACTCGGCCCGCACCGGGTCAAACCACGCGAGGGCGAACCAGCGCCGGCCGATGCCGCCGTCCAGGGCCCGGCGCGCGTTCCAAAGCGCGGAGGCGCGGTCGTCGATGAGCGCATGCACCAGGGCGGCTTCATAGGCCACCCAGGGGTGGTCGGGGCGGCGCTGGACGGCGGCTTGGACCCTCTCGACGGCGTCGTCGCCCCGGCCCAGGTGCGCTAAAGCCTGGGCCCTCACGGAGTCGAGCTGGGCGGCGCCTTCCGGGTCTTCCGTCAGCTCAAGAACCCGAGAATAGAGCTGCCTTGCGGCCCCGCCGTCGCCGGCGAGCTTGGTGACGTCGGCGAGGCTGAGCGTCGCGTAAGGTGAGGAGGGGTTGGCTTCGACGACGCGCTCGAAGCAGGCCTTGGCCTCGTCAAGCCGCCCGAGCATCATGAGGGCGGTGCCAAGGTTGAGCAGCTCCGTTTCCTCCGGCGCGCGATCCACGAGCCGCCGGTAGAGGTCCGCCGACCGCTCGAGGTCCCCGTGGGCCAGCTCGAGCTGGGCGAGTCGGGAAAGGCCGTTGAAACGATCCGGCGACCGGGCCAGCCCCTGCTCGAGCAGCGCCCGGGCGCCGTCGAAGTCGCCCTGTCGGTAGAGCAGGTCGGCGCCGTTCAGGAGATGATAGGTCGACGGATGGCGCTGGACGACCCGCTTGACGATCGCCTTCGCCCCCTCCACGTCGCCACGGCGCTCGTGGAGAAGGGCCATCTGGAACTCGGCTCCGGAGTGCCCGGGTTCCAGGCGCTCGACGGCGGCGAGATGTTTTTTCGCCTCCCCATAGTTTGCGGCTTGACGGGCGGCGCGGGCGGCGAGCAGCAAGACCCGGGGGTCGGATGGAGCGAGGGTCAATGCGCGCTCGATGGCCCCCTGGGCCCGCTCCGCATCGCCCGGCGCACGGGAGCTCTGGTGACGCTGCAGGGCCACGTGGGCGGTCAGGAGGGGGATGGCGACGAAATGGGGCGATGAGCTGGCCAGCTCGTCCAGCTCGTCAAGTACCTGCTCGCTGGAAAAGCCTTGTCCGCGGGTCCGGTATCGTTCGGTCAGCCGCAAGAATCGCTCGTAGTCTTCAGCGCCGACGGTGAAATTCGGCGACTCGGGGCGGAGCGGTGCGGAGGGATAAGCCGTATTGAGGTGGCTCAGCACCGCTTCGCGGAGGCTCACGATTCGATCGGGCGGAGCGGTGAAGTTTCGAATCCACAGCACGCCGCCGTCTCGGTCGACGCGCCGGAGACTGGCGCTGCAGCGCCGGCCGTCACAGGTGAGGGACGAGTCGAGCACCTCGTCGACCGCCAGCTCGCGGGCCAGGTCGAGGGTCGCCGCGGGCGCGTCCGCCGGGACTTCGACGGCGATGAGACCGCGCCGGTCGACGAGGCCTTGGACCAGGGCGGCGTGCATGGCCCGGACGGCGAGCGGCGCCGGCTGACCGGGCGGCATGGAGACCCTCGGGTCGG
>JBCDKB010000292.1:0-10917 GCA_038747035.1 Acidobacteriota bacterium | reverse complement strand
GGTCTAGTACCCGTCTGCGCGTCCAATAATTAAAAAAAACACGAATGGATGCGAACTTTCGTCGGACAGAGGCCGCTGCGTAACGCTCCTTTAGCTGAGCTGCCCAGCATTCGAGGATCTCAGGTTCAATCGTATTGAGGCCAACGTTCCCAGTAAAAGACGTGAACTGCTGGAGATCCAAAGCATACGCCCTATAGGTCCCTTCACTCCTTTCGCAGGTCGCGAAGTAACCTGTCAAGAAGCCTTCGACGGCGGACTCGAGCAACATCGCTTTCCCCCCACTCGCTCTCTCGTGTTGATCAAGTCCCCGGTCTGTGCCGAAGACTTTAGCACGCGGTGGGCTTTGGGAAGCAAACGGACTCATCAGACAGTCCTACGTGAACCGTCTGCCTCAATGCGAGTGAAGCAGACGGACTTCTTCGTTCGCTCTGCGGAATACTTCGGAAGCCTTCGTTTCCAAACCGCAGAAGGACACCAAAGGTCATGTCTCCGCCCTGGGCAACCACGATGTCCCGGGGTCTTGTCCGAAGACCTTTAGAACGATCAGTCCACGTTCGGCCGGTGACCCTCTGATGATAACTCCGAGGCTATTCGGACAGGCGGTCCCGCTTGAAGGCCCACACTCCAGATTGCTGAGCAGAGCCAGAAATCCGGATCACGGGTCTCCAGAATTGTCGCCGGGTCCGACCGTAAACGCGTGGGGCCCCAGCTCGCGACGCGACGTCGCCCCCTGGACTTTGACGGTCCACAGGTAGTCGCCCGGGCTCAACTCGGCCACGACCTCCGCGGGTAGCTCGCTCGACGGGCCGTCGACCGGATCTGACCGCCAGAGCACGGCGCCGCTGCTGTTGAAGAGCGTGACGCCGTAGCTCTCCGCGCCGGTGACGGCCTCCCATTCGAGCCGCGTCGGCGGCGCCTTAAGTACCGCGCCCTCAACAGGCAGGACCTGGGCCGCAGACGCGGAGCGCACGACCGGGGTCTCGTCGGGGGTTTGCAGCGTCACACCCAGGCCGACAGCCAGCAGCACCGTCGCCGCGAGCGCGACCCATTGGGCCACGCGGCGACGGGGCTCCGACTCTCGGCGCCGCGGTGTCGCTCGCATCGGAATCGGCGCGGACGGGGCCGGCGCAGAAGGCGACGCCGCCGGGTCTGTTTCTGAGTCCGCCTTCTGCTCGAAGAACGCCTTCGCTTCCATCAGCAGACGAACTTCCAGGGCGCTGTCGGAGTCGACGGCGAGGTGATCCAGCACGGCTTCGCGACGCTCGGGCGGCAGGGTGCCGTCGACGAGCGCCACGAGCTCTTCCGGCGACGGACAGGACGCCCGGTCGTCGCGGCGGGTGGCTTCCCGGTAGGCCCGCTTGAAGTCTTCAGATATCTCCATGATCCAGTCCTTCGGCGGCTAAGTGTTCCCGCAGGGTCGACAATCCCCGGTAAAGGAGATTGCGCGCCTTCGGCTCGGTCCAGCCCATGAGATCCGCGATCTCTTGGATCTTGAAACCTTGCAGGTAGAGCCCGACGGCCCGGCGACGGGACTCGGGGAGTTCGTCGAGTAGGCGCCGGGCCGCCGCGAGCATCTCGCGCCGCCGTGTTTGACTTTCCGGTGAAGGCTCGGACGCCGGGCGGCGCTCGAGGGGCCCTTCACCATCACCGTTGTCGTCGCTCGCCTCCGGGGACGCCAGATGGCGGCGACGGCTACGCACCGAACGCATCGCGTCGATGGTGACGGTCGACGCGATGCTGTAGAGATAAGACGGAGGATGTTCGATATTCCTCCCACTTTCGATCGATTTCCACAGCCGAACCCGCACTTCTTGCTCGACATCCTCGGGCGAGATGCCCATATCCCTCGGACATAAGCGTCGCACGGACTGCTTTAGCCACGCGCCATACTCCTCGAGCAGCGCCTCCAAACGGCGGGCGTTCGCCGCGAACGTGCCGGAATCTGTCCGAGAGCGTGGGCCGGTACCGGTGGTCATCGACGCGGATTATAGGAATCCGTTGGCGATCGCAAACTTCTCAAAGTCCGCCGGGGCCGCCGGCACTTCGATGAGCTGCTGTAGATCCTCATCCGCCAAGCGTTTCACATAGGGGCATCGACCCGCCTCACGGGCGTGGAGTTCCGCCCGGGCGTCGCCGAAATCCGGGAGGTGGAGTCCGCCCGTGTCGTTGGCGAGTACGGCTGGGCAGGAGAACTCGAGATAAGCCTCCGGCTGGTCCCAGACCTCCGCGAGACGCCGGTAATCCGCCTCGGCCACTTCGCTCCAGGTCGCGAGCACCCACGGCCTACGATCCTGCTGGGGAAATGAAATCAAGGTCCGGACAAAGTGATGTTCGCCGTCGAGCACCATAAGGTCGTCAAAATGCTCGATGCGACCCGGTCGCTCCGATTCCGGGACCGCAAAAACCCGATCGGGGTATGGGAATCGAAATTCGAGCGGCACCGTCGCGTCGCCGCAGCCGACCCGGGCGAGGAATCCGCGGATCTGGGGATCCTGGTCGACGATCTGGTCAAAGAGAGCCACTATCTCCCCACGCAGGGGGCTCACCAAGGCCTGCTCGCGGCCGTGGGGGACGCCCATACTCTCGATAACACCCCAGGGGGACGTCTCCACATCGGCGAAACCGAAGTAGTGGCCTTCGTCGGAGGTCCCGACCCGGAGGTAGAAACAGCTCCGCGCGGCGAGCTCCGTCCCCGGCCACCAAGGGCCGAGGGAAAGGAGGAGGTCCAGTCCACGCTCGCTGTACTGGTTGAGGTAGCGCAGGTAGTAGACGCCGGCGGCGTCGCCGTCCCGGGTCAGGAATCGGGTCGCGCGGATGGCGGAGGCCCCGCAGCACTCCGCCGGCGGTTCCCTCTCGGCGAGCGGATATTCGATGTCGAACATAGAGGCTTCTCGATCGCGACGAAAGACCTGACGCGGCGGGTTGATTTAGGGGAGCCCGGGATCCTGGGGCGGGAGCCCATCGAGCCTCTGCTTGAGGACGGCGACGGCCTGCACTCCGGGGTGCTCGGGCACGACGCTCCGATGGTAGATCGCTTCCAGGCGCCATGCCAAGCGGCGGGCGGTCGCCGCGTCTCCGGCGTCGACTGCGAGCTCGGCCCGGGTCAGGAGCGGCGCCGCGACGTGGAGGTGGTCCGGGTACCAGTGCGCTTCGACCAGCGCCACCGCTTCGTCCACGAGGCGACCCGCGGCGTCTGTCCGACCCTCAGCCCGGGCGATCCGTCCGAGCACCCAAGTCGCCAGGTAGCGGGCCTCCGCCGCCGCGAGCTCGGCGCCGGCGTCTGGATCGGCGATCAGGGCGCGCTCCGACCACGCCGTCGCTTCGGTCCAGTCCCCGCCGTCGGCCGCGATCCGGGCCCGCTCGGCGGCGGCGAGGCGGGTGTAGTGGTGCGTCAGGCCGAGCTCGCCCCGCAGGTGTCGATAGGCGTCCTCGAGCCGGGCCGCCGCCGACGCGTCACCGACCGCGTGCAGCTGGCGGCCGGCGATGATCTCGCCGACGGCGAGCAGGTAGTGCCCCCGGTCTAAGCCTTCTCCGAGGGCGCGCTGCGCCTCCGCCACCCGCAGCCCGGCCTCGACCACGAGGCCGCGCCGTTCCTCCGTATCGGCGAGATTCAAGATCGCCACGCCGTAGCTCGGATGGTCCGGCCCGAGGGCCTGGCGCAAACCGTCGGCGGCGCGGGCGAAGAGCGCCGACGCCCGGCTGAAGTCCCCGAGCTCGTATTCGACGACGCCGAGGTTCGAATAGGAGTGGGCCGTATCCGCATGGCCCTCGCCGAGCTCGGCCCGACGAATGTCGAGCGCTTCCTTGAAGTGGAGCAAAGCCTCGTCGTGGCGCCTCATGTGGGTCAAAGCGCCGGCGTAGTTGTCGAGCGCCGCGGCCAGGCTGGGGCCGACCCCCGGGGCCTGTTTGGCCCCTTCGACGCCGAGCCGACAGATCTCGAGGGCCTGGGTCATCTCGCCGGCGCTCGACAATACGGCGCACAGGTTGATGTGGGAATCCACCAGCCGTCCGGCCGGCGTCTCGCCATCCCCGTAGAGCTCGATCACCGCCCGCAGCTTCGCCGCCGCCGTCGACGGATCGCCGCGCAGCGAGTGGATCGACGCCAGGCCGTTGGCCGCCGTGATCCGACGCTCTAGATCGTCCGCCGACGACTCGCCGAGCAGCCGCTGGACCTCGGTGAAGAGCCGCTCCGATTCATCGAGGGCGTTCTGCTTGAAGGCGACCTGCGCCAAGCCTTGGAGGGCCTGGAGGTGCAGGTCGAGGGGAAAATCGGCGTCCGGATCGTCGAGCCTCGCCAGCGACGCCTCGTAGAGCTCGCGGGCGGGCCCGTAGTGGCCGAGGGTCCAGTAGGAGCGCGCGAGCACCAGCATCAGGCGCAGCTGGACCTGGGGCCGCGCGCCGAGCTCGGCCTCGACGCGGGCCGCGCCGCGGTCGAGCAGGTCCTTCGGCGTCGGCAGAGCGTCTCCCCGCAGGTCGGCGTCGGCGCTGCGGTAGAGCTCGACCATGAAGTCGACGACCTCGGCCTCGGCGAGCCGCGCTCGCTCCGTCTCGACCCGCGACCGTTCGGCGCGGGCCATCGCCTCGACCGCGGCGTTGCGTTCGCGGGCGACGAGTGACGCCTGGCGTGAGGCGAAGCCGGCAAAGGCGACCAGCGCCAGCGCCAAGACGGCGAGCAGCGCCGTCGGCCAGCGGTGGCGGCCGATGAACTTTCCGAGGCGGTAGAAATAACTGTCCTGCCGCGCCCGCACCGGCCGACCCTCAAGGTGGCGTTCAAGGTCGTCCCGCAGCTGCCCGACGGTGGCGTAGCGACGGTTCGGATCGCGGTGCAGGGCGTTCAAGACCACGTTGTCGAGGTCACCCCGCAGCTGACGCTGCCATTCCCGCGGGTCGACTCCGACGCTCTCGGCGATCCGACCGGGGGACCCATCAACGAATAGCGGCCGGCGACGGTCTCTCGCGGACGCCGCTTCGCCCTTCGATTTCGCCCGGCCGGTGGCTTCCACCGCGCTCGACGGCCGCGTCGGCTCGAAGCGCTCGAGCGCCGCCAGCATGGCGACGGGCGTGCTGTTGTCGAATCGGAACGGCAGTCGCCCCGAGAGCAGCCGGTAGAGCACGACGCCGAGGCTGTAGACGTCTGCGCCGGTGGTGACCGGCTCGCCGCGGATCTGCTCGGGGCTGGCGTAGTGCGGCGTCATCGGCGCCTTGCCGTCGCGGGTGGCGTGCACCGTCACCGGGAAGCTCGCCGGGTCGAGCAGCTTGGCGATCCCGAAGTCGAGCAGCTTCACCGTGCCGTCGCCGGTGACCAAGATATTCGACGGCTTCAGATCGCGATGGACCACCAGCCGACTATGGGCATAGCGCACCGCCGAGCACACGTCGAGCATCAGCTGCACCCGCCCGCGCACGCCGAGGCCTTCGTCGTCGCAATAGCGGTCGATCGGTCGCCCGTCGACGTACTCCATCACCAGGTACGGCCGCCCGTCCCCTAAAGTGCCGCCGTCGAAAAGCCGGGCGATATGGGGATGGTCGAAGTCCGCCAGGATCTGCCGCTCCGAGACGAAGCGACTGCGCGTCTCCGGCACGTCGAAGCCGGCGCGCAGCACTTTGATCGCCACCCGGCGCTCGAAGTCGGCGTCGCGCCGCTCCGCCAGGTAAACCGAACCCATGCCGCCGGTTCCTAGCCGTTCGAGAACGCGATAGCCGTCGATCCACTCCGGCATGCCGAGGTGGCGGCCCGTCAGCTGCGGACGCGGCGAGTACTCGGTGGCTTCCGCCTCTTCGATCTCGGCCGCGATGAGGCGTGCGAGGCCCGGGTCACTGCGCGCTAAATCGTCCAGATCTGGGGGGCCACCCGCCGTCTGTCGGGAGACCACGGATTCAAGCACGTCTGCCATGCGTCTAAGTCGTTCTGGAGTCATGATAATCCCTCACACATAGATACGCGACGATAACGGAATAATGCGCATATGACATGAGATTTCGTGCAGAAGGCCCCGAGATTGACGTCGGTCGCGCCGGGGAGTAACCTCCAATCCCGGTACTCACTCCGGCCGCCCGGCCGGAATTCTCGACACCGGACCCACACCATTCCCCAAATACCGATGCCCTCAGGCGGACTCGTCGGCGCGATCCCAGCGCGCTTCGCCAGCTCGCGCCTGCCCGGCAAGCCGCTGCTCCCCATCGCCGGCAAGCCGATGATCGAACACGTCTACCGCCGCGTGGCGACGGTCGACGCGCTCGATCGCGTCGTCGTGCTCACCGACGATGAGCGCATCGTCGACGCCGTCGAAGGCTTCGGCGGCGAAGCGCTGATGACCCCCGTGGACTGCCCCTCCGGCACCGACCGCATCGCCTTCGCGGCGCGCACCTGGGATTGCCACGCCGTGATCAACGTGCAGGGTGACGAACCGCTCATCGACCCGAACGCCGTCTCGCGCCTCGCCCGGCTGATGAAGGGCAACCCGTCGGTGGAGATGGCGACCCTGGCGGCGCCGCTCGATCCGGATCGCTTCAGCGACCCGAACGCGGTCAAGGTGGTGACGGCGCTCGACGGCACGGCGCTTTATTTCAGCCGCGCGCCCATCCCCCACGACCGCGACGGATCCGGCCACGCCGTCGAGCCGCGTCTTCACCTCGGCCTCTATGGCTACCGCCGGGACGTGCTGCTGCGCCTCGCCGAGCTCGAGCCGACGCCGCTCGAGCGCAGCGAGAGCTTGGAGCAACTCCGCGCCTTAGAGCACGGCATCAAGCTGCAGGTCATCACCCTCGACGCCGCCGCCGAGCCCGGCGTCGACACCCGGGAAGACCTCGAGCGCACGGCCCTCCGACTGGCCGAAGCCGCCGAAGACACCCCGTGAGCCGAGCGGCGCGCGGCGTCGCCGGCCCCTTGACGCTCCGAATTCCCGACACCGCTTCGAAGTCTCCGAGACCGCTTCGAATTCCCCACAGAATTTCCGATTTCACCTGCTAAACCCTGGATTGGACAGAAGCCCCAATGAAAACGAAATACATCTTCGTCACCGGCGGCGTCGTGTCGTCCCTCGGCAAGGGCGTGGCCGCCTCGTCAATCGGCCTGATCCTCGAGAGCCGCGGCTACAAGGTCACGCTGATGAAGCTCGACCCGTACATCAACGTCGACCCGGGCACCATGTCGCCGTACCAACACGGCGAGGTCTACGTCACCGATGACGGCGCCGAGAGCGACCTCGACCTCGGTCACTACGAGCGCTTCACTTCCACCACCTGCTCGAAGCACCACAACTACACCACCGGCAAAATCTACGAGTCGGTGATCAAAAAAGAGCGCCGCGGCGACTACCTCGGCAAGACGGTGCAGGTGATCCCGCACATCACCGACGAGATCAAAGACGCCATGCGCCGCCTCTCGGACGGCCACGACGTGGTGATCGTCGAGATCGGCGGCACGGTCGGCGACATCGAGTCGCTGCCCTTCCTCGAAGCGATCCGCCAATTCCGCCAGGAGCTCGGCCGCCACAACGCCATTGACGTGCACGTCACCTTGGTGCCGTATATCGCCGCCGCCGACGAGCTGAAGACCAAGCCCACCCAGCACTCGGTGCGCGAGCTCCAGGCGATCGGCATCAGCCCCGACATCCTGATTTGCCGCGTCGACCGTCCGCTGCCGGCCGAGCAGCGTCGCAAGATCAGCCTGTTCTGCAACGTCGCCGAGCGCCAGGTCGTCGAGGCCCGCGACTGCAACTCGATCTACGAAGTGCCGCTCGAGTACGTGCGCGACGGCCTCGACGAGACCCTGCTCGAGCTGCTCAACCTGCCCCACTACGACCGCGATCTCTCGAAGTGGCAGGAGCTGGTGCGCAAGACCCGCAACCCGAAGAAGCACGTGCGCATCGGCATCGTCGGCAAATACGTCGACTTGGCGGACGCGTACAAGAGTTTGAACGAGGCGCTGATCCACGGCGGCCTCGCCAACGACGCGCGCACCGAGCTCGTCTACATCGCCGCGGAGGACATCGAGCGCAACCACTGGCCCGCAGAGATCACCAAAGTCGACGGCATCGTCGTGCCGATCGGTTTCGGCAAGCGCGGATCGGAAGGCAAGATCGCCGCGATCCGCTACGCCCGCGAGCAGAAAGTGCCGTGCTTCGGCATCTGCTGGGGCATGCAGATGATGGTGGTGGAATACGCCCGCCACGTGTGCGGCATCGAACACGCGGCGTCGACCGAGTTCGTGGAAGAGACTCCGGACCCGATCATCTACAAGCTGCGCGACCTGCTCGGCGTCGAGAACCTCGGCGGCACCATGCGCTTGGGCGCCTATCCGTGCCGGCTCGAAGAAGGCAGCCGCGCGCGGCAGATTTACGGCGTCGACGAGGTCTCCGAGCGCCACCGCCACCGCTACGAGGTGAATCAGAAATACCTCGAGACCCTGCGCGAGCACGGCCTGCGGGTGGCGGGCTTGAGCCCCGACGGCAAGTTCGTCGAGATGGTCGAGCTCACCGAGCACCCGTGGTTTATCGGCTGCCAATTCCACCCGGAATATAAGAGCCGGCCGATCGAGCCGCATCCGCTCTTCGACTCGTTCATCGAGGCCGCCCTCGACGAGCAAGAGCGCACCAAGACCCCGGAGCGTCAGCGCCAGCGCGAAGAGACACCGGTCCTCGAGGTGGGCGCGTGAGCGACGCCTCGCCATCCATCGCGCAGCCGGAGGACGGCATCCTCCGCCGCCAGCCGACGATCGCGCTCAGCGCCGACGTCGAGCTCGGCGGCGAATCGATGCCGATCATCGCCGGGCCGTGCGTGATCGAAGGGGCCGAGGCCTTGCTCGAGGTCGGCGAAGAGGTGGCGGCGCTGCAGGAAGCCACCGGCGCGTCGTTCATTTTCAAAGCGTCGTTCGACAAGGCGAATCGAAGCTCGCTCCAAAGCTTCCGCGGCATCGGCTTCGGGCCGGGCCTCGAAGCCCTCGCCCAGGTCCGCGAGACCACCGGCTTGCCGCTGCTAACCGACGTGCACGAGCCGCGCCAGTGCGCCCGCGTCGCCGAGGTGGTTGATGTGCTCCAGATCCCTGCCTTCCTTTGCCGCCAGACCGACCTCCTGGTGGCGGCGGCGGAGACCGGCAAGGCCGTCAACATCAAAAAGGGGCAATTCGTCGCCCCCGACGACATGCTGAAGGCGGTCGACAAAGCGCGCTCCACGGGCAACACCAAGATCTGCGTCACCGAGCGCGGCTTTAGCTTCGGCTACCACAATATGGTCGTCGACATGCGCTCCTTCGCGACGCTGCAGGGCGACGGCATCCCGGTGATTTTCGACGTCACCCACTCCCTCCAGCTGCCCGGCGGCGGCACCGTCACCGGCGGCGCCCGGCGCTTCGCCGAGCCCCTGGCCCGCGCCGCCGTCGCCGCGGGCTGCGACGGCCTCTTCATGGAGGTCCATCCAGATCCGGCGACAGCGCTCTCCGACGCCACCACCCAGCTTCCCCCGGGCCGCGCCCTGCTGCTCGCGGAGTCGCTGCTGGAGCTGCGCCGCGCGGTGTGGCCGCACCTCCGGGCGACCCACGCCCTCCACCGTCCGACGGAGGCCGACGCGTGAGCGGAGCGACCCGAAGCGGCCGCCCGGCCCGTGACGTCGCCCGCTGGGTGCTCGATATCGAGGCCCGCGCCTTGGAAGGCCTCGTCGACCAGCTCGACGACGCCTTCGACCGCGCCGTCGACACGATCCGCCACTGCCGCGGCCGGGTCGTGTGCACGGGCATGGGCAAGAGCGGCCTGGTGCTGCAAAAGATCGCCGCCACCCTGGCGTCCACCGGCACGCCGTCGTTCTTCCTGCATCCGGCGGAGGCGATCCACGGCGACCTGGGGATGATCAAACCCGAGGACGTGGTGCTCGCCGCGTCCTATTCCGGCACCACCGAAGAGCTGCTCCGCGTGGTTGAAATCGTCAAGCGTTTGGGGGTGCCGCTGATCGTCATGACCGGCAACGCCTCGAGTCCGCTGGCGCGCCACGCCGACATGCACCTGCGGACTGAAATCGACCGCGAAGCCTGCCCCCTCGGCCTGGCGCCGACCGCCTCGACCACGGCCACCCTCGCCCTCGGCGACGCGCTGTCGATGGCGCTGCTCGAGGCCCGCGGATTCACCCCCGAGGACTTCGCCAAGCTCCACCCCGGCGGTCGCCTGGGCAAGCGCCTGATGGGCATCCGGGAACTGATGCACACCGGCGACGGTCTGCCCCAGGTGCCCCTCGGCGCGACCGTCCAGGCCGCGATTCTCGAGATGTCCGGCAAGCGCCTGGGCATCACCGCCGTGGTCGACGGCGATGGCCGCCTGGTCGGCTGTTTTTCCGACGGCGACCTGCGTCGACAGCTCGAAGACGGCGAATTGGCCCTCGAAGGCCCCGTTGATGAAACAATGAGCGTCAACCCTCGCACGATCGACGGCGGAGAACTCGCCTCCGCGGCGCTCCAGCTCATGGAAGCGCACCGCATTACCAGTCTTTTCGTCACCGACCCCGACGGCCGCCTCGAGGGCGCCGTCCACATTCACGATCTCTGGCGCCTGGAGCTCTTCTGATCCCGCTCGGATCCGGCTCGGCGTCCTTATCTACTGGAGAACTCTGATGAAGAAGATGATGCTGATAGTGACCCTCAGCCTCGCGCTGGCGCTGGTTTTCACCAGCGTCGCCGACGCGCAGCTCGCCCGCGTCAACGTAGTCGTCCGTGACACGCAGGAAGAGCCGATCAAAGACGTCAAAGCGACGATCAAGCAGGAAGACATCAACTTTCTCGAGACCAAGACGTCCGACCGCAAAGGGCGCATCAAGCTCGCTTTCCTCGACGGCACCGTGGTCTACGAGATCACCTTCGAGCGCGAGGGCTACCAGGCGATCAAGGTCAACCTGAAGCCGCAGGTCGGCCTGTCGATGAAGCGCGAGTACATG
>JBCDKB010000291.1:0-10940 GCA_038747035.1 Acidobacteriota bacterium | reverse complement strand
TTGGGCTTCGTGCTCGCGAGCCAAACTCTCCATGTGGTCTTTGAGGGCCAACTTGTGGACCTTAAGACGCTTGATCTCCATTTCATCCTCTTCGGAAAGGAGGGACTTGGCCTGGATTTCCGTCAGTTTCCTCTCGCAGTCCTGGTGCTCTTCAGCCAGGCTGCGGAATCGCCCGTCGTTCTTCAGCATTTCCTCCTTCACCGAGTCTTCCATGCGCTCTCCTTCCAGGGTTTGTTGTCCGGCTGAAACCGGTGTTCATGTGCGCAACCCGCACGCCGTGCTGCTGACCTCGCGTCGCGGGTCGCTGACGTCGCCTACCGAAGACGGTGCTCTTGGCAGATCGCATCTCAAGAGCACACCGGAGACCGGAACCGGCATTCGAATCCGAAGGCGAATCCGAAGCGGTGCCGAGAACCCTACGCCGCAGCAAGAGTTCTGAGTCTTCGAATAGTGATGGCCTATTGCACATTGCTTACAACCATCCTAGCACCCTCGCGAAAAGCGGATCAAGCGATTGACGAGCCGAGTGGGGCCTGGAATCGTGCCCGGAAATCAAGGGCTCTCGCCGCGTTGCAGCATGACGGCGTCGGCCCCGTCCGGGTAGTAACTCTTTCGCCGGGCGACCTCAACAAAATCGAACCTTCGATAGAGGGCGAGGGCGGCGCGGTTGTCGGCCCTGACTTCGAGTCGGACGACCGTCAAGCCGCGCTCCTTGATTGCACATAGGGCGTCATCGAGCAACCCGGCGGCGAGGCCCCGGCGGCGGGCTTGCGGTCTGACGCCGATGCGCAGGAGCTCTGCCTCGTCAACGACCAGACTGAAGAGGGTATAGGCGTCGATCTGGCCGTCACTGTCGGAACTCTGGACGATCCACATCGCGTGGTGGCGGCTGTCGAGGAAGCCTTCGAGCTCAGATCGCCGCCAAGGCCGGTGGAGCGGGCGCGGAAAGCACCGCTCTTCGAGGTCGACGAGCCCGGTGAGGTGGTTTCGGTGCGCGGGTTGCGAGATGGCCCCGGCCGTGCCGCCTCCAGGCGTGGGCGAGGCGCTGGTGGGCTTGGTCGCCAAGGGGAAGAAGCTAGCCGACGGGAGTCTTGGGCGGTGTCGTCGCCGGCGGCCGGAAGTAAATGGGCTCCACCAAACCGCCGGGGTCCCACGGGCCGGGGATCTCGGCGTTGAGGGCTAGGGCGGCGAGCGGCGGCGCCTCGATGCATCGGTCTCCGACCTCGGGGCGAAGCGGCTCGAGTCCAAAGCCGACCACGGGGCGCCCCGAGCTGGCCAGCGCTTCCGAGGCGCGCAGACTCGGCGAGTCCACCGCCTGGGGTTCGCCGCCCTCGAGCGAGAAGGTCTGTCCCATCCATTCGCCGCGGAGCGCGTCAACGACCGCGATCACCTGGTCGCCGTCGGCGAGCGACGCCGAAGCCGCCCGAGCCAAGATCGGCAGAGTCGGCACGGCGCGGGCCGGCACGCCGAGGGCTTGGTGCAGCCCCATCGCCGTCGCTAATCCGACCCGCAGGCCGGTGAATGAACCCGGTCCGGCGAGGGCGGTGATGCCGCCGAGGTCAGAGACGTGGACGCCGATCTCCGCCAGGAGCTCGGCGACGCAGGCGAGCAGCTGCTCCGAGGAGCGGCGGAGCTCGAGCGTGCGGGACAACACCGCGC
Organism: Acidobacteriota bacterium; assembly: GCA_038747035.1. Taxonomy (GTDB): domain Bacteria; phylum Acidobacteriota; class Thermoanaerobaculia; order Multivoradales; family J023; genus JAUIJL01. The sequence continues at coordinate 9,281 of JBCDKB010000291.1, read as the reverse complement.
TGCCGACGCGGCCGACGGCGAGACTGACCGCGGGGGAGCCGGTATCCAAGACCAGCTGGGGGGACTGTGGGGTAGGGGTATTCACGGGGCCCAGCAGTTTATCCTGATCTTCAAATCCGCTATCGTCCACGCGGCGCCCGTCCCGGCACTTCCGGGGCGGGCGGCTTCCTTCGACGCGCAGAGGACCGAGACGGACTGAGCCGTCGGTCCGGAGGATTCCCGGCCGCGGACTACGCGTCGTCCAGCGGCTCCAGCGATCAGGAAATCTCATGTCCGAGCTCGACGTTCAGATCGGCAACCGCCGCGACAAGCGCGACCAGCTCCGCGGGAGCGGAGTGGCGCTCTATCCCACCCGTTTCGACTTCGACCACGAAACGACCGATATCCACGCCCGTTTCGGTGACCAGAGCGCAGAGGAGCTGGAGCAAGCCGCCGTGCGGGTCCGCGTTCCGGGCCGCATCACCGCTTTTCGCAAACAGGGCAAGCTGGTCTTCGCCGATCTCCACGACGGCAAGACCCGGGTGCAGCTCTTTTTGCGCAAGAACAATATGGATGAGCCGACGTGGGAGCGCCTCCTGCTCTTCGATATCGGTGACTGGATCGGCGTCGCCGGCACGATGATGCGCACGCGCAAGGGCGAGCTGTCGATCGCCGGCGACGAGCTGACGCTGCTTTCCAAGGCTCTGCGCCCGATGCCGGAGAAGTGGAGCGGCCTCAAGGACGTCGAGCTGCGCTACCGCCAGCGCTACTTGGACCTCATGTCGAACGCCGATTCCCGTCGGGTGTTCGAAGTCCGGGCCAAGATCGTGCGCGGCATCCGTCGATTCCTCGACGATCGGGGCTTCCTCGAAGTCGAAACCCCGATGATGCAATCCATCGCCGGCGGCGCCTCGGCCCGCCCGTTCGTCACCCACCACAATGCGCTCGACATCGATCTCTACCTGCGGATCGCGCCGGAGCTTTACCTGAAGCGCCTGCTCGTGGGATCTATCCCGCGGGTCTACGAGATCAATCGGAACTTCCGCAACGAAGGCATCTCGACGCAGCACAACCCCGAATTCACCATGCTGGAGTTCTACTGGGCCTACGCCGATTACGGCCAGCTCATGGATCTCACCGAGGAGCTGGTGGCCGGTTTGGCGCAAGATATTTTGGGCACCACCGAGCTGACGTGGAAAGACGAGACGATGAGTCTCGAACGCCCCTGGCAGCGGCTGACGATGAAACAGGCCGTGGTGGACGTCGGCGGCGTCGACCCGTCGGTCCTCGAGTCCGCCGACGCGATTCGGGCTGAGCTCGAGAGCCGGGGCGGGGAGGTGCCGAAGGCCGGCACCTACGGCCACCTGCTCATGGCGCTCTTCGAGCACACGGCCGAAGAGAAGCTGCTCGGCCCGACTTTCATCACCGAGTTTCCGGTGGCGGTGTCGCCGCTCGCCAAGCAGAAGCCGGACGACCCCGAGTTCACCGAACGCTTCGAGCTCTACATGGGGCGGATGGAGGTCGCCAACGCGTTCTCCGAGCTCAACGACCCCGACGTCCAGGCGGAACGCTTCCGCCAGCAGCTTGAGGCTCGCGAGGCCGGCGATGACGAGGCGCACGTCTTTGACCATGACTACGTGCAGGCCCTGGAGCACGGCATGCCGCCGGCGGGTGGCGAGGGGATCGGCATCGACCGGCTGACGATGCTCTTTACCGGCAGTCCCTCCATCCGCGACGTCATTCTCTTTCCGCTCCTGCGGCCGCGGGTCACCGGTGAGGCGTCGGAGGCTGACGGTGCTGAAGAAGCGGCGGGGGACGGCCCGGGCGAGTCCGAGGTTCCGTGATTCGACGTTCCATGGGGTGGCCCCTGCCGCTGCTCCTGGCGGCGCGTTACTTGAAGAGTAGCCGCCGCGACGCTTACGTCAGCCTGCTCTCCGGCCTCGCCGGCGGCGGCATTGCGCTCGGGGTCGCGGCGCTGATCTTGGTGCTTTCGGGCCTCTCCGGCCTCCAGCACTTCTTGAGGCAGGACGTGCTCGCGCGCACCCCCCACATGGAAGTCGAGCTGCCCGTCGGCGCCGACGCTGAAGCGGCGCTCGAAGCCGTATCGTCCGTGCCGGGTGTTGAGGCCGTGCGTCCGCTGATCCACGGCCGCGGCTGGCTGCTCATCGGCGGCAGCGCCGTCGACATGCGGATGGTCGGTTTTGAAGGGGCGCTGCCGGCGTTCTTCGGCGCCGATCGTGACCGCGAAAAGACGCCCCAGGTTGACCCCGCGCCGTCGGCTGGCGGCGTCTATATCGGCGAGCTCTTCGCGACCCGCTGGGGTTTGCAGGCCGGCGACCGGATCGACCTGGCGTCGGCCCGGCCGACGCTCACCCCATTCGGCCAGCAGCCCAGGGTGATGACACTTCGGGTGTCGGGCACCTTTGTGGACGGCCAGCTCGAGAGCGGGCAGCGGATGGCGATACCGCTGGCGGCCGCCCGCCGCCTCTTCGGCGCCGGGGCCGCCCGCCTCGACGTGCGCGCCGGTGATCCCAACCGGGCGCTCGCCGTCGCGCCGACGGTTCTTGAGGCCGTTCGAGCCACCGCGGGGGAGGGCGCGGTCGTGCGCACGTGGCGCGAACTCAACCGCGGTCTCTTCTTCGCGCTCGACCTCGAGAAGCGACTCATGTTTGTCTCGGTGTTTCTGATCGTGCCGGTGGCCAGCCTGGCGCTGGTCACCGCGCTCGCCCTGCTGATCTCGTCCAAACGCGCGGAGGTCGGCATGCTCGGAGCCATGGGGGCGACGTCGCGGGATATTTCGACGGCGTTTCTCACCTTGGGGGCCGCCCTGGCCGTCGGCGGACTCGCCGTCGGCGGCGGTTTGGGGGTGGGTCTGGCTCTGCTGTTGGACCATTTCGGCCTGGTCGCGCCGCCGGGCGACGTCTATTACATCGACCACGTTCCGTTCCGGCTGCTCGGCCGAGACCTCCTGGCGGTGGTCGGAGCGACTCTGGTCTTCACGCTGGCGTGTACGATCTACGGCGCACGCCGGGCCGCCGCATTGCGGCCCATCGAAGCCCTGAGGGGGACCTGATGGCGGTCATCGGTGACAGCGGAGTTCCGGAGATCGACCCGGTTCCGGAGATCGACGGGACCCCAGATATCGAAGCGATGGACTTATGGAAGTCGTACCGTGACGGAGGGCGGGACGTCGCCGTCCTGCGGGGGGCGACCCTGCGCCTCGCGCCGGGGGAGATGGTGGCGGTCGTCGGGCCGTCGGGTTCGGGCAAGAGCACGCTCTTGCACCTGCTCGGCGCGCTCGACCTCCCCGACCGGGGATCGGTGAAGCTCGCCGGAGAAGACCTGGCGTCGACGTCCAGGCGTGATCTCGCGCGATTGCGCAACGAAAAGCTCGGATTCGTCTTTCAGTTTCACCGCCTGCTTCCCGACTTCAACGCCATCGAGAACGTCATGATGCCGGGGCGCATCGCCGGTCGACCGCTTTCAGACGTCGCGGACCAGTCCCGACAGCTGCTCACGGAGGTCGGACTCGACCACCGCCTCGACCACTTCCCGAGTCAGCTTTCGGGGGGCGAGCGGCAGCGCGTGGCGCTGTGCCGGGCGCTGGTCATGGCGCCGCGCGTCCTGCTCGCCGACGAGCCGACAGGCAACCTCGATCCGAGCTCGGCGGAAACCGTTTTCAATCTCCTGCTCGAATTGCAGAATAGGCACCGCACCACGACGGTGCTGGTGACGCACAACCCGGAGCTCGCCAAGCGCTGTGGTAGAATCGTCACCTTAGATGAAGGCGTCCTAAGCCCCTTTTGAAGCTGACATTTCGAGCCGAACACCGAGCAAAATTATATGTTTGAGAAGTACAACGAGAAGGCGCGGCGGGCCCTCTTTTTCGCCCGCTACGAAGCTTCGAAACTAGGAAGCCGCGTGATCGAGACCGAGCACGTTTTGCTCGGGATCCTGCGCGAGGGCGAAGAGACGGTCACCCATCTTCTGGCCCATTTCGACGTCAAACCGGACGAAATACGGCGCGAGATCGAAGGCGAGCGCGTCTTTGTCGAACGCGTCTCATCGACGGCTGACCTGCCGCTTTCGGAAGAGACCAAAAAGGTCCTCGCCTATGCGTCCCACGAAGCGGAGTCGATGGCCCACCCCGCGGTGGGGTCGGAGCACCTGATCATCGGCCTCCTCAAGGTCGATTCGAGCCTCGCGATGCGGGTGCTGACCGAATCCGGCCTCGATCTCTACACCGTCCGTGACGAGGTCGCGGCGGTGGCGCGAGAGCGGGAAGCGGCCCAGCAGAAGAAAGAGCTCCCGTTTCTCGCTGAATACGGCCGGGATCTCACGGAGTTGGCGAGCCAAGGGGGCTTTGACCCGCTCATCGGCCGCGAGCTGGAGCTCGAGCGGATCGTGCAGGTGCTGTCGAGGCGCACGAAGAATAATCCGATCCTGCTCGGCGAGCCCGGCGTCGGCAAGACCGCCATCGTCGAAGGCTTGGCCCAGCGCATTGTCGAGGATCGCATCCCGGTTTTCCTGCGCCACAAGCGAGTGATCGCCCTCGACCTGTCGCTGATCGTCGCCGGCACCAAGTACCGGGGCCAGTTCGAGGAACGCCTCAAGGGCATCCTCAAAGAGCTCCGCGAGAGCGAAGACCTGATCGTCTTCATCGATGAGATCCATTCCTTGATCGGCGCCGGGTCTGCGGAAGGTTCGCTCGACGCGGCGAATATCCTGAAGCCGGCCTTGTCCCGGGGCGAAATCTCCTGCATCGGCGCCACGACGCTGAAGGAATATCGCAAGTACATCGAAAAAGACCGGTCCCTGCTGCGGCGCTTCCAGTCGATTTCCGTCGAGCCGCCGACTCCGGAGGAAACCTACGAGATCCTCACCGGCGTGAAAGAGCGCTACGAAGCCTTCCACAAAGTGCTCTACTCCGACGGCGCCTTGCGCAGTGCGATCTACCAGACCGACCGCTATATCCCGGACCGCTACCAGCCGGACAAGGCCATCGACGTCATTGACGAAGCCGGTGCTCGGGTGAAGCTTCGCCGCGTGCGTGACGCCCAAAACCTGCGCCGCATGGAAGACGAGGTGCGGCAGGTCGAGCGGGAGATGAAAGACGCGATCTCGGAGAAAGACTTCGAGAAAGCGGTCTACCTTCGCGAGCAGGAAATCGAACGTCGCGACGAGCTCTCGGACTTGACGCGGGTGATGGAGGAGGCCGGCGACCAGGAAGTGGTCGACCGCGATATCGAAGAGGTCATCGCTTCCTGGACCGGCATCCCGGCGGCCAGTCTGCAAACCGCCGAGGCGGAGCGCTTGCAGAAAATGGAAGTGAGCCTGCGGCGCTTCGTCGTCGGCCAGGACCGAGCCATCAACTCGATCAGCCGCGCCATCCGCCGGTCGCGCCTCGGCGTCTCCAACCCGCAGCGTCCGGTCGGATCGTTCATTTTCCTGGGCCCCTCGGGCGTCGGCAAAACGGAAGTGGCCCGCCGCCTGGCGGAGTTCCTCTTCGGATCGCAGCAAGCCCTCGTGCGCTTCGACATGAGCGAGTACATGGAGAAGCACGCGGTCTCGAAGATGATCGGCTCGCCGCCGGGCTACGTCGGCCATGAAGAGGGCGGGCAGCTCACCGAGCGCATCCGCCGCCAGCCGTACTCCGCTATTCTCTTCGACGAGATCGAGAAAGCCCATCCGGACGTCTCCAACCTGCTGCTGCAGATCCTGGACGACGGACGCCTGACGGACGCTTACGGCAACTCGGTCGACTTCACGAATACGATCGTCCTGATGACCTCCAATATCGGGTCGAATCTCGTGGTCCGCGGCGGTCGCATGGGATTCGGTGACCAGGGCGCCGGCCGGAGCTTCCAGCGGGTCGAAGAAGAAATTACGGCGGAGCTTCGCCGCACCTTCAGCCCGGAGTTCATCAACCGCGTGGACGAAGTGATTGTCTTCAACCCGCTCGGCAAGGATGAGCTGCGCGGCATTATCGACATTCTGCTCGCCGACGTGAACGCCACCGTCGCCGAGCGCGACCTTACGGTCGAGGTGTCCGACGACGCGAAGACCTGGCTGCTCGGACGCGCCGGCATCGATCCGTCAACCGGGGCCCGGCCGCTCCGCCGCACGATTCAACGCTACGTCCAAGACGCGGTTTCCGAGCTACTCATCGAGCGCCACGGCGAAAAGGTGGAGTCGATTTACGTCGATCTACGGGACGACGCCCTCCACCTCGAAGTCATGGAGCGCGAAGTGCCGGCGGAGGTTGAGGTCTGAGCTGCCTGGAGCCCGTCCCGGAACGGCGACGGCCACGGTCGATACCGCACGGCGTCTAGGATGCCGCACAGCCGCACGTTTTTCCACACGCCTGTGCCTTTGGCCCAACGCCGCGGGCGCGAGTGTCCCGAAGCCCGTGCTGAGGGGCGTCGCCAATCGACGGAGCCGCGGTGCCAATTTGGCCGGGTTGGGCCTTGGAGGTTGAGCATCGGGCGGCGGAGCGATAATCTCCCGCCGTCGCCACTCAACTTGGCCCTCTTGCAGCCCGCTAAGGCGGCGGCGGGGCCCCGCCCGCTGGCCGTCTAAAGACGACGCCTCGTCGATTGACGCAGGCCGTCATAAGATCCGACCCGGATCCCAAAGCCCTCAGATCCCGCCTCAACTCTCCGGCTCACACGTCCTGGCACTCGATTTGCTTCCTGCCCTGTTTAGACAAAGCCCGCCAAGCGCGACACAGCTCCTAGCCCGCCCACGGGCTGTTGGCGCGTGTGGATGCGGGCCAGCGCGCAGCCTGGCAACTGTCGAAGGCCGACAAGCGTGGCCCCCATGGACCGGACCGGAGAAGGAGTAAAGCCTGTGCCCAGACCCACTTCGTCACCACAACGAGCACCCACAAGCCCAGGAGCGACCGCCGCTGTCTGCGCCCCCGCTCGGGGCCCCTGGGCGCGCCGCAGCCTCGCTGCGCTGGTTCTTCTCATCGGTGCGCTGATGGTCGGACCGCTGACGAACGCGCAAACGGGATCTCGCTACGACGGACTGGACATCGTAGAAGTGGCCTTCGAGGGTCTGGAGACCCTGAGCCCGGATACCGTGGAGCACTACCTGCTCGGGGTGGACCGCGGAGACGGCCGCAAGCTGGACCGCGCGGAGCTGAACGAGCGGGTCGAGCGTCTGTGGCGCCGGGAGCTCATCGACGATATCGAGGTCTCGGCGGAACCGGTGACCGGTGGCGTCAAGCTGCTGGTGCGTTTGGTCGAGCGACCGATCCTGACGTCGGTCGAATACGTCGGGATCAAGCGCGTTAACCGGTCGGACATCAGCGAGGCCGCGGACCGCGAGCGCGTCTCCGTCTACGAGAGCCAGCCCCTACAGCGCGGCGAGCTGGAGCGTCTGAAACGGGTCATCGAAGAACTCTACAAGGAAAAGGGCTATCGCTTCGCCCAGGTGAATTACACGCTCGAGGAAACGGGCAAGGGCCAGCGTCGCGTGACCTATTCGATCGACGAAGGGGATCGCGTCAAGATCGGCGATATCGAATTTGACGGCAATACGATTTACGGCGACTGGCGGCTCCGTTTGATCATGAAGGATACGAAGGAATCCGGCCTGCTGGCGCGGATTACCAAGAAAGACATCTATAACCCGGCGACGATCGAGGAAGATCTCGATCGCGTGCGTGACCTGTACAAGAAGGCCGGTTACAAGGATGTCCTCATCGCGAAGCCAGAAATCGAAGTCGTCGCGCGGCGCCCCCAGGCGGCGACGATTGAAGATCAGAAGCGCCGGCTCGCGGTGACGATCCCGATCGAAGAAGGGGAGCGCTGGAAATTCGGCGAAGTGTCGATCGAAGGCAACGAAGTCTTCTCGGACCAACTTCTGCTCGCCCAGTTTGAAGAGCCGCGCGGTGGCTGGCTGCGGTCGAAGATCGTGGACGACGCGGTCGAGACCATCTCGAAGCTCTACTCGTCCATCGGATACATCTTCGCGTCCGTGGACGCCGAGGTGATCGAGCGCGGCGACAACGTCGCAGACATCATTGTCCACGTGGATGAGGCCGACCAGTTCAAGGTGGGCCGCATCGAGTTTGAAGGCAATACCAAGACCCGCGACAAGGTGCTGCGCCGCGAGCTTCTCGTGCAAGAGGGCCGCGTGATGAATATGACCGCGGTGCAGAACAGCCTGCTGAAGATCCGGCAGCTCAATTACTTCGCGCTCAACGAGGAAGAGCCGGTCAAATTCGACTTCGACGCCGAAGAGAAGAAGGTCGACCTTTTGATCAAGGGCGAAGAAGCGGAGCGCACCGAGTTGCAGTTCGGCGGTGGCTGGAGCGAAGTCGACGGCTTCTTCGGCCAGTTCTCCCTCCGCACCACGAACTTCCTGGGGCGCGGTGAAACGGTCGGTGTCTCGTTCCAGTCTGGTCGTCAGCGCGAGTTCTACGACCTGGAGTATCGGATCCCGTGGTTCCTCGACCGTCCGCAGTCGATCGGCCTGCGCTTGTTCAACCAGGAATTCGACTCGGACGTTTTGACCGACGTGGAATTCCAGCAAAGCTATTCCGGCGCTTCGCTGACCTACGGCCGCTCATTCCGGGGCTTCCAAAGCTTCAGCATGACCTACAGCTTCGCCGATGTCGAAGACGTGCGGACGCTCATTGATCCCGTCACCGGCGAGCTGCTGACGTCCGAGGCGAACTTCAAAACGTCGACGCTGCGTCCCTTCTGGATCCGCAATACGCTCGACAGCCGATTTGAGCCGACCCGCGGCATGCGCACGACGGCGTCGCTGGACTTTGCCGGCGGCTTCCTGGGCGGCGAAGCTGAGTTCTGGCGACCCGAAATTGCCACGACCTGGTTCCGTGGCGTGAGCCGCAATCCCTTTAAATCGTACGTCGGCATCAACTTCGAAGCCGGCTACATCGAACCGATCGGCGATCCGACGGCCGACGATCCGCTGATCTTCCCGCAGCAGCGTTTCTTCCTCGGAGGCGACAATTCGATCCGCGGCTTCCGTCGACGGTCGGTGGTGGTGCGCAATGACGACGGCACGATCCGCCGTGACGGACCGGACGGCACCACCGGCTTCCCGCTCGGCGGCAGCGCCAAATTCCTGCTCAATCTGGAGTACCACATTGACGCCGGCGGACCGTTCCGCGTGGTGCTCTTCGCAGATGCCGGCGGCGTCTTCGACGTCCGCGGCGAGTTCGGTGACTCCCAATCGATCGACCCCGACCTGTTCCGGTATAGCGCCGGCGTCGAGCTTCGGGTCAAGGTGCCGATTTTCCCAGCGCCGCTGCGGTTCATCTACGCGAC
>JBCDKB010000290.1:0-10971 GCA_038747035.1 Acidobacteriota bacterium | reverse complement strand
GCGACCTTGTCGCCAACCTTGGGCGACCTTGTCGCCAACCTTGGGCGACCTTGTCGCCAACCTTGGGCGACCTTGTCGCCACTCTTGGGTGATGACCTTGTCACCACTTGCGGGCGAAATGGTCGTCTCACATTGGCGGCTTTTTACCGCAGCCATTTGCGACATTATGTCGCGACCCCTTCGTTTTGATGTCCTCAGACTGTTTAGGAGCCATTCGATGAAAACCCGATTCCTTTGTCTTCTCCTTTTCTCCCTGACCCTGGTCAGTCCTGCCCAGGCCGCGCCGCAAGCCGGCGCCGACGACTTTCAAGTCTTTCTCTACGAAGCCGAGACGCCTCTGCCGTTCTCGACGCTGACCCAGAACGACGTCCATTTCAACGGCACCCTTTCCGTTTCGCGGGATCCGCTCTATGGCGACCTGCTGCCCGACGGATCCGGCGGCTTTACCTACGTGGCCAATGACGAATTCTGGAGTCTCGAAATGGACTCCTTCGTCTACAAGCTCACCGACGCTTCGGGGGAGTCCGAAGCCCTCGTGGCCTTACACGCCGGACGCCTTGCCATCACCGAGGTGCATATGGACGAGAATTTCGAAAACGACAACGCCTTCCAGCCCAATACTCCCTACACCATCACCCTCGGCGTCGGCAGCGACCTCCAGTGGACCGAGGCCGCCCAGCTCGAAGGCGAGTACGGCGCCGAGTTCATCTCCTTCGGCGAAGAGGCCATGATGTCGTCCCCCGACGACCAAACCGGCAACGGCGGCGGCGGCACCGGCAACCAAGGCAGCGGCGGCGCCACGGGGACCGTCGGCTGCCTGATTCCGCCGCCGAACCAGGACGGCATCGTGGCGAGTACCGCCCTCATGGGGGTCGGCGGCGACCCGGAGGCCCTCGAATCGACGGCCCTGCTCCGCGTTCGAGTGACTGACAACAACTACATCGTGCTGGAAGCGAAGGAGGGGGCCGGCTACCGGACCTCTTCCGAGCTGAAGCTGCCGGGCGACCGCGTTTTCTTCGAGTTGGAGTGGGCGCTGTCGACCAACGACAAGCACAATATTCTGCTCCGCATCGACGGCCGGGCCGTGCGCCTGATGGACGTCGACGGACTCGATCTCACCGATCCGGTCTTCCACTTCGGCCTGTCGCCGCCGCTCAACACGACCCTGACCGTCCCCGTCCATCTGGCCTTCGACAAGATCAAGGTCTTCTCCACCGAAGGCCAGGACCTTCAACCGTCCATTCTGCTGGCGCTGGAGGATTTTGAGTCCACGGACGACGTTTATGACCTCGTCGGCACCGGCGTCGCCGTGAACGCCGGAGGCGCCATCTCGGGGCAGCAGGGACTCGAGGCGAGCGCGCTTAACCCCGGCTACTCGGTCAGTCCCGACGCCGCCTTGACCCCCAGACTCACCACTTCCCTGCGGGTCGACTTTTCGCAGTACGTGACGACCTACGGCGAACTGCCGACCTTCTACGCGTTCGGCGATGCTCCAACCGCGCTGAGTACTGACACCGAGATGCGCCTGCGAATCTGGGGCGGACAGGGCAACGAGCCCCGACTGATCGGGACCTTCGCCAACGCCACGACGCAGGGCGTCAACTGGAGCCTCTCCCACGCCATGCCGCTCGGCCCGGTGACGCTGCAGGTGCAATTCCAGGCGGCGACGAGCGCTGAGCACGCAAATGGCTTCCTTCGAGTCTGGAAGAACGACGAGGTGCTCTTCGAGTTTGACGACCTGGACGCCCTCGGCTCCGAGGCGGATTGGAACCACCTCGGACTCTACGCCGCGGGCCCGGGCACGTCGGGCTACCTGCTCATGGATGAATTCCTGGTCTCCGGTCGCTAGCGGCGGGCCCATCCAGAAGCACAAAGGCGCCCGGTGACGGGCGCCTTTTCGTTTCTTGCCGGCGTAGTGACGCTCGGCCTGAGCGCGCTAGCCCGCTTCTTCGAAGGCGTTCTCGCGCTTTTCCTTGTCTTTCCACACCTCGCGAATCGCCGTCCAGTCTTCGATCTCGGCCGGCATCTGTTCGCCCTCTTTCGGCAGGTAGAAGGGCTCCTGGAGATACCACGGTAGCGAGAAGACGCGGGCCGTTTCCCGATCGTAGGTGCGCTCGGGCTCGGTGCCTTCGACGAAGAATTCTTCGATCGGGGCGCTGCTCAGCTCGCTCCACCGGAGACCGCTGGCGCGGTCGACGGTGACCGCCGCGATGCCCGGCGGCTCTTCGAATTCTTCGCCTTCCTGCAGCCAGCCGTCCTCGAGTCCCGACTCCACCAGGGCGGTCCAGATCGGCAAGGCGGCGCGGGCGCCGGTCATGCCTCGACCGATAGAGCGTTTCTTGTCGTAGCCGACCCAGGTCAGGATCATGTAGCGCGGCGTGAAGCCGACGTACCAAGCGTCGGTAAATGCGTTGGTCGTCCCCGTCTTGCCGCCGGTCTCAATCGGCAGTCGCGACAATTGCGCGGCCGCCGTGCCGCGCTGGGCGACGCCGTGGAGCATCTCGGTGAGCACGTACGCGACCTGGGGCTCCATCGCCTTGTGGGCCCGCGTTTGGTGCTCGAAGACCGTCCGACCGTCCCGCGACGAAATGCGCTCGATCATGTAGGGCTCGACGTAGATGCCGTGGTTGACCAGCGTCGCGTAGGACGCGCCGAGTTCGAGGGGCGTCAAGTCGGCGGAGCCGAGGGCCAGGCTCGGGTAGGGCGGTAGGTCGGAGGTGATGCCGCTGCGGCGGGCGAATTCGATGGAGCGATCCACGCCGACCAGCTCCATCAGCTTGACGGAAAAAACGTTGATCGACTTCTCGAGGGCCGCCCGCAGCGTCACGATGCCGTAGTACTGCCGCTTGTAATTCCTCGGGCTGTAGAGGTCTTCCGCGGTGGCGCCGCGGAAAATCGCCGGGCCGTCAAAGAGGGTGTCGGCGGCGGTGTAGCCGCTCTCGAGCGCGGCGCCGAAAACAAACGGCTTAAAAGCGGAGCCGACCTGACGCTGCGCCTGGGTGATGCGGTTGAATTCGTTGCTCTCGTAGCTGAACCCGCCGACCAGGGCGCGGATCGCCCCCGTGGAGCTCTCGAGCACCAGGACCGCGCCCTGTAGCTCGGGCTCTTGCTCGAGCTTGAGGTACGGATCGCCGTCGGGGGTGCCGTCGTCCTTCGTCGGCTGGTCGTGGCGGAAAAAAGCGACGTTGCCGCGCTTGAGGAGCTGGTCGGGCCGCTTCTTGCCGGTCCACTTGATGCCCCGGCGCTCGAGCGTCAGCGTCTTGTCCCGGTGGCGGACGGTCGCCGTCTTGGCGTCGGCGGCGAGCACAATGCCTTCGAACCACTGGTCCGGCTCCGGCTCCACCTCTCCCCAGGACGGCAGCTTGACGGACTCGAGGTCCTCGTCGTCCAGGTGGGCGCTGACCCCGCGCCAGCCCTTGGCGTGGTCGAGCGCCAGAATCTGATCGTGGAGGGCCTCTTCGGCGGCCGTCTGGATCGCCGGGTCGAGGGTGGTCTGCACCTGCATGCCGCGGTCGTAGAGCTCGGTGGCGCCGTAGGTCTCGATCAGGTGACGGCGCACATCTTCGGTGAAGTACGGCCCGAGCTGCTTTTCCTGCCGGCGGGTCGTCACCAGCAGCGCTTCGGCGCGCGCCTCCGCGAGCTCTTGCTCCGTAATCATGCCCTCAGCCGCCATCCGCCCGAGCACCCAATTTCGACGCTCGATCACGGCCTCCGGTCGGCGGTAGACGCTGAAGTGGCTCGGCCGCTGCGGGATCCCGGCGAGCGTCGCCGCTTCGGGCAGGGTCAAGTCGGCGACCGACTTGTTGAAGTAGGCCCGTGACGCCGCCTCGATGCCGTAGTTGCCGTGGCCGAGGTTCACCAGATTGGCGTACATGGTGATGATCTGCTGCTTGCTGTAACTCTTCTCGAGCTCCACCGCGAGAAAAGCCTCCTCGACCTTGCGCCACCACTTCTGCTCGCGGGTCAGCGAGAAGAGCTCGCGGGCGAGCTGCATGGTGATCGTCGACGCGCCTTCGCGAATGCGGCCGGCGCGGACGTTGGCGACCATGGCGCGCATCACGCCCTTCAAGTCAATGCCGCCGTGCTGCTCGAAATTCGCGTCTTCGGTGGCGATCATCGCCTGCTGCACGAGGCGCGGCACTTCGCCCTCGCGAAGCAAAATACGATTCTCGCGGGAGTAGCGCGCCAGGACCTCGCCGTTGCGATCGTAGAGCTCGGTCACCAGCCGCGGCACGAATGAGTCGATCTCCGCCACCTCCGGTCGACGGATCGAGGCCGCCACGCCGACGCCGGCGGCGATCGCCAACAGGGCGGTAATCAGCGGATAGACCACGAAAGCCCGGATGCGACGGCCGCGCACGCGTCGACGCTCTCCGTCGTCCGGCGGCGCCACCACGCCGGAGGACATCCCCCCGACGGCGCCCGTGCCGGACCCGGCGGCGGCTTTGAGCGGATCGATCCGCGGCGCCGAGCCCTGCAACCGGACGCCGTCGACGCCGGCTTGCTCGGGCGCCGGGGTTGGAACGGGTCCAGACCCTGTACGCTCCGATGTCGACGCCCCGAGGGCAGAAGCTTCCGGATTCGGCGCTTCGGATCTCAGCGCCTCGGGCTCCGAAGACTCAGGCTTCGTCGACGTGGATTTCGGAGACGTGAATTTCGCAGACTGGGGCTTCGGCGGAAGGGGATCGAATTCCATGACCGCCATTATAGGTCCGGCCATGGCAAGGCCATGGCCGGACTGTGGCAGGAACGGGGGCACGACCGCGGGCCGTCGAGGACGCCGGGGGACGTCAAGGCAGGCCGTCGAGCAGGTCTCGGACCCACTGCACTTCATCGTCGATGATCGTGTGGGGCATGCCCGGGTAGATCCGAGTTTCCACGTCCCCCCCGAGGCGCCGGAGCACCGCCCCAGACTCCTGCACCCGTCGGAGCGGGACGTGGGGGTCCTGGTCCGAGCAGCCGAGAAATATCGGCGTGCCGTCGAGTCCAGGCTCGAGCCGGTCCCAGCCCTGGTCCCGCGGACCGATCAGGCCGCCGGTGAAGGCGACCACCGCCGCATAGCGTCGCGGATGCCGGGCGGCGTAGTCGAGGGTCAAACAGGCGCCTTGGGAAAAGCCGAGGAGCACAATCCGATCGGACTCGATCCCCGCGTCGAGCACGGCGCCGACGGTCTCTTCGAGGCGTCGGAGCCCCGACGAGAGTCCCGGCTCGTTCTGCCCGCGCCGGGCGAGGAAGCTGTGGGGGTACCACGTCTGCCCGGAGGCCTGCGGCGCGATATAAGCCATGCCAGGTTTGGGCATCGCTTCGGCGAGGGTCAGAATGCTCATCGCCGTCGCGCCGCGGCCGTGCACCAGCACCATGGCGGCAGATGCCGACGCGAGATCAGGCCCAGGTCCAACGCGAAGCGGTTCCCCACCGTGCACGTGCTCAGGCATCACGCACCTCCGATTCCGGCGTCCGCAGTGGCGGCAGCGACGCTTCGATCTGCGAACGCCTGGCTTCGAACCAGGGCGGCAGCATGAGCCCTTCACCGAGGGACTCGGGGGCCTCGTCGACGGCGAAGCCCGGCGGGTCCGTAGCCAGCTCAAAAAGCACGCCGCCCGGCTCGCGGAAGTAGATCGAGTGGAAATACTGCCGATCTTTGACGTCGGTGGGCCACAAGCCCGCGGCGCCGAGGTAGCCGCGCCACTCGGCTTGGGACGCGTCGTCGGCGTTGCGGAAGGCCACGTGATGCACCGTTCCGGCGCCGGACCTGGCCCGCGGCGCCTGCGGCGTGACCACCACGTCCACCCGCGCCCCGACGCCGCCGTCGGCGACTTCGAACCGCCGACGGTGGCCTTCGGACGCCACGTCGCGGAACCCGAGGACCTGAAGCGCCGCGGTCGTCAACTCGCCGTCGGCCACCTGCAACGTCACGGCGTCGAAGCCCTGGAGGGTCCCGTCGCCTTCGGGCGCGGATCCCGCCACCTCGAGACCGAGGCCGTCGGGGTCGGTGAAACGCAGCACCTTGTCGCCAAATCGCTCTAATTCCTCCACCGCGACGCCCGCGGCCGCCAAGCGACGGCGCCAGTCGCCGAGGGACGAAGCCGGCGCGGCGAATGTAGTCGTTTGGGTTTGGCCGTTGCCGGCGTGCCCTTGCCGGGCGCCGGGCCACGGGAAGAAGGTCAAGATCGATCCCGGGGACCCTTCGGCGTCGCCAAAGTAGAGGTGGTAGGTCCCGGGGTCGTCAAAGTTGACCGTTTTCTTGACCAAGCGGAGGCCCAGCACACCGGCATAGAAGTCGAGGTTGCGCTGCGGATCGCTGGCGATGGCCGTCACGTGGTGTAGGCCGAGGATCGGCCGCTGCGGCCGGGGCTGGGGGGTCGATTTCGAGGTTTCAGTCATGGGGCTATCTCCGGACTTGAGGTTCGATCATGTCTGCCTTGGAGAGCGGCACGGTGGGGCTCCACCATTTATATGCCGCGTCATTATTTGTTGAAACAGACTTTTGCCCTGAATTATTCCCGCTTGCCCCGCGGGGCGTTAGTCCACGGCCTCGCGGGCTGTCTCGAGCAGGCGGCTGAGCTGTTGGTGCTGGTCTTCAGCGAGGTGGCCCAGGGACTCCTGGAGCCAATCCAAGACCGGAGTGTCCAACTCGGCGAGCAGCTCCAGACCGGCGTCGGTGATCTCCGACCTCACGATGCGCCGGTCGCCTTCGGACCGTTCCCGCGCCACCAGTTCCCGGGAGCCTAGGCGATCGAGGAGCCGCGTGACGTCGGGTCCGGGCGTCACCAGACGTTCGGCGATATCGCCACACGTCAACGCCTGCGGCCGCGCGCCGCGGAGGATGCGGAGTACGTTGTACTGGCTGGGCGTCAGTCCGTCGGCTCGACGGCGGAGCAGCCGGGTGAGCTGCTGCTGGAGCAGGTTCGCCGTGCGCTGCAAATTGAGGAAGGTCTCTTCGCTCGGCGACGCGAACGGCCGACGCTGCTGGATCTGGTCGCGCAAAACGCTGTTCATGGGGACCCCTCGCATTGGTGGTGGCCAGAGGATGTCAATCGCATCCGCCGGCCGTGTGCGCAACGGCAATTGACCCTATGGTATCTGTTTCAACAGAAGCTGCGCAGGCTTTCAACGACGCAACAGAGCATCCTGCCCCTGCGGCGACGCCCAGGCCTCCCGCCCGAGCTATTCGAAGCCGATGTGATCGCTTTGCTGGAGCGGAACCGGTTCGATGCCGAAGAGCTCGAGCCTTCCGTCCGGGCGAATGCGCAGCAGGCCCCGTCCCCGACGCACCTCTCCTCGGTATTCCGCCCGGAGCCCAATCTGCCGCAGGCCCGGCTGGACGACCAGGCCGGTGATCACCTCCACGTCGACCTCCACGACGCCGCCGTCAAGCTCCAGCTCCACGATCGCGCTGTACCCGCGATCCGCCGCGATCCGGGACGCGGCGTAGGCGTAGCCGCTATCGACCAGAGCCTGGAGGTGGAGATTTCGCTCCTGATCGCGAATGAGCGCCATGCGATTCAGGATATGCAGCGACATCATCGCGCCGGCCGCCACGAGCAAGAGGATCGCCATCAGCACGATGAATAGGGCGAAACCGCGGTCCCTTGCGCTCTGCGGCACCGAGTCCGGCGCCCCGGAATTCGGCGCCCCCTCCCTCAACGACACCGAGCCGGGCCTCACCACCAGCCCACCGGATCCGTCTGCGTCACGTGGCGCGGGGTCACGACGAGCCCGACGACCCTCTCAACCCCGCCCGCGGACGCTTGTCCGGCGCCGGCGCGGGCGGTCAACGGCCCCGCCTCAGAATAGGTCACTTCGACCTCGATTGACGGTCGACCCGTTCCGTCGACGGTGCGGTAGCGGAAGAGGCGCACGTTGCGCAGCAGTGGACGGGTCGTCGTCGTCGCCCCAGGCCCCGGCGGCACGCTATGGCGTAGGAGCTCGCCGTCCAGCAGCTCGTAGGTCACACTCTCACCGGAAAAGTGACCGCTGAGCTGCAGAGGTTCGTCGCGGACCCAAAGGTCATCCAGGCCCGACGGCAGGAGGAAAGCGTTCGACGAGCGCACGTCGTAGCGCAGCTGGTCGAAGGCCTGGTCCACCGACATATCCAGCACGCGACGTCCCGAATGGGCGATCGAGGCCTGCGCATCGAGCACCAGCCGAGACGCGATCGCCAGGGCCGCCAGCAAGAGCACCGAAGCCACCAGCAGCTCGACGAGGGAAAACCCCCGCTGTCGAGTCACGGCCGCCACAAAAAGAGCTCCACGCGCCGCTCGTAGGCTTTGCCGAGGATGCGGTAGGTCGAGATCACTTCCAGTCGATAGAGCCCGTCCCAGGGCTGCCGCTCGACGTCGACGACAAGTCCAAGTCCCTCGACCGGCGCCGCCGCGGCCCGCACCGGCTCCAGCGGGTAGCGCCCGTCCTCGAGCGGTACGACCCAACCGCCGCGAAGGGACTCGACCTGGGCCTCCAAGACGCGCTGGGCTTCAAGCTGCCCAGAGACCCGCCCATCCAGCACCTGGTATTGGGCCATCAGCGCCACCGACGACGAAAGCGCGATCGCCAGGATCGCGAGGGCGATCAAGACCTCAAGCAAGGTGAAGGCACGGCTGCACCGGCATGCATCGAGCTCCATCTGCGGATTATGACAAACGAAGGCGTCTGATGACTTCATGCGCACCAGAGCAAAGCCAGCACCGCCAAGCGAACCGGCTACATCAGCACGCTCGAAACCGTCTCGGAATGGCCCCAGGTCCACCGCCGAACGGCTCGATTCTCGATGTTCTTGAACATGCTGCAAGACCAAAGCCCCCACCCCAAGTCGTTAACCGATGGTGAGATCGTCGACCTCATCGATGCGCTCGACGGCATCGCTGTGGACTTCAACGTCGGCGGGCTGCGGGTGCCGGGGGCCGGAAAGAACAACCCGATCGTGACCAACGTGGCCTGCGACCAGGTCGGTAGCGATACGGCGACCCGCGACTTCCCGCTGCTGGCGCGCTGGGTCGAGCGAGGCGGCACGATCGACTCGCTCACCACTGACCACGCCGTGAGCACCTTCGCCATGGAGTTCTACGCCCACGGCTACTTCGAGTGCATTCCCGCCGATTCGAGCAATCCCAACGCAGAGCCGACGAGCACGGAGGACTATCCTTTCTGGGCCAAGCAGCTGGCGATCTATATGGAAGATATGCAGAAGAAGTTCTACGACCGCTGCGACGGCACCGAATCGCCCATGAATACGGATTCCTGCCAAGACCTGGATTTCGGCACCTGGGAAGCCGTCACCGGGTTCGAAGTCACGGAGCCAGGCGGCGGAACGATTTGGCGAGGCCCCGCCCTCGCCGAATGCACGGCGCCGCCAGCTCCTGAACGCGGCCCCGACTATTGCATCCATGAACTCGGCAACTGCATTCAAAGCGAAGCCCGCCTCCACGGCGGGCTTTTTCGTGCGCGGCCGCCGCGCCCGGGTTGATCGCTTGACAGGTTTTCGCATCCAAAATATCATTCCATCCGGATAGACGGATTGAGAAACGAGAACACTTCGCGACGCCCACCGCCTCTCCCACGCCCCATGGAACGCCCCAGCATCCTCGAACACGCCGGCCAGTTGGCTGAAACCACGCGCAGTCGCCTGCTGCTCGCCCTCGACGGGCACGAGCTGACGGTCGGTGAGCTGTGCAGCGTCTTGCAGCTCCCGCAGAGCACGGTGAGCCGCCATCTGAAGGTGCTCGGCGACGGTTCTTGGGTCCACAGCCGGCGCGACGGCACGAGCAACCTTTACCGCGCGTCGAACCTGGATGAGCCCGCGGCGTCCCTGTGGCGACTGGTTCGTCAGGAGATGGCCAAGACCGCCGACGCCGGGCAGGATCGGCAGCGTCTTGACGCGATTCTTCGGGAACGCCGCTCCCGCTCCCAGGCCTTCTTCTCCGCCACCGCCGATCGCTGGGACCGCCTGCGCGACGAGCTCTTCGGACAGCGTTTCGACCTCGAGGCCATGCTCGGCCTGCTCGACCCGACGTGGACCGTGGGTGACCTCGCCTGCGGGACCGGCCGCACCGCCGAGGCCCTCGCGCCTTTTGTCCATGAGGTCATCGCGGTCGACGGCTCTAACGCCATGCTCGAATCCGCCCGGCTTCGCCTGGAGGCATTCGACAATATTCGACTCGAGGTCGGTGAGCTCGAGCGCCTGCCGCTCGCCGACGCCAGCCTCGACGCGGCCACGCTGATCCTCGCGCTTCACCACGTCCCCGATCCGTCGGCGGTGCTCGCCGAAGCTCGGCGCGTCGTCCGACCCGGCGGCCGCTTCGTCGCCCTCGACATGCTGCCCCATGGCCACGAGGAGTACCGGGCTGAAATGGGCCATATCTGGCTCGGCTTTGGGCGCGAACAGATCCACGGCGAGCTCACCGCCGCCGGCTTCGATCGCATCCGATTCCATACGCTGCGTCCCTCCGCGGACGCCAAGGGCCCCAATCTCTTCGTCGTTTCGGCCACCGCCCCGCAGGCCGCGCCGGCGGTCCACTGAGCCGGTCCCACACCTCGTTTTGTTCCAACGCTAGACACCAAAACGTCTCGAACCTTTCACGATAGAGCCTTCGTTTCCGAGTCCTCAGGACTGCTTGACCCACACCACTAGGAGATCACGATGACCGTTGCCACGCTCACCGATGTGCATCCCTTCAAAGCCGCTCAAGAAGCCGGCCGCGAGCCGTTCAAAGTTGCCGACCTCAGCCTCGCCGAGTTCGGTCGTAAAGAAATCCGCCTCGCCGAGCACGAGATGCCCGGCCTCATGTCGACCCGCGCCAAGTACGGCGCTGAGAAGCCCCTCGCCGGCCACCGCATCATGGGCAGCCTGCACATGACGGTGCAGACCGCGGTCTTGATCGAGACCCTGGCCGACCTCGGCGCCGATGTGCGCTGGGTGTCCTGCAACATCTTCTCGACCCAGGACCACGCCGCCGCCGCGGTCGTCGTCGGCCG
>JBCDKB010000289.1:0-10979 GCA_038747035.1 Acidobacteriota bacterium | reverse complement strand
GCCCGCGGCGTCTGGGGCGAGACGCTGGTGATCTTGGCGAGCGATAACGGCGGTGTCGGCGGCTGGCACGAGCCGTCGACCGACCTGCGCGGCGCCAAGGGCTCCCTCTACGAACGCGGCCTCCGGACGCCGCTGCTCGTCGCGGGCCCCGGCGTCGAGGTCGGACTGGTCGACGACGTCGTCACCGGCGTCGACCTGCTGCCGACCCTGGTCGAGCTGCTGGGCCTCTCGGCCGACTCGACCCCGTCCGCCGTCCAGCCCGCCAGGTCTGCCCAGCCAACCCGGGCCTCCGGGCCGGCCTTCGCCGGTCGATCCTTCGCCGCTCTGCTGCGGAGCGATCCAGCCACGGCCCCGCAGCTCGACCGCGTCGGCGAGGCCTATTTTTGGGAGCTCCGCCCGCGCGCCGCCCCCGACCGCCACACCCTTGCCGGACGCTGGCTGCAGCTGGCCGTGCAGCGTCGCCTCGACGGGCGGCGCTACAAGCTGGTCAAGACCGACCTCTACGCCGGCGGCGACGAACCCCAGCTCTTCGACCTCGACGCCGACCCCGCCGAATCCCGCGACCTCGGCGCCGAACGGCCCGCCGTCCGGCGCTACTTACACGACCTCTGGCGCGCCTGGCGCCTTGAAACCGCGACGCACCGGCCGACCCTGCTGCGGGACGGGGCGCTCTGCGCCGACGGTCCCTTGCTCTTCGTCGGCGACCGCCCTGTCACCGTCGTCGACCACCCCGCGCTCACCATCGGTCGGCTCGACTTCAGCGTCACCTTCCAGCTGACGGTGGGCCGGCAGCCCGGGTCGTCCTCGTGGATCGTCGGCCGCGACGGCGTATGGTCCCTGGGGCTAGAGAACAGCCGGATCGTCCTCGAATTCGCCGGGAACCGCCCCCACCGACTCGTCCACCCCAGAGTTCTCCAGACCGGCGAGACTGTCCGAGTCGCCGCGTCGATCATGAACCGGCGCGGACTGTCGATCGCCGTCGACGACCGCGTCGCCCGAGCTCGGGTGCGCTTCGGAGCCCTGCCCGAGTCCGACGCGCCGATCCAGCTCGGCCTCGCGCCGGACGGCGGGGAGTCCTTCGTGGGCGAGGTCGACGACCTCCTCTTCTTCCCCATCGCCCTGGGCGCCGAGGATCTGTCGCTCCAAGGGCTCGGCCGCTCCGCCTTCGTCGACGGCATGACGCCGGTGATCACCCTTCCTGGGGAGGCGAGGACCCACGCGGTGGAAGTCCAGGCGCGCTTTGCGGCCCGCGTCGGTTCAGGGCGTGGGTCACGCGGCGCAGCGGCAGATGGGGAAGGTGACGCTGACGGGGGCGGAGGCTTTCTTCCCTTTCAGCTCGAGATCCACTGCCTCCGCGGAGGCCAGGTCGACTGGCACCCGCGGGCCCGCTCGGTAGAGGCGCGCCTCGCGGGACCGGAAGATCTCATCCACCGGGTCCGTCATCTTTGCCCCGCCGGCAGCGAGGGCCTCCGCCTGGCGCTCACGGACGGCGGGGCCGGGGCCCTCGGCGAGCTCGAGACCGGCGACCTCGAGACTGGCGCCGTCGAGCTCGGCCGCCTGGGCCGCGCCCTGCTCGACGCAGGCTTCGAAGCCGACGAGCCCATCGTCGGCCGACCAGGACCCGATCTCGACGCCTCGGCCAAGACCGGCAGCCATGCGCTCCGGCTAGCCCCCGGTACGACGACGCCGACCTTGACGCTCGACACCCGAGGCGCCCGGGCCCTCGACGTCTCGCTATGGGCCCGGACCGATCCGGGGACCGTCGCCACCCTGAGCCTCGAGCTTAGCTGCCTGGACGCGGAGGGCCACGCCCTTCGGACCGAAACCGGCACCGGGCCCGAGAAGCGAAGCGCCTTGACGTCGCCGGGCCGGGTCGACGGTGAGTGGCGACGCTTCCGCCTGCTCACCTCGTGCCCCGACGGCCCCCTGACCCGGTCCGTGGGCCTGCGGCTGCACACCGCCGGAGAAGGCTCGGTGCTGGTCGACGACCTCGCGGTCGTCGTGCCGTAGCCAGCCCCTGCCGGACCCGAAGGCTAAGCCGAGTCCCGCTGCACGGCGCGTGCGAGCCCGGTCACCGTGTCGTACCAGAACGGCGCCCCGAGACCGGCGAAGAGCGCCGTCAGCATGACCCCGACCAGCCAGGCGACCCAGTCCCCGCCGTCGGTGAGCTGACGACGGCTGCGACTCTCGCCGCCGATGAAATTGGCGTGGGGAAAGTCGTTGAAGAGGATCGG
This sequence comes from Acidobacteriota bacterium, assembly GCA_038747035.1. GTDB lineage: Bacteria > Acidobacteriota > Thermoanaerobaculia > Multivoradales > J023 > JAUIJL01. The sequence continues at coordinate 8,745 of JBCDKB010000289.1, read as the reverse complement.
AAAGCTCCTCAAGTTCAAAAGCGCCGCTTGGTCGCGGGCTTCGGCGATAACCCGCTCGAGGTCCTCGGCCTTCACGGCCTCCGCGTCGCCGCTCCGCAAGTCCGTCGCCAGGGACTGGTAGGTCCCCATGATGGCTTCGCTCTGGGCGAAGACCGTCTGTCGCGCCTGCTCACTGCCGAGGAAGGCGCCGGCGAGGAAGAGGCTATCGATATTGAAGACGAGGGCCAGCAGGAACGCGACGCCGGTGGCAGCTTTCCTCGAGTGCCGCCGGAAGGACTGGGTGTATTTCTCGCCGACCGCGTCGTAGCGTTCGCCGAGGGCGAGGAAAACGTCTTCCGCCCGGTCGCCGAGGCCGCGGAGGGCTTCGGCGCCGAAGTGCGATCGCTTCAGCCGCTCGATGAGCTCGGTGGTCGGTAAGGACGTGAGCTCTTCTTTCGACACGTCCGGCGGCAGCAGGTCCGCTTCGTCGAGCTTCTCCGCGACCGTCATCAGGCCGGCCGTCACGCCCTCCTCAACCTCCCCCGAAAGGCGGTTCATTTCGCGGGTGATGACGCCTTCAAGCTCATTCGAGTAGAAGTCGTCGAACATCTGCGCGAAAAGGTCGCTCCGCAGGCTGGAAAAGCGCTGGACGACCCACACGATCCGGGTCACCACGGTCGCGACCAGCAGCATGGTGATCGCGAAGGCCAAGGCGGCGTCGAGAATAGGCATGCTCACCTCCAGAAGGAATGGACGGGACCAAGGTAGCCGGGCGCCCGGGGCCTGTCAACGGGCCGGCCGCCGCGGACTCATCCGGGAGCTTCCAAGAGCCACGCGCGGAGAGAGGCCGGCGTGACGTGACTGCCGCAGAGGATCGTCGCCACGCGCCGGCCAGAGAAGCGGCGGTCGGTGAGGAGCGCCGCTGTGCCCACCGCCCCCGCCGGCTCGGCGACCAGCCCCGAGCCTTCGAAGAGCAAGCGCATGGCGTCGACGATGGCGGCGTCATCGACGGCGAGCACGTCGTCGACCAGGCCCCGCAGGTCGTCGAGCGCCTCCGGCACCGGCACCCTGACGCCGATGCCGTCGGCGATAGTGGCGACCGAGTCGGAGTGCACGAGCTTGCCGGAAAGCATCGACCGGCGCATGCCGTCGGCGACCGACGAGCACACACCGAAGACCCGGGTCGATGGAGACGCCGCCTTGAACCAGCGAGCGACGCCGGCGAGCAGCGCGCCGTTGCCGAGGGGCACGAGGATGTCGTCGTAAACGGAGTCGTCCGCGAGCAGCTCGACGGCGATCGAGCCGGCGCCTTCGCTGATCGCCGCCTCCCGGCCGTCTTCCACCATGCGCGCACCGGTCTGCTCGGCGTGGCGCCGGGCCGCGTCTTTGGCGGCGTCAAAGTCTTGCCCCTCGAGCTTCACCCGCGCCCCGAGGCGTCGCATGCGCTCGACTTTCTGGGGATTGGCGGCGGCGCTGGCGAAGACCGTGAGCGCCAGGCCGCGCTTGCCGGCGCAGTAGGCCAGCGCCTGGCCGAAGTTGCCGGCACTCGCGCAGACCAAAGGCGAGCGGTCGCCGGATGCTTTGAGCCCCGCCATGAAAAAGTCGGCGCCGCGCCCTTTGAAAGAGCGAATTGGGTTGGCGGTCTCGAGCTTGAGCGTCACCTCGGCGCCCAGTGCTTCCGAGAGCGCGCCGTCGACGAATTGGGGTGAGGCTCGAAAGACCGGGTCGATCGTCCGGGCGGCGCGCTCGATGGCGTCGAGTCCGAGGCGATGCCCGGGGCGCGGCACCAGGGCGTGCTCGGCGATCGGTCGCACCGAGTCGCCGTCCACGGCGCGGTCCGTCATCAAGATCCCGTCGAGGTGGTCGATCTCGTGCTGGAGCAGCTCGCTCAGCGATTCCGGAAGCTCCAACCATTCGCGGCGGCGCCCCCGATCGTCGAGGGCGGTCACCGAGATCGAGCGGTGTCGGCGGACCCGCACGATGACGTCCGGCACGCTCAAACAGTCGTCCCAAACCTCGAACTCCCCGTCGCTACGCCACGTGATCTCGGGGTTGATGAGCGTCAGCGGCCGGGCGCCGAGGTGCATGCAGATCAGGCGTTTCGAGATTCCCAGCTGCGGCGCGGCGATGGCTCGGCCGAAGCCGTGCTGCGCCCGGAAACCGGCGAGGGCTCGGTGCAGCGCTGCGATCTGCCCGGGAAGCTCGGCGTCATTGTCGAAGTCCACCGGCGCTGACCGCGCGGTGAGCACCGGATCTCCAGCGGTTCGAATGCTCTCCATGCGGCCAGTCTACGCCGTAGAGAGCCCCGCCGAGACTTCGCAGGTGAGCTCGCTTAGGGCTCGAAGACTTCGTCTTTCTTGCGGTTGGACTTGAGCAGCAGAATCCAGAACGCGATCTCAAAAGCGCCGCCGATGACAAAGAGGGCCAGTGCCATCTGCATGGAGCCGAGCAAGTAAAAGCCAATGGCGCCTAGGAGGCACAGAATGGTGGCGAGCGGGCGAATCATGGTCAAGCCTTTCTTCCCAGGAGGTCGTGGACGATACGGCGCGGCTTCCGTCTCTACGCACGGCACGTCGCACTGTTCGTTCAGTCGCCGTCTTCTTCAGCGTCCGCCCTCAGCTCTTCGGGCAGTTCGTCTTCGCTGAGCGGTTTGACCACGCAGCTGATCAGCTCCCGGACCTCTTCGAGGCGAGACGAGGGCACCCGCAGGGACGCGCCGCCGGGGGTATAGCCGACCATGCCGGGGCCGAACATGCCGACGTCGTGGCTTTGGATCAGAAAGGGAATGCCGTGCTCGTCAAGGGCATGGCCGATGGTCTCAGCTTCGAGGCGGGACGGGAAGACAGCGATTTCCACCATTTCTTGCATCCCCAGAGCCTAGCAGAGCGCCACCCCGGAGCCGCCGGCGCGGGCGCCGGCGGCCGGGGAGTCCTGAACAACAAGCTAGCGTAGGACGGCGTATTCCGGGGAGATCGCCACCAGGAAGAGTGCCAAGTGCAGCTGGTCCCACGGCTCCTCACCGATGGGCAAGATCGCGTCCATAACGGTCTGCCGGGTCTCGGCGCTCATCGTGCCGTAGGTCAGCAGTAGATCCAGGTGATCGACCAAGGCGCCCGGACCTTGCTCTTCGAGGATCTCAAGCTCACCGTCGAGATCGAGGTAGATCGGATCGTCGAAACGATCGAAGAGATACTCCCCTTCGACGATGGCGTCGCTGAGCCGGTTGACGGTGGCAATTGACGTAAACGCGTGGATGATCTCGAGTTCCGGCGCCACCAGTCCGGCCTGGGTCAAGGCCCCGGCGGGCTGGTGAAAGGGGGAGAAGAAATTGAACACGCTCGGCGAGAAAAAAGGATATTGCTGCATGAATTCAAGGTCCTCGTCGCCGCCGAAATGACGAAACAAGCCCGAGTCACTGGTCGCATGGAAGGCACGGCCGAGCTGCACCCAACGTACGAAGGGCTCGCGCACTTTGCCGAACGCCGGATCGTCGATCTTGGAGGCGTCGCGCGCCTCCGGATCGAGCAGGATCGCTTTGACCACGGCACCCATATCGCCGCGCACGCCGGCCCCGTTATCGGCGAAGATCGCCGACACGCGGGCGACATAGGCCGGGCTGGGGTTCGAGGTCACCAGGAACTTGATCAGATGCGTGCCGATAAACGGTCCCGTATTCGGGTGCTGGACGAGGTGATCAAGGGCGGACTCAATATCCTGCAGGCCGGTCTGGCCCGCGGGCACGACGAAGCCGCCGAGCAGGGTCTTGGGTCCGGGCTCATGCTCCGCGTCGACCATCACCATGGGGACGCCGAAGGTCTCCTGCTCGACCCCAAATTCCACGGGTTCCCCTGGCTCTGGCGCCATGGTGAGACCGGTGAAGATCTTCGCCATCTCGGTGATCTCCGCATTCCCGTAGGTCGGGATCGGTTGCCCGGCGGAGTCGAGTTTGCGGGTCCCGTCGGGGTTGAGCTCGAAGAGGCCGATGGTGAAGAGCTGCATCACCTCCCGGGCGTAATTCTCATCCGGGAAGCGGTTGGCCACGGGATCGCTACGGCGGTTATTGAGGTGGCTCAGGTAGAGCCCCATGGACGGCGACAGCGTCACCTCCCGCAGCAGGTCCTTGAAGCTGCCGAGAGCGCCGCGCAACAAGGCGTCGTGGAAGGCGGCGGGGGCGGTGGAGTAGTCAAAGAGTGTGTCTTCGCGGCGCGAGATGACAAAGATTTGCGATAGGGCAAAAGCTACCCGCATGCGGAGCACGTCGGGAGCGGTCATGGCGCGCTGCCACCAGATCCAGTCGAAGTAGAGGTACTCAAGCTCTTCACCTGAGGCCCCCGAGTCGTGCAGCGCCAGGACCTCCGGAAGCATGGGCTGGACCGGCAGCGCCAGCTGGGCGTCGAGCCACGCTTCGTCGCCTTGGGAAACGACCTGGTCGATCAGAGCCAGATCGCCGCCGAAGGTCGCCTGCGCCAGCAGGCGAGACGCCGCTTGGCGGGCCGTGAGCGTGGTCCCGCCTTGGGCCGAGGCCGCCCGGGGAGCCCCGGCGGCGGCGGTGAGGGCGCCGGCCCAGGCTAGGAAAGCGCGCCGATTCAATGGCGGACCCCCGGTCGTCGTGGCGTCCTGGGCCGCCTCGGCGATCGGCGCAAGGGATGGGTTCATATCCATGGGTAGCTCCTCTCGAGTCCGCTCAGCCGACCGACGTCGACCAGGCGGAGACGTTTCCGGACTCAAAACCGTCGCTAAAGATCTGGGCCGGGCCGCCGCCGAGGAAGCCCACCGGCGCTCCGGAGCCCGGCGTGTAAAACCGTCCGATATTGGGCAGGACCGTCGCCAGGTCCGAGGGCGCCACGCCGAGCCAGAGCGCCAGCTCGGCGAAGTACTCGTCGCAGGAGGTCGTCGGAATCAGTCGACCGCGCCCCGTATCGAGGTCGTTGTCGGCGTAGAGCTGCGGGTATTGCCCGTAGATATCGCCGCCCACCACCGGACCGCCCATCACGATGTGGTTGCCGCCCCAGGCGTGGTCGGATCCGCGGCCGTTAGACGTCAGGGTGCGGCCGAAATCCGATGCCGTGAAGGTGATGACATCGTTCTGCACGCCAAGTTCAGTGAGCGCGGCGTTGAATTCACTGAGTCCTTTGCTCACCATCGGCAGCATGGCGCCCTGGGCGTTGATCACTTCGTCGTGATGATCCCAGCCCCCGAAGAGGATGAAGAAGGTCTGCCGTCGCACGCCGAGGGTCTGGCGGGCGGCGATGGTCCGGGCCACCATCTTGAAGCTCTGGGACACTTCACCGGGCGAGAAGGTTGTCGTGATCGGCGGCGCTCCGGCGACGGCGCTCGAGAAGAGCAGGTGGGCGTCAATGGCTCCTTTTGTCGTCTTGGAGAAGCTGTCGACAAAGAGGTTCTGGTACTGCCGATCGAGCAGGCTATTGATGGCGGCGGTGCGCAGCTGCGACAGCGGGTCCGTCTCGCCGTAGCCTTCAATGCCGACGCTGCCGTTGCCGGCGTTGCTGATCGAGTAGGGCACCACCTGGGTGCCGGATTGAAAGATATTGGTGCCGCCGAGGGAGATATTCATCGACACCGTGTCGTTCTGATTGGAAGAACGCAACAGGTCCGCCGTGCGCCCGGCCCAGCCCAGACTCGTTCGCTGGTCGGGGACGCTGGTTTGCCAGTGGGTGATCTGGTCGCTGTGGGAGTAAAGGCCCAGCGGCAGTCTGGCGCTCCCGGTCACCACGCCGGTCTTGTCGGTCGGCTCGACCAGCGATCCGACGTTGGCGAGAAACGATAGCGTGCCGTCGGCGAAGAGCTGCTGAACTTCCGGCATCCCTGGGTGCACGCCGTACTCGCGTCCGTCGCTCGTCGTCGGCGTGATCGGCAATAAGCTTTCCCGGGGCAAGGCGAGGTCGCCGCGGATCGCGGCATACTCCGCATGCTCGGCCGCCCCCCGCGGCACCAGCATGTTGAAAGAGTCATTGCCGCCGGCGAGGAATAGGCACACTAGGGCCTTGTAGTCGTCGCCGGGTAAGGGACCGGCGGCGGGTATGGCCTGGGGAGCCGCGAGTGCGCTCGAGCACCGCATGTTGAGTAGCGTCGAGAAGAGGGACGTGGCGCCGACGGCGCTACAGCTGGCCTGCCCGAGGAATTTGCGGCGCGAGGGACGTTTTGCGGACATGGGTGCCTCCTGCTGATGTCCAGGGTTGCGGCGGCCCGGACCGAACTCAGAACACCACCTCGGTCGCGCGCTCGCCTTTCGCGGCCGACGTGGTGGATGAACCGCCCAGGAAAGAGTAGGTAGCGCGGGTGAACTCCCCCTTGCTGTTTTCTGAACAAAAGTTCATGTTGAGCTTCGGCCGGCAGGGCTAGACGGGCCGCGAACTCACGGTTCTGAGAATGAAGTGCCCTGAGAATGAAGTGCCTGGCACCCACGCTGAGAATGAAGTGCCAGAATGAAGTGCCTGGCACCCAAGCCCAGCCCAGAATGAAGTGCCTGGCACCCACGCCCGATCGCCCTCGATGAGGTGCCCCTAGATGAGGTGCCCGGCACCTACGCCCTGGCACCTACGCCCTAGATGAGGTGCCCTGAGAAGAAGTGCCTGGCACCCACGCCCCTTGAGAAGAAGTGCCTGGCACCTTGAGGAGAAGTGCCTGGCACCCACGCCACGGGCACCCACGCCACGCCCACGCCCGCCGCACTCATCGGAGTGGTTTCGGTCCCATGAGCTCTTGGCGGAATGAGAAAAACTGGGCGAAAACTCAAGAAAGATGTGGCGCCCGACTGAACGACGGCTGTTTTGTCGTCTTTATCGGCATAATGGCTCGAAATCCACGATATCTCCCCAGCCCAGGGGCTCTGGTCGAGATCACCCAGCGCACCATCCAGGGACGGTTTCTCTTGAAGCCGTCCCGGCGTCTTAACGCCGTGGTCGCTGGCTGCTTCGCCCGTGCCCAGAAAAATACAGGTGCCACCGTGCACGCTGTCGCTGTCCTCTCCAACCACTTTCACCTGCTTGCCTCATTCGACTCTGTGGAACAGATGGCGAGCTTTGCCTGCCAGCTGAAGACCAATCTCTCCAAGGAAATCGGCCGACTCCATGACTGGGAAGGCTCACTCTTCGCAGGTCGCTATCGGTCGGTTCCGGTCAGCGACGAGCCCGAGATTCAGCTCCAGCGCCTGCGCTATGTGTTGAGCCAAGGCGCGAAGGAAGGTCTCGTGCTCTCGCCGAAGGATTGGCCGGGGGTTCACTGCGCCGGAGCCCTTGCGAATGACCAGCCGCTCGCCGGGATCTGGATCGATCGCACCAGTCTTTACCGCGCGCGTCAGCGGGATGGGGACGCCACAGAAGCTTCCTTTACCGAGGAGACGGAGCTTCGGCTGGCGCCCTTGCCCTGCCTCCAGGAGCTGCCCGCTGTGGAGCAACGCTCGGTGGTTCTCAATGTGATCGCCGCCATCGAGGCGGAGACCCTTGAGCGTCACCAAGAACACGGGACAGTTCCGCTCGGCATTGATTTGATCCTGAGTCAGGACCCCCACACTCGATCGACACGACTCCGCGCATCGCCGCGGCCGTATTTTCACGCCTCTCGGCGGGTTTTCGCGGTGCTGATGGAAGGGTTCCGCGAGTTTATCTCGTCGTATCGAATCGCCGCGGCGCGCCTCAAGTCGGGCGATTTGACGGCGTCGTTTCCAGGGAACTGCTTTCCTCCGCGGTCGCCTTTCGTTGCGGCCGTCAGTTCCTAGCGACGAGCCTGTTCCAGACAAAGCGCACAAGGACCCCTCACAAGGGGGCGGGGAGAGGTGTGCCCGTCTCCCTCGGGCGTGCAAGACATACGACAGCCCTAGACTCCTCCGGCGTTCAATGTGCATTGCCTCACCAAGAAATCGGCCAATTCAAGCGCACTCCAAAGACCTCCGAGTCCGGCGCGACCCGATGCGTGGCTGGCGAGGTGCGGCTGGCGAGGTGCCCGGGCTGGCGAGGTGCCAGGCACCTACGAAGTGGCGCAGTGGCGCAGTGGCGCGAGGTGCAAGTGGCTGGCGAGGTGCCAGGCACCTACGAAGAAGGGAAGAAGGCGAGGTGCCAGGCACCTACGAAGAAGGCACCTCAGAAGGCACCTCCGGAGAACGAGGCGAGGTGCCTTTCATGACATCGTCCGACCATGCACCGCGACAGAACCGACATGATCAACGCCATCTCCAAAGACGCCCGCCGCACAGCAGGGCAGCTCGGCCAAGCCACCCTCGACAGCCAGGTTCTCGCCGCCGTCGCTCGAGCCCCACGACACGAATTCGTAAGCGAGCGCCATCGCCCCCACGCTTACCTCAACCAACCCCTGCCCATCGGCGAGGGCCAAACCATCTCCCAGCCGTTCATCGTCGCCCTGATGAGCGACCTCGCCCAAGTTCGGCCGGGACATCGGGTGCTCGAAATCGGCACCGGCTCGGGCTACCAAGCGGCGGTCCTCGCAGAGCTCGACGCCGAGGTCTTCAGCGTGGAGATCCTCAAACCACTCGCGTTGGAAGCGCAGACCCGATTCGCGCGCCTCGGCTACAGAACCATTCGAGTGAGGCTCGGCGACGGCGGGCTGGGTTGGCCTGAGCACGCTCCCTTTGACAGTATCCTCGTCACCGCCGCCGGCCCCGACATTCCAAAGCCCCTCACAGATCAGCTGAGGCCCGGCGGACGCCTGGTGATTCCGATCAAAGCCGCCGACGGATCGGAAACCCTCGTGGTCCTGAACAAGAATCTCGAAGGGACACTCCGACGACGG
>JBCDKB010000288.1:0-10984 GCA_038747035.1 Acidobacteriota bacterium | reverse complement strand
GTTCGCGCTCGAGATCGAGCCGATAGGACACCATGCCGCCGTGCTTCTGGAATGGGCCGGCCTGGACCAGCCGCGAGTCTGGATGCAGCTTCTCCAGCTTCTTGAAAAAGGCCGTCGGCAGCCGGAAGGCGCCGAGACTCACCGAGTGAACGCGATCCGCCGGCACGGCTGCGAATACGCGCTCGAAGAGCTCACCGTAGAGCTCGCCCGCCTGGGGGTGCCACAAGAGGGGATCGAAGCGAAGACCGATCGGCCAACCGCGGGCCGCGAGCTTCGCCATGGTCACCAGCCGACGCTCAAGGGCCGGAACCCCGGCCTCGACATCGTCACCGAGCCCCGGGGCGGTCAACGAATAGGCCACCACCAGCCGGTCGTGGGCGTCGAGCTTCAGCAGTGGCCCCGGCGAAGCGCTCTTGGTGCGCAGCTCCAGTACGGCGCCCGGGATCTCGGCGAAGGCGGGCACCGCGCTGCGGGCGAATCCGGTCAGGCCTTCGAGGGCCAAGCTGTCGCCGTCGTATCCGGAAAAGAAGTGGATTTCTCCCCTCTCCCCGCCCCCGTGGCGGGCTGCGGCGTCGGCCGCCGCTGCGAAGAAAGCTTCGAAGTCCACGAAGAGCACGTAATGGGCCGACGCGTACATGCCTTGCAGGAAGCAATAGCGGCAGTCGTAGGGACAGTTGAGCAAGTGCGAGAAGTAATAGTTGTAGTCCGCGCCGATGCCATAGCCGGCGGGCACGTCTTGTATCTGGCCGTCGGGCTTCTGCGCCAGGATCAGCCCGGGCCGCTTCTTTTGTAGCCGGAAGTTCTGGTCCCGCCGATTGAACACCTCCCCGTAGCGCTCGACCTTGATCTGCGGGATTCTGCTGAAGCGCTCAAGCAAGGCGACCGTCCGCGGATGCTCGGCGACCGCCGCTTCGTAATAGATTGCGCTGATCAAGGTCTTTCCCCGATCGCCAGGGTGTCTAGGTGACGCCGCAGGGTCGCGACCACGTCGCGCCCGCGCCGGGCCCCTGCAAAATCGACCGTCTCCAGGTTGAAGCCGAGGGCGCGGCCGCGGACCAACTCACGCCGCAATGCGCGGCGGTCCGACGTCGTAAAGTGCCAGCGCCCGAGCAGCTCGGCTTCGCCAGACGGCCGGCCCTGGAGAGCGAGGTGGGCGTCCGCGACCGGCGTCAGGCTCCGACGGAGCGCCTCGATCGCCGGCAGGGCCGCTTTGATCCACCCGGCGACGCGCTCGCGGTTGATCGATGCGATGGGCGAATCGGGGCCATCGGAAACCACCTTGAGCACATGCGCCAACTCGGCGGTTTGGAAGCGCCTCGCAGCGGCGAGGAAAGCCGCCGCTTCCATGTCGAAGGCCGCGTCTTCCCCATAGGTCGTCTCCGGCTCATCCACCGTCACCACCCGCCCCGTCGGCACCGGCGGCGCCACCACCAGGGGCGGGTAGAACGACTTTCCGGTCGCCCGATCTTCCACCGCGTGGGCCATGAGCACTTCCCCCACTCCGTAGCGTCCGTGGCCGGCAATGCCGACGTTCAGCCAAATCGCCGGGCCGGGAAACGCCCCGGCCAAGAAACCGACGCCGCTCGCCATCGCGAGGCGGCCGATGCCGACCACCGCCACCCGCACCCCGGGTCCGCTCGCGATCCGGAGGCCGTGCCGCTCTTCGGTGCGGAGGTCATAGGCGTCCACGAGGGGACGCGCTTCGGACGGCAGGGCGGTCACGACGTTGAGCGGGACGTCGTGACTTGCCGGGGCGTCGGTCATTCGCGCACCGCCGGCTTGGGGAGAATTCGATAGAGACGCCACGGTGCGTCGTCGCGCGCGGCCGTGTCGTCCGTCGGCTGCAGGCGGGGATCGGCGAGGAAACGGCCGTGCAGCTGGGGCGGGGCGTTGACGAAGAAGAGGTCGAAGTGGTCAAAGTCCGACTGGCGAAGCTTCTCCGGCGACCAGTCCAAGCGATCGGTCCACGGATAGACATGGGGCAACTGCTTGAAGACCACCAGACTCGCGGGGTCGTCGGCGAAGGTCCGATGGAGCCGGGCCCCGAAGTGGACCTGGGCGTAGGCCGGCAGGTGATGGAACGGGTAGCCGTCCAGGTGCTCGCTCTCGCGCACGAAGTCTAGACCGAGCACGCGCACGTCCTGGGGATCCGCCGCCTGCGAGTGACCGATGGCCTCGAGGCCTTCGTGAAAACCCGCGAGCTCTCCCTGGAATCGTAGCCACCCCGCGGTGATCGCTATGGACAGACTCGCGGCGAGCACCCACGGCACCCCCCCGCGCAGGGCCGGCGAAAGCCGCGGCGACGGCGCCGCCAGCACCAAGAGCGCGACGGCGGGGGCCATCCAGCGGGCGGCGAAGAGAATCGTATGGTGGTAAACCGCGGGCAGCGTAAAGGCGAGGACGAGCAAGAGAAGGCCCGCGTTGCGTAGCGCCCTATCGGCGCCGAAGCCGGGCTCATGGCGGTGCTGAATGAGTCCGAGGCCGATCCATAGCAGGATCGCGATCGCCAGCGCGGGTTCGGCGCGACCCCGCAGTCCTCCGAAGAGGCTTTCCACCCACCACCCCGGGTGCAGGCGCTGCCACGGCATTTGGCCCCAGAATAAGCGCTGGTCGACGCCGGTTTCCCGAAAGAAGGCATACCAAGCGACCACGGCGGCGAGGACAGGGGCGAGCCACGCTAGGCGCCTCAGGAGTTGGGAGATGCTGCGTCTGCGGGTCGCCTCGGCGGCGAGCCAGAGCAGGGCGACCGCGAGCCAGAGGACGTGGGCTGCGTAGAGCAGGATCCCCAGGACGAGGAAAGCCAGGCCTTGACGGTTAGAGGGTGGGCGGTCGGGCGTCGCGAAGTCGCGGTCCACCGAGTCGATCCACAAGACGAAAAGCGGAGCGCCGAGGAGGAAATTGACGAAGCCCCAGTGGAACGAAATGTTGAATACCAAGGCCGACGCGAGCGCGGCGTGTGCCGCACTCCTCTCCCGGCGTCGGGCGACGAGGAAGAACGATGCGATCCAGGCCAGCACCACCAGCTCGAGGCCACTGGTCCCGGTCCAGCGACCGAAAGCCAAGGGCAGGTAGCCGAGCTTATTGGGGTGCCACCACTGGACGGTGAACTCTTCCCCGCCGCCGCGGTCCTCGAGCAGCACGAGCTGGGCCATGAGCTGGGGCACATCCGTGCTCGGGACCACGTTGACCGCCGCGAAGGGCAGCAGGAGGAGGACCGCGGCCGCCACCGAGACGGCGGCGCAGTGACGACGCCGGGGGCGCGCCGCCGCCGATTCTGCGGTGCTCGCGTGGGCGCGGAGAGGATTCGCTTCGGACGTACTCATCATTCCAAGGCTGGACATCCTACCGGGCGGGCCCTAGGACGCTTTCATTCCCACGCCGGCTGGGGAATAATCGTGACCCCTAAGAGCCGGAGGATTTTGATGCGACTTGTGACCCGCGCAGACTTGGACGGTCTCGCCTGTGCCCTGATGCTGTCAGAGCACGAGGCTTTTGACGAGATCGTGCTCGTCCATCCCCAGGACATTACCGACAAGATCGTCGAAATTCATCCGCAGGACACGCTCGCCAACCTGCCCTACCATCCGAATTGCGGGCGTTGGTTTGACCACCACCTCCTCACCGAGTCGAACGAAAAGCCGCCCGCGGATTTCGAAGGCCTCCATCGCGAGGCGCCGAGCGCCGCCCAGCTCGTGTGGGAATACCTGGGCAAGCCCGAGAAGCACACCCGAATGGTCGCCGAGACCGACCTCTTTGATGCGGCCCAGCTCCAAGAGAAAGACGTCCTCCAGCCGCAGGGGTGGATCCTCCTCGGCTTCACCGTCGACCCGAGGACGGGCCACGTCGACCACGAAGGCTTCTTTCGCCAGTGCCTCCAATGGCTCAGTGGAAAGCCCCTCGACGAGGTGCTCGTGCTGCCCGAAGTCAGTGAGCGCATCCGCGCCATGTTCGAGCAAAACGAGGCCTTCTGCTGGGAGCTGGCGCAGCGATCCCGCCTCGACGGCAGCGTGGTCTTCAGCGACTTCCGCGGCACGCCGAACCCGCCGGTCGGCAACCGGTTCTTGATCTACACGCTCTTCCCGGAGTCGAACGTCTCAGTCCGCGCCCAGTTCACGCGCAAGAAAGACGCGGTGATGGTCCAGGTCGGCCATTCGATCTTCAACCGCACCTGTGACGTCTCCGTCGGCGAGCTGATGTCGGACTACGGGGGCGGCGGTCACTTTGGAGCCGGTTCGGCCCCGCTCCCGCTGCTCGAAGCGGACGTCAAGATCCTCGAGATCATCGAGGCTTTAAAGGGCTCGGCCTAGGACACCTGGCTCGACTCAAGGCATCCGGGGCGTTTAGAACATCCGGGTCGGTCTCAGAACATCCAGAGCCCGCGGTTCGATCCGCGGAGGGCGACCAGGCAGCGCACCGCCTGGATGCGGAGGTCCTTGTCGCCCGCGCGGACCTGCTCCTCGAGGGCCTCTTCCAAGCCCGGCACCTCCGGCGGCGGCGATGTTAGACCTTCGAGCATCTCGGCGAGGCGGCGCAGATTCGACTCCAGTCGGAGCTCCTCGGATCGCGAGAGCCAGTAGCGAGCCAGCACGGCCACGGCTTGGCTGCCGCCAATCTTCGCGAGGGCCTCGGTGACCAAAGCCTGCAGCACCGGCTCGTCGAGCAACGGCTCGAGGTCCGGGATCACCTCCGGCGAGCCGATGCGGCCGATCGTCTCGATGGCCGCGACCTGCAGCCACGGCTCCGCCTTCAGAAAACGTCGGATTCCCGGGAGCGCCCTCACGTCACCGATGCGCCCGAGGGCCACGATCGCTTCCTGCACCACGTTCGGATCTTCATGCTCGAGCACCTTGAGCAGGGCGTCGAGGGCGCCGCGGTCCCGCAGGTGGGAAAGGATCTGAACCGCCTGCAAGACCACGTCGGGATCCTTGTCCTCGAGCAGATAGCAGGCGAGATTCAAAGACCGGCGGCGCCGCAGCTTCAGAATCTCAACGGCGGCGTTGCGCCGGACGTCATCTTCTTCGCGCAAGTATTCCAGCAAGCGCGAATTGCTGAGGATCGCAGCCCCCAGGCCGAGGGCGCGCGGTCTGACGGCCGGATTCTTGCTTTTGATAACCCGCTCAAACACTTCGAGTTGCTCGTCCGGCGTCATGGTCGGCAGGAGATCGAGCAGCTTGAAGCTAATGATTTGGGAGCGAGTCGCGGCTTTCTTAGGTCTTTCCACGTCTGAGCACCAAGGGAATTCGAACGAACAGCCTGTCACCGAATCTTCTCACAGGCCGCCCGGCGACTGCCAACCCTTTGGCTATACTCCGCGGATCCAATTCATGAACACACGGGAGCCCCACCATGGCGGTGCCGTTTATTGATCTCCGACGATTTGAAGATGATTTTCTGAACCGCTGGGCCGAGATCTCAGCGCGGGTCGCGGCGAATACCCAATTCGTCGGCGGGCCCGAGGCGGCCCAATTCGAGCAGCGTCTGGGCGAACGCTGCGGCGGACTCCATGCCGTGGGTTGCGCTAACGGCACCGATGCCCTCCAGCTGGCCCTGCGCGCCGCCGGCGTCGGACCCGGAGACACGGTGCTCATCCCCGATGCGACGTTTTGGGCGACTTTCGAAGCCGTCGTGAACTGCGGCGGCCGGGTCGTGACGGTTGATATCGACCTCGGCGATCTCCAGATGGATTTCGAGCTCTTCGAGCAGGCCGTCGCCGAGCACCAACCCAAGGCAGCCATCCTGGTCCATCTCTACGGCTGGGGCTCGGCCCGCCTTGACGAGTTCCGCGGACTGTGCCGAGATCAGAAGATTCCCCTCATCGAAGACGCCGCCCAAGCCTTCGGCACCACCTACCGCGGCCGCTCGATCTTCGAAGGCGCCCACCTGGCGACAATCTCCTTCTACCCAGCGAAAGTTCTCGGTTCGTGCGGTGACGCGGGAGCGGTGATCGCGTCCGATGAAGGGCTCGCGGCCACCGTCCGACAGCTCGGAAACCACGGACGGACGACCCATTACGGTCACGGCCTGATCGGCTGGAATAGCCGCCTCGGCGGCTATGACGCGGCTTTCCTGAACCTGAGCTTGGACTACGTGGATGCCCGTTTGGACAGCCGTCGGGCGCTGGCCAAGCGCTACCTCGAGCGTCTGGCTGAACTCGGCATTCCGACCGTCAGTGAACCGGCGGAGTTCGTCGGCAATGGCTACCTCAACGTGTGCTTGCCCGCTTTGGAAGAGCGAACCCGGCTCGCCGACGCTTTGAAGGCGAAGGACATCGGCTCCGGAAGGGTCTACCCAGGCGCCATGTCGAAGCAGCCGGGCGCTGGCGAGGCGCTGCTCGCCCGGGTCGGTGGCGAGCGGGCCGACGCCCTGTGCCAGCGGGTGCTCAACCTGCCCCTCTTTGCCTATATGACGGAGGCGGAGCAGAACGAGGTGCTCGACACCCTCGCCGAGGTCGCCTGACGTCGGCGACCGCGGGCCAGCGGGCTCAGGTGAAGACGGCCTCGTAGAGAATCCCGCGACTCTCGTGGTCGGGGTCGGGGCCGACCGGTACCATGAAGAGGGCATACTCACCGGCGCCGTCGTTCGAGATCGTCATGATCTGCTGCTCGCAGATGAGCCCCTTCGGACCGCGGAAGAGCAGGGCGAAAGGTGACTTGTCGGACCGCTCGGTGTCGCTCCGGATCCCCTTGACCTCGATGAGCTCCGCGTCGAAAGCTTCCTCCTCGGCGGTGATTCGGAAGGTCTTGTTGACGTGGGGGCTAAAGAGGGCCGCCGTAAGTTCATCCGACATGGGTCTTCTCCACCGAGGTGGGCATCCACTCCATCAGCCAGTAGACGCCCTGTTCTTCGATTTTTTGAAAGCCTAAACGCTTGTAGAGCCGCATCGCCGGGTTGTTCTGCTCGACGTGAATGCGCACCAGAAGGTCTTTTCGCTGCCCCTCCGCCAGGACATCGGCCATCAGCTCGCCGCCGAGCCCGCGGCCCCGGAAGTCACTCAGCAGCGCGATGTCGATGAGGCGAATCTCGTCTTCTCGGCGGTCGAGATAAAGGCGCCCGGCGCGCTCGCCGGCGACTTCAATCACGTAGTAGTCCGCTGAAGTAAAGACATCCGCGTAGTATTTCCGCTGGGCGTCGAATTGAAAGCGCAAGAACGCGTCCTTCTCTTCGCGACTCCAGGGAACTTGCCGGAGCTCCTCTTCCCGCGTGTCGGCGTAGACGCGGTAGAGGAACTCCCAGTCGTCGTCCATGACCGGGCGGAGGCTCGTTTTTTTCATCATATCCAGTGGAATCGTAACAGCCTGGGAGGCGCCGGGAGGCCCAGGACTCTGGTGTCATCACGCCATCGCGGCATAGGCGTCACGGTGCTCGTCTGGCCAGGTCCCGACCCAGTCGCCCCACGGCGCATAGCGGTCACATAACGCTGACGTTTCCGACTTCACGTCGTAAGGACTTGGCCAGATGTCGTGCCATATGACGCTGTATCGCCGGCCTGCGGGCGGCGTCCATGTGAAGACGTCTGCTTCGATAATCTGTAGACGTTCGCCGTAGCGGACCCTGAGCGTCGGGGCGACGAGGCCAATCACGTCGGGCGACTTCTCGAGGACGGTGATGTCCTCCACTTCGATTTCATCCGCGCGAAAAAGCGACTCGACGATCATGCCGATCCCGAGTCCCGAAATGAGTATGCGCCCGCCGCGCTGAGCCGCCTGTTCCAGGACCACGCGCTGGGTCCACCACTCGTCGTAGAGGTCCGTCATGAACTGGACTTCACCCCGACGAAGCAGGAGGTAGCTCCCCGGATACCGACGCGCGAAGTGTGGCCGAGTGTCCAGCGCGGGATCGTAGCTCGGGTCGACCGGGACGGTGAACCGCTCGAGGGTCCAATCCCCCGAGCGGCCCTCCGGCAGCTGCGACCGAAAGTATCGGGCGTCTTGCGCCGGTTCTTCGGTCATCAGCTCCGCGACGGGTAGAGACCAACCAGCGCGATGATGAAATTCATCACGATATACGGCTGCAAGTTGTTGTGCGGCTGGCTACCGCCCGTATTGCCCGTCGACGCCATGGCCACTTGAGACGAGGTCTTCTGGCTGTAGGTGAAGAAGCCCCGGCCGAGCGGTCTTGCCGTCTCTGCCGTGTTTCCCGGTGTGCGCTCGTTCGCCGACTCGTCGGCTCCCCTCGCGGTGTGGGTGTGATTCGGCATCTGTGCCTCACTCAGCGAGATCATTTCCGAGCCGCCCCGCTGGCCGAGCCGCCGCGAGGTCAAGCCGGGGCCCCGGCCCGGATGCATGGGGACGCGCCCCTTGAGATTTGGCAGCGCGGTCGTCGAGCGACCGTCGCCGCCGTAGGTCGTGCCGATGAGCGAAAAGAGCGCCGTATTCTGTGAGACCGGCAGCAGCTGCCCATTGCAAAAGGCCCAGCCGCGGGGGGCAAAATTTCCGGCAAAAATCCGGATCTCTGCGGTAAATGGTTCCGACATGCTGGACTCCTTAGTGGCGGGAGGGGTAGATCCCGAAAAGGGCGATAATGAAGTTGATGCACAGGAAAGGCATGAGGTTCGAGTGGGATCGGCTACCGCCGATGCCGCTGATCACGGCCGCGTTCATATTGACGCTAGTTGCCGGATTCTGTTTGTAGAAATCTGACGCGGCGTGCTGTGCGTATGCCCCACCCGTCGGCAATCTTTCGGTGGCCGCAGCGTTCGACACCCGCCAGTCATGGGTATGGGAAGGGAGCTGGTTCACCGTCAGCGTCTCCTTCTCGGACCCCGCCTTGGCCCCGAGTCTCCGTGGGCTCAGACCCGGCCCGGATCCGGGATGAATCGGAACCCGGCCGCGCAGGTCCGGGAGGCCGAATGTAGTGCGGCCATCTCCGCCGTAGATCGTCCCGAGCAGGCTAAAGAGCGCGTCGTTCTGCGATACCGCCAAAAGCTGGCCGTCGCAGAAAGCCCAGCCGCGCGGCGCAAAATTACCGGCAAACATTCGGACCTCACCCACAAAAGGTTCTGACATAACAGCTCCTTAGTTCCGCGACGGGAAAAGCCCTTGGAGGGCGATGACGAAGTTGATAGCGAGGTAGGGCTGCATATTGTTGTGGGCCTGGCCGCCACCGACGTTCAGTATGGAGGCACTCCTAAAGGTCGCGTTGATTGTGTCTTGCCGATAGAGATTCCCGACGGAGGTCGGCGCTTGGGCCGGCATGGCGTTGCTGGGACTCGTTGAAGAAGGCGCATTGCTGGTCCCATGCATCGCGTGATCGTGCTGAGGCATCTCACTCGCGGCCAGGGTGTGCGTCTCTTCGCCGCTTTTCTGGCCTTCGCGATGCTCCGTGCCATTTGAAGCGCCGACATGCATCGGTACCCGTCCGCGCATATCCGGAAGCGCAAAGCTCGTGCGACCGTCACCACCGTAGGTGGTCCCGAGGAGTGAATAGAGGGACTGATTCTGGTTGATCGGCAGAATCTGGCCATCGCAAAATGCCCAGCCCCTCGGGGCAAAGTTGAAGCCGACGATTCGGACTTCGGCTAGGAATGGTTCCGACATAAGGAGCCTCCTCCTGGGTAGTGAACGATCAGTCTTCGCGTCAAGGAATCATCACGGAAGGCGCCGCAGGCGCTGTCGTTGAGCAGGTGACCCCGCCACCCCCGACCACGGTCGGCGGATCGGTGGCGTCCGAGTTGCCGCCGCCGGTATTGCCGTTGTCGTCCAGAATCTGCGCAGCGCTGATCGGACAGCCGCCAACGTTCTCCTCGTTGAAGAGATTGACGGTTCCCGCCGCGATGTCGAAGCGGTAGCCATCCGGAGAGACGGAATCGGTGATGTGCAGATTCAGCGTTCCCCCCGTGGGGTTGATGCTGGCGTCAAAGGAATTTGGGAAGGCCGAGAAAACGTCATCGTGCTGAGGCAGGATCTCGCTGTCAATCTTGAGATCCAGGCGTCCGCCGTTGCGGACGTTCACTGACCACGGATTGAACGGCGACGTCGAGGGACCGCCGAGGTCGTCGCTCGCGCCGCCGACCACACCGTCGGTATACGTATTGGCCTGCCCCGCTCCGGGGCCGCCGAAAAGAACCGCGGCGCTATTGTTGCCGTCGGCGAGCAGACGCACCGACGCATCCCACGGCAGCTGGAAGTTGTTGCCGCGGACGATGAGCTCGCCATCGCCGCCGTCGTCGAAGGTGACCGACAGCTGACCGATGCCGCCGTTAGCGTTCTGGACCTGGTCGAAGAGATTGTTGGACACGATGCCTTCAAAGTCGCCGGCTCCCGGCCCCAGGAAGACACCCCCCTGGGCGGTATTGAACAGAAAGCTTCCGGCTGGGCATCCCGCGGGTCCGGTGAGGTGGTCAAGGACCCGGAACGTGTTGCGCGAAATGATCGTGTCGATCTCGCCCGTCGCGCTCGCAGTGTCGTGAAGCACCACGATGGAAGCCGTCGCATTGTCCAAGAAGGTGTTGCCGAGACTGGCGTCTGCCTCCGCCGGATCGCCGACAAAAAGATCCAGGTCAGCGCTACCGGTCACGCGCACTGAGATTCCCGCCTTGCCGATATTCACGGTGCCCGGCGGCGCGCACAAGAACTCCTTCAGCGTGCGGTTGAAGTTGCTGCTCTGCACCGTCATCGCTAGCGTTCCGCTCGACGCGGTGAGAAAGTCCAGCAGCTGTCCCCCCCGCTCGAGCGTGCTGTTCTGGACGAGCACGGTGCCCGAGAGTCCGAGGATCCGCACCATGCCTTCGGCGTTGTCGTCGCCGAGACCCGCCGGACCTTCGGGGCCGATGTGGTACCGATTGGAATCCTGGATCAGGCTGTCGATGATCTCGAGGCCATTCCACGTGGTCGTGCCGGCCCCCGCAAAGGTCGCGCCGTGGATCGCCATATCGCTGAATCGGCGCATCGTGGTGCCGCGGATGGTCAGGCCGCCGGTCACCGCTTGCCCGTGGATGCCGTCGCGGACGCTTCGCGTTCCGAGGGCGTCCGAGGCGTCGTCCGAG
>JBCDKB010000287.1:0-11005 GCA_038747035.1 Acidobacteriota bacterium | reverse complement strand
CTCAGCGCGGCCTTTGGCGCGGTCGACCACGTCTTCAACGTCGGTCTTGGCGTCGTGGACGGCCTCGCGGCCGTTGCCATCCCAGCCCTTACCCTTCTCGACCAGATTCTTGAAGAGCTTGGAACCCTCTTCTTCAGCGACGGAGAGGGCGCCGAGGCCGGCGAGCCAGATCTTGTTGGCGGACTCGCGAACTTCTTCCGGCATACCCTGGAATTTCTTTTTGTCTTCGGTGGCCATATCTAGAAGCTCCTTTCGTGAGCTTTTCCTTGAGCTTTTTCTTTAGCTTTGAAGTGCTCGAGGTGAGGGCGCCGCCAGTCGCGGCGCCCGACTAAGTGGAGTGACAGTCAGCTAGCGGAGAGCCCTTCGACCTTCTCGGTCAGGCGCTCGACGCGCTCGATCAGCGTTTCGACGTCGTTGCGGGCGGGCATACCGAGGCGGCGGAGCGCCGTCGCCATGCCGTCTTCTACGCGACGCTCGAGGCGTTCGCCGAAGCCCTTGACGCGGTCCGCCACATCGTTGACCGGCTTCAGGACTTCGAAGTCCAGCTTGCCGTCCATCTTCTGGCCGCGATCCACGAGGTCGGTGAAGACCTCGCGACGACGCTCGTCGAGGGTGCCGACGGCACCGAGGCCAGCGAGCCACACGTCGCGGCCGAGGTCGCGCACGTTATTACCGACTTGGTTCAGACGATCGTTCAGTTCTTGGGCAGTGCTCATCGTTGTCATCTCCTGACGCCCCGGAGGCGCGTCTGGCCAAGGAGGAACGCCGGCATGGCGCTTCTCCGGTGCGCCCGGCCGGGCGCGAGTGGTCTTATGAATCAGCTCTCGTCGGCTGCCGCGGCGCGGCGGCTAGACCGGGACGCCGCGGGCGCCTCGTTCGTCGAGCTTTCGGACTCGAGCTCGACCAGGGTCGACTCGAGTTGTGTCAAGCGGTCTCGCAGCTGCGACATCTCTTCACGGGCGCGGCGGACCGGAGCCAGTCGGTCGATCGAGCGCTGCACCAACCGGTCCACCCGGTCCTGCACCTGCTCGACGCCGGTCGCGACGGCCTTCTCGCCGGCCCGGACCAGCTCGTGGAGCAGATCCGTCGGCAGAAAGGACGTTCCACGCTTCCCTTCATCGAGGATGATCTGGGTCAAGATCTGCGGGCTGACGTCCTCAGCAGAGGCGTTATCAATCACCTGGATCTCTTGGCCGTCCCGCACCCAGCGGGCGATGTCTTCGAGGGAGATGTAGCGGCTTTCTTCGGTGTCGTAGAGCTTGCGGCTCTCGTATCGCTTGATGACGCGGATCATGACTTTTCTCCTGCATTCCGCTCCGGAAGTGGAACGGCATCGGCGCTGGCGCTGCGCATGGACCCGGGGCGGGTCTTGTGCGTGTCGAGTGGTGTTTCGATTTCCAGCATGGTGTTGGTTCCCCGCCGCAGGTGTGTCGTGGTGGGCGAGATCGAGACGGGCCCCGCGGGGCGCCTGAGGTATCGATCCATGCCGTACCGCGGCATCGACGAGGAAAATATACCGCGCTGCGGCAAAAGCGTCAAGCGTTTTTTGACGCGGCGCGGCAAGAATCGTTCAAAATCGCCGTAAGTCTCTATTTTACAGCGATTTGTGGAGATAAAATTCACAGCCTTTGAATGTCCATTCAAGGGGCATCTAGCCTTTTCTGCCGCATCGCGACCAATAGCATCGCCGCATCGCGACATTCGACGCAACGCAGCAAAAAGGCCCGGCGTCGTCCGCGACGCTTCTTTGGGCGTCGGCCTCACGCCTCGGCCTCCGCGGCCTTGAGTCGCTCGACCAGCCGCATCCCGAGGGACTCCAGGGCCGATAGGTCGGTGGGCTCATCGGCCTCTAGGGGCAGCGCGACGACCCGATCGCCCGGCAATCGACGCCGCAGCTCGGCGAGACCGCCCTGGTGACGGGAGCCCAGCCAGCGGAAGAGGCTGTCGCCGTCGGCGAACTCGGGGCCGAGCTCGGGCCCTTCGTAAGTCGGATGCATGCGATTGACGACCACCGGACCGAGCCGGTAGCCGGCTTCGCGGAGCCGACGGGCGAAGAAGAGGGAGTCACCGACGCGACCTTCCCCGGGGCCGGTGACCAGTACGAAGAGCGCCTTATCCGAGCCGAGCAGGCGCTCCACTTCGACGGCCCGATCCTTAAAACCGTCAAAAAGCGGCTCAAAGGCCAAGAAGAACTCCGACATGTCGCGCAGCAGGTCAAGGCCCACCACGCGGTCGAGGAAAGCTTCGATCCCGCGGCCCAAGAAGCCCATGCCCGAGGCGACCTTCAGCTTTCCCTTGCCGTCAAACCACGGACGGAGGGCGATCTTCAAGGCGCCACTTTCGAGGAATGAGACGACGCGCGAGGGCGCTTCGAGGAATTCGATGGCCTGGGCCGTCGGCGGGGTGTCCAAAATGATCCGGTCGTATCGCCCCTGGGTCGAGACTTCATACAGGCGCTCCACGGCCATGTACTCGAGGATGCCCCCGAGGTGGCCGGCGAGGTGGCCGTAGTACTCGTTGGTCAAGATCCGGTCGCGCGACGCGTCGTCCGGGGCGTAGCGCGCGACCAGCCGATCGAAGGTGCGGCGGGCGTCGAGCAGGCTGGCGAAGAGTCGTCCGCGGGCCCCTTCGGGAACCGCCGGCACCAGCGGCACCTGCACCTCTTCTTCTTGGGACGCTTGATCGACCCCCAGGGCGTCCTTCAGCCGCAGCGATGGATCGAATGTCATCACCAGCGTCTCGACGCCGGCCCGCGCCGAGACCAGGCCCATCGACGCCGCGACGGTGGTCTTGCCGACGCCGCCGGAGCCGACGGCGATGACCAGCGGCGGGTCAGGGCGCTCCAAGTCGAGCGGGAAGCCTTTCGCGCTCATCGCTCACCTCCAGCCGCGTCCACCAGATCCACCAAAGCGTCCACCAGGGTCGGTCCGGGCTCCATC
Organism: Acidobacteriota bacterium; assembly: GCA_038747035.1. Classification (GTDB taxonomy): domain Bacteria; phylum Acidobacteriota; class Thermoanaerobaculia; order Multivoradales; family J023; genus JAUIJL01. The sequence continues at coordinate 8,066 of JBCDKB010000287.1, read as the reverse complement.
GGCTGGAGCGGAAACTTGAGCGACGGCGCCGGCAATTCCGCGGCCAGGCGTTCCAACTCGCGCTCGTTGACCGCCCGGCGTCGACGCCAAAGGGCCAACATCGACTCGGCGTCCACCGCGGCCGTCGGTGCGAGCGGCGTCAGCGGCCCGTCCTCGGGCGTCACCGGCGGATAGAGCCCGTTGACCACCAGAAGCTCCGGCTCTCGGCCGTGCTTTTCGATCAACGACCCGCGCAGCTCAATCGCTTCCTGGACCGGCATCTCCTCCGCCAAAGTCACCACCACCACCGACGTTTGCTCAGGGTCGCTGGCGAAGTCCGCAATCTCGCGGGCGAAGCCGGCGAAGGGGCCGTGGCCGATGGTGTCGGCGTAGAGACGGGCGGCGGTGAGCAGGTAGACGCCGTGGCCGGTGGCCGGCGCGTCGAGCACGACCGTATCGAGGCGCGGCGCCTTCGAGGTCTCGCCGCGCAGTAAACGCAGGGCGTGACCCAAGATCGCCATCTCGCGCAGGCCGGGGGCGCCGTCGACGAAGCGGTGGTAAACGGGGCTATCCAAGACCCGCTTCACCAGCATCTCGATCTTCACCTGCTTTCGGACCACCCAGTCCGCGACCTCGCGCGGCTTCAGATTCTGCAGGTAGAGACGCTCCCCCGCCGCCACCACCGCGCCGCCGGAGGGCGGCGTGCCAAGCAGCGGGTGCAGGTTCTCCCGCGGGTCGACTTCGAGCACCAGCGTCCGGCGACCGGCCCGGGCTAGCTTCTGGCCCAAGGTCACCGACAGCAAGCTCTTGCCGACACCGCCTTTGCCGGTGACGACGATCAAGCGTCTTTTCTTCAGCGTGTCGAGTTGCGCTTCAAGCCCCAACGTCAAGCTCCTTACGGTGCGGTGCGTCGAACGCAGTCATGAAATCGAGGCCACCGGTCCACAGCAGCCAGGCCCCCAAACCGATGAGCAGGAGGCCGCAGAAAGCGACCACCCGCCGATAGCCGGCGCCCCCGAGGGCGCGACGGCCGCGGGCCACGACGACAGCAATCACCAGCTTGCTGCCGACCAAAGCGGCATAGAAGAGTCCCAAGAAGCCCGCCGCGCCGGCGGTCGTCGTCCGCGCTAGGCCGACGACTTGCGGACCGCCGATGCCGAGCCAAAAAAGCCACGGGTGGGGGCTCAGCACGTTGACCAAGGCGCCCCGCCAAAGATCCTTCATATCGCCCCCCGCCTCGGTGGGCATCGGCTCCCGCGAGCGCCGCAGCGTGTCGATGCCGAGGTAGATCACGAAGAGACCGCCGCCGACGCTCAGCAGGGACAAGGCCAAAGGCGGCAACATGGCGCTCACCAAAAGCGCCGCCGCGACGATGGGGAGGTCGGTCAGGAGCGGTGCGAAGGCCACCCGGGCGCCGGCGCCGAGCCCGCGCTCGAGCGTCGTGGTCACGACGAGCGTCAAGAGCGGCCCGGGACTGAAGCCGGCGGCTAGGCCGAGGCTCAATCCGGTGATCAGCGCTTCGAAGGTTTCGGCGGTCACAGGTGGGGCGGTCCGTGTCGGATCGGTGGGACGGGGGAGGGGCGGCGCACGGGCCGGACGAGGCAGAACCCGACCTGGACAACGCCCCACTTTTCCGGTGGGCTGCGCAAGCCGTGGGGCTCTGCCGCATCCGGGCGAAATTTCGCCGCGGTGCGGCGATGCTAGCACAGAGCCTCCACCCAGCGCCCCATCCATGCGGCCGCCTTCGCCCCGGGAGATATCGATTCCCAGGTTGCTTGACGGTCGGCGTGTCGCACAGAATCCCGGTCCACGATGTCGCCTTCCGCCCCATCCCCTCCGCCCGCCCCGTCCGGCGCCGCCGTCAGACCGTCCCCCGCCCCCGATGTGCTGGTGGTCGGCGGCGGTTTGGTCGGTCTCTTCTGCGCCGATGCGCTCGAACGTCGCGGGGCGCGGGTCGAGTTGTGGGAACGCGGCGGATCCTTCGGCGCCGAGAGCGGAGCGGCGAGCCACGCCAGCGCGGGCATGCTCGCGCCCCTCGCCGAGGTCCCGGACGACCCGGACTTCCTCGCCGTCTGCCTGCGGGCCAGGGATCTCTGGCGAGACGCCGCCCGGCAGCTCGCCGATCGCTCCGGCATCGACCTGGACTACGACGACGACGGCGCCTTGCTCGTCGACCACGTCGACGCACCGGCGACGGCCTTCGAAGCCGCCGCCCTTCTCGCCGGCGAGCCGATCCTCCGCCTCGATGACCGCGAGGCCCGCGATCTGGTCCCCGACCTCGCCCCAGACGCCGGACCTTTCCTATTCCTGCCGGGGGAACACCGGGTGGACAACCGCCGGGTGCTCGAGGCCCTCGCAAAGCTCATCCCGCGGCCCGGCGTCAGGGTCCGGTTCCGCTGCGCGCTCGAGCGCTTGACCCCGGGCCCGACCGGCGTCCGCGCCGAGTCCGCCGAGCACAGTACCGAAGCGGGCGCTGTGCTCATCGCCGCCGGGGCGTGGAGCTCGCGGGTCCGTGGCCTAGCCACGCCGCCGATTCATCCGGTCAAGGGCCAAATGATGCGCTTCTCCCACGTCGACTGGCCGCTCGGCGGCTGTGTCCGGAGCGGCCATTTCTACACCGCTAGGCGTCGCGGCGGGGAGGTGCTGCTCGGCGCCACCGTGGAACCCGAAGCCGGCTTCGACGCCCGCGTCACCGGCGGCGGCCTCGAGTCCCTCACCGGTTTCGCCCGCTCTGTGCTCCCCGGTCTTCTCAACCGCCCCGTCGTTGAGACCTGGGCCGGACTCCGGCCCGGATCCCCGGACGGCCGACCGCACTTGGGACCGCTCGACGACCGCGTTTGGGTGGCGAGCGGGCACTCTCGAAACGGCGTTCTGCTCGCTCCGTGGACGGCGAATACCGTCGCCGATTGGCTGCTGGACGGCGCCGTCCCCGACGAACCCGGCGTGCGTCTCTTCGCGCCGGAGCGATCGCTTCTCGTCGAGCCATAAGCCTCAGAAAAGACCCTCGCCGACGCTCGGCGCCGATCCACGATTCCGATTTTTCGCGGAACATGCCTCCGGATTCTCTGTTGAGACGAAGGATCTTGAAGTGATAAATTGGTTCAGCCCGTTCATCGGCCGTCCGGCCCCCGACGTTCTTGACCGCCCGGAGAAATTCGCATGCCCCACATCATCGCGGAGCCTTGCGTAGACGTTAAAGACACTGCCTGCGTTGACGTGTGCCCGGTAGATTGCATCTACGGCGCCGACGAAGACTGGGTTCAGCTCTATATCCACCCTGAAGAGTGCATCGACTGCGGCCTGTGCGTCGACGCCTGTCCGGTCGAGGCGATCTTTCCGGAAGAAGAGATGCCCGAGAAGTGGAACGCCTTCATCGCACAGAATTACGAGCATTTCGAGCTCGAAGCCCCGGACTGAATGACGGGCCCAGGTCCGACGAGCACCGCACGAAGCGCCCGATCCGTCGGGCGCTTTTGCTTGACCCAAGCTTCTGCGGCGCGCGGAGGCCAGCTCGCGCCCATAGCCTGCGCTATCGGCGCGCGAGCGACCGCAGCCGGCACTGATCCGTGAAGACTCGGCGGTCCGTCAGGTCGAGCGTCGACGCCGGCGGCAGGTCGATCTCCGGCAGCAGGCCACGCTCTAACTCGAGGGTCGCCAGCAGCGCCGGCCAGGGCCGACGGCGGAACGCGAAGAGGCTCACGGACTCCGAGTCCACGCGATCGATCCGGAGCCCGAGTTTCGCCGGCGACGACCCGAATCCCGGGGATTCCCGGAGCTCCGCCGTCGAGGCGGCCGCCGAGTCCAGCGCCACACGCCAGCCCGGGTCGATGCCGTCGATGTCGAGGACGAATCGCACGGCCCCTTCGATGAGCCCGGGGGGCCAATCGACGGCGGCTAAGAGTCGCGGCTCGGCCACCAGCGCCCGGCCCGCGACGGAGGCCGCCGCCGGCCCGTGCGGCGCGAGGACCGCCAGCCGGAAAGGCGCCACGGCGCCGAGCGGATCGAGCGCGCAGGCCCGTCGGTAGGCCCGCGTCGACGCGTCGACGTCCCCGGGTCGCCTCGCTTCTTCTCCCGCCCCGCGCCACAGCGCCGCAACGCCTCGCGCCGCCTCGGCCGTCGCCGCCGCGTCGGCGGCGCCGCCTTCGCCGAGCCAGCCGAGTCGGGCGGCGTAGAGCGCCTGGCCGGGGTCCAGACGTCGGGCCGTCTCGAGGTGTCGTAGAGCCGCCGCGGCGTCACCTGCGACGTCCGCGCTGCGGGCGCGGTCGTAGGCGAGGTGCGCCACGTCCCGCGGCGTCTGCCAGGCGATCAGCAGCAGGGTGACGCCGAGGCCCAGCGGCCACCCCAGGCGCCGTCTTCCCGGGCCCGCCCCCTCCACCGGCACGGCGGAGGAGGCGACGAGACCCAACAGGACCGCCGCTAGAACCGGCAGCGCGGTGACCCCCAGGTCCAAGCCTCCGAGGCTCGACACCCCGAGGGCGAGCAGCCCCAGGGCCGCCGCCCGGGCTTCGGGACGCCCGAGGGTGGCCCGGATCGGTAGCTGCCGCAGCCACCACCACGCGGCGGCGAGCAGCAGCGTGAGCCCGACGGCGCCAAGCTCGTAGAAAACCTGTAGGGGCAGGAGGTGGGCGTCGGCGACGACCTCGCCGGGCGGATGCACCCCGGGCGTCGGCTCGAGGTGTTCCGCCAGGGTCCACCGCGTCGAACCGGCGCCCCAACCCGGCAGCGGCCGCTCCAGCCAACCGCGCCAGGCCGCCTCGACGTATCCAACTCGGGCCCGCACCGACAGGTCTCCGCCGGCGAGCACGCTCTGCACGCGGACCGAGCTTGAAGCCACCGCCGCCGCCGTCGCGGCGACCAAGGCCGTCAGGGCAAGGACGCGGCGGCGGCTTGGCGACGTCGGCTGCGCGAGACTCTCCAAAAACACCCAGGCCACCAGGGCCGACGCCAGCCCCACGAAGCCGGCCAGCGAACCGGTGGCGACGAGGGCGAGCAGCCCGAGGGCGCCCGCAACCGCAGCCAATCCGAGGCCGACGCGGCCGTACCGCCGACCCAAGAGCGTCACCGGCAGCAGGCCCACCAGCCACGAGGCGAGGAGGTTGTGGTGACCGAGGGGCAAGGAGGCCCCCGGCGTGCCATAAACGCGCCACGCGACGAGCGCCCCGCCCGCCACCAGGGCGAGCGCGGCCATAAGCGCCAAGACTCCGCGCCTCCGGGCCCGGCCCTCCCCGAAGGCCCACGCCGCAGCTGCTGGCGCGGCGAGGAAAGCCGGGAGCACGGCGAGCGCGCTCACGCCGGTCCGCGGAACGGGGGAAAACGCCACCGAGATCGCGACCGCGCCCCAGGCCAGCACCCCGGGCCCGACGGCGTCGCGGGGGAGCCGAGGCAAAGTCCAGGCCAGCGCTATCCACAGCACGCAGTGACCGGCCAGCGCCTGCACTCCCCCGGCGGCGCCGTAAAAGGTCCCGAGCTCGACGGCGAAGACGAGCACGGCGCCCGCCGGCAGGAGCGGCGCCGTCGACGCGATCAGATTCGGGCGACGGCCTTGCATCGCCGCATTGTACGGTCGACGGGGACGTTGCGCTGAAGCCCGCGTCGGCGAAACAGACTGCACCCCGCGCCGCGACGCTCGGCGATACCCCGGCGATACCCCGGCGATACCCCGGCGATCCGGGGCCTGCACAGCCCACGGTCCGTGCGATAGTCTCGGCACTCGGAAGCACCCCCCCACCATCGGCCGCCGGCTCGCCCGAGCTCGCCAGGCCCGGGACGCCCGTCCGCCCCGCTTCCCACGGCCTCAAGCCCCGCGGTTTGCCCGCAATCTCGCATCTCTCCCGAACCAACCCCTGGCGCGGGCGCGTATCGCCCCGCACCCCCAACCCTGACCGCTCACTCACCCTGAACGATCATTCGACGGCGAAGGCTGCCTACCTACGGGGCGCCGCGCGCACGACGCCGCCGCGAAAGGAGATAGAACGATGAGTCGTACCGCTGACATTTTCGCGCAGCTCGGCCTCGACGCGCTCAATGACCCGCTCCCCGGAGCCTCAGACGGCGCCTTCTTCGAAACCTCCGGCGAGATCCTGGAGTCGATCGACCCGACCACCGGCGAGGTCCTCGGCCGGGTCCGCCAGGCGACGCCTGAAGACTACGAGCGGGTCGCCGCGTCGAGCGTCGCCGCGTTCGCCGAATGGCGTCGCCTGCCGGCCCCGCAGCGCGGTGAAATCGTCCGCCAGCTGGGCGACGAGCTGCGCCGCTACAAGGAGCCCCTCGGCAAGCTCGTGACCCTCGAGATGGGCAAGATCCTCTCCGAGGGCCTCGGCGAGGTCCAGGAGATGATCGACATGGCCGACCTCGCCGTCGGCATGTCGCGCCAGCTCTACGGCAAAACCATGCACTCCGAGCGTCCCCAGCACCGCATGTACGAGCAGTGGCACCCGCTCGGCCCGGTGGGCATCATCACCGCCTTCAATTTCCCCGTCGCGGTGTGGGCCTGGAACGCCACCGTCGCCGCCATCGCCGGCGACACCATGATCTGGAAGCCGTCGGAAGTGACGCCGTTGACCGCCGTCGCGACCACCAAGATCGCCCAGGACGTGCTCGACCGCAACGGCGCTCCGGCGATCTTCAACCTGGCCATCGGCGGCCGCGACATCGGCGAGCTGATGACCGCCGACCGCCGCCTGCCGCTGATTTCCGCCACCGGCTCGGTGCGCATGGGCCGCGAAGTCGGCACCGTCGTCGCGTCCCGCCTGGGCCGCTCCCTGCTGGAGCTCGGCGGCAATAACGGCCTGGTGGTCATGGACGACGCCGACCTCGACCTCGCCCTGCGCGCCGTGCTCTTCGGCGCCGTCGGCACCGCCGGCCAGCGCTGCACCACCACCCGCCGCCTTTTCCTGCACAAGAGCATCGCCAAAGAGATGACGGAGAAGCTGCTCGCCGCCTATCCGAGCATCTCGATCGGCGACCCGCTCGACCCCGAGACGCTCATGGGTCCGGTGGTCCACCAAGGCGCCGTCGACGCCCTCGAGGCCGCCCTCGAAGCGGTCAAGGCCCAGGGCGGCGAGGTGCTCTACGGCGGTTCCCGCGTCGACCGCGACGGTTTCTTCGTCGAGCCGACGATCGTGCGCGTGCCCGAACAGCTGCCGATCACCTGCGACGAAACCTTCGCGCCGCTGCTCTACCTGCTCGAGTTCGAAGACCTGGACGAGGCGATCGAAGTGCACAACGCCGTGCCCCAGGGCCTCTCTTCGGCGATCTTCACCCGCAACGTGCTCAACGCCGAGCGCTTCCTCGCCCATACCGGTTCGGACTGCGGCATCGCCAACGTCAATATCGGCACCTCCGGCGCTGAGATCGGCGGCGCCTTCGGCGGCGAGAAAGAGACCGGCGGCGGCCGCGAGGCGGGCTCCGACTCGTGGAAGGCCTATATGCGCCGGCAGACCAATACGATCAACTGGGGTACCGAGCTGCCGCTCGCCCAGGGCGTGAAGTTCGACGTATGAGCATCCCGCGCTTTACCGCCGCGGCGGGCGTGACCGCGGCGCTCGCGCTGCTGGCCGCGGGCTGCGGCGGCCCCTCGACGCAGACGGTATCCGACGAACCCACCCAGGTCGAAGGCCAGGCCCCCGCGGCGACGCCCGCGGCATCGGCCGGGTTGGAGACCTGCGAGCTGTGGCTGCCCGTCGACGCCGACACCTCCGCCTCGTTCCGGGGCCTTTCCGTGGTCAGCGCCGCGGAGATCTGGGTGAGCGGCACGGGCGGCACCGTCGGTCGGAGCACCAACGGCGGCGACAGCTTCGCCTTCCAGGTGCCGCCGGGGGCTGAAGCGCTGGATTTTCGCGATATCGACGCCTTCGCCGGCGGCGTGGCCTACGCCATGTCCGCCGGCCCCGGCGACGCTTCACAGATTTATAAGACCGTCGACGGCGGCGACTCCTGGGCGCTGCAATTCAAGAACGCGCATCCGGAGGGCTTCCTCGACGGCATGGCGTTTTGGGACGCGGAGCGCGGCCTGGCCTACGGCGACCCCGTGGACGGCGCTTTCTTCATCCTCCGCACCGAAGACGGAGGCGACACCTGGACCCGGG
>JBCDKB010000286.1:0-11005 GCA_038747035.1 Acidobacteriota bacterium | reverse complement strand
GCTGCAGGCGGCGGAGGGGCTGCTCAACGACGCGCGGTCCATGGCCCAGGATCTGAAGGATGTGTGGGAAGAGCGGCGGATCGCCGCCAGCCTCGGCGAAGTCGCGTGGCGTCTCGGCGACGCCGGGGTGGCCGCCGATCAGTGGGAGCAGGCCCTGGCGTTCTATCGCCAGCGCGGTGACACCTCCCGCAGGCTCTTGCTCAGTCGCAACCTCGCCCGGGCGCGGGCGGCGACCGGGGATCTCAAGGCGGCCGAAGACCTTACCCACGAGCAGCTGGAGCTCGCCCACACCGAGGAGCGCTTTGCCCTCGAAGCCGACGCCGCCCTCCGACTCGCGCTCTTGCAGCTGCGGCAAGGCTATCCGTCGCAGGCCAAGGTGCACCTCGACCGCGTTCTTGAGCTCGACGGCTACCTCGAAGAGCGCGGCGAGCTTCAGCGGGCGATTGCTTGGATGGCTTATGAGCAGGGGCAATTCGAGCTCGCCATGACGACCCAGATGCGCTTACCGCGTGACGCCAATGGCGCCCTGTCGGCCTACGACGCGGCGTTTCTGGCGGTTTTTCAAGCCGCCCGCGGCGAAGGGCGCCGACTGCCGCTGCCGCACGAACCGGGCTACCGCGACCCTGCGGCGACGCCTTAGCGACGTTTTTTTCGTCCGCCGGCCGGCGTCGATTGGGTTCGACGAAGCGGGGGGATGAAACCCCGGGAGGGTCGGGTCGTATTTCTCTCACAATGAGAGAAAAAGCAGTGGACCCCCCGACCGAAATGATGCTCGACCTTCTCCTGACGCTCTTCGAAGGGCCCAGGAACGCCGGTGATCTCGCCGACGGTGTGGACGACCTGGCCGGCAAGGAAGTGCCGATGGCGACTTTCTTCCGCCAGGTGCAGAAGGCCATTGACCGCGGTTGGATCGAAGTCGAAGAGCCGGCGGGTCCCGGGCGCCGCGCCGGTCGCGGGCGGCCCGGACGGATCTACCGGATAACCCCGGCGGGTGAGCGTGATCTTCGGGCCGGCGCTGAGCTCCAGCGTCGGCGGTGGGCGCGGGCGCAAGCCCTGGGCCTTCTGGGCGGGGGGCGGTGATGTCCGAATCGACACGCGATATCTGGGCCGCGGTCCTCGCCCTCGTGCTCCGGCTCTATCCGAGCCCGTTCCGCGAGCGCTTCGGGGAAGACATGCAGGCGCTTTACCGTCGCCGTCGGAGCCGCCGTGCGGCCGCGTCGTCCATCGCTCGCCTCGGCGCCGCCGTCGGTCCGCTGTGTCAAACCTTGTGGGGGGCTCCCTCGGCGTGGCTCGACGCCGGACGCTCCGCATGTCCGGGTCAGTATGACCGGGGAGAAAGACCGATGAAGAACCTGCTCCATGAAGCCCATCTGAGCCTGCGCATTCTTTTTGCGCGGCAACGCGCGTTCACGGCGCTTTCGGTATTGACCTTGGCCTTGGGCCTCGGCGCGTCGACGGCGATTTTTTCGGTCGTCAACGGGGTCCTGCTCGCTCCATTGCCCTATGCGGATCCGGATCGCATCGTGCGGCTCTACGAACAGCCGCCGAGTGAGGGCTTTGGCTTCTTCTCGGGGTTCAACTTCGTCGAGCTCCGGGAGCGGGCCCAGAGCTTCGAGTCGCTGGCGGCGATAAGCGATTATCGGCCCGAAGGCGCCGACCTCACCGGTCAGTCGCGTCCCCAGCGCCTGCATGTCCTGCGCGTCGGCTCCGGCTACTTTGAGTCTTTAGGGATGACGCCGCTCGTCGGTCGGACTTTTCAACGCAGCGAAGAGATGCCGCTTAACTTCATCGTTGTACTCGTGGGGGGGGGGCGCCTCGAGGCCGCCCAGGAAGCCGCTGAGGAGTCTGGGGAGCCGGTCGCGGATGTCCAGCTGGTGGCGCCGGTCATGCCCAAGGTGGTGATTCTCTCGCATGGGTTCTGGAGTCAGCATTTCGGCGGCGACCGAGGCGCCGTCGGCAGGTTCGTTGAGCTCGACCGGGAGCGATTTGAGGTGGTCGGCGTGATGGCGGCTTCGAGCGGTGAAGGGCAGCCGGACGTGTGGCTGCCCCACAATCTTTCGCCGGGTGGAAGGAACCACGCGGGCAATCACTATATGAACGTCGTGGGCCGGCTCGCGCCCGGCGTCTCCGTGGAGCAAGCGAATGCCGAATTGACCCGGCTCTCTGAACAGTTGAAGGAGGTCGAGCCACTCAGAAATGACCACCTCAACATGGGCGCCGTTTCCTTGGAAGACGTCCTGGTGGGCCCCAGTCGATCGATGCTGTGGACCGTCTTCGCCGCCGTCGCCGCGATGCTCGCCGTCGCCTGTATCAACGTCGCCAATCTCTTCCTCGTGCGGGGCCTCGGACGCGGACAGGAGTTCGGGGTGCGGTCAGCACTCGGCGCCGGGCGACCTCGTCTCTTCTTTGGCGTGCTGATCGAAAGCTTCGCGATCAGCGCCGTCGGCGGTCTCCTGGGGCTCGGCCTCGCCGCGGCCTCGGTCAGCTGGCTGCTGCGTCTGCGGCCGGCTGCCTTGCCGAGATTCGACGCCTTGAGCATCAATTTCCCGGTGCTGCTATTCAGCCTGGCCGCGGTCCTGGCGGCGGCCTTCGGTCTCGGCCTCTGGCCCGCCGCCCGCGCCGCCCGTGCCGATCTTCGCTCGGCCTTCGGCAGCCGAGGTTCGGCGTCAGGCGGTCTGGCGGACCGTCGCCTGCGGGAGCTCGGCGTGGCGCTGCAGGTCGCCCTGTCGTTGGTCCTGTTGACGGCGGGGGCCCTGCTGGCGCGGAATTTTGCCCAGCTCCAGGGGACCGAAATGGGCTTTGATCCCGGCCAGACCCAGACCTTCCAGCTCCGTCTTCCGGACTACGCCTACGGCGAGCCCGAGCAGCGGGTTGAATTTTATCGATCGTTCTTCGATCGGCTGGGGTTGCAGCCGGAGGTCGGCGAGGCCGGTGCGACGTCGAAGCTGCCCGGAAATGGGCATCGCAACTTCTGGGCCTTCCATATCGAGAACCGAGAGCAGCAGGAGGGGGAGCCGTGGCCCGCCGCGGAGATCCGTTGCGTCGCCGGCAGCAGCTTCGAAGTCTTGGGCATCCCGGTCCTCGCCGGTCGTGTCCTCGGTCCGGAGGACCGCGTCGGAGCCGAACTGGCGGTGGTCGTCAACCGGGCCTTGGCGGAGCGATACTTCCCCGAGGGAGACGCCATCGGATCGGCGGTTTTCGTCAGCGGTTGGGAGCCGCGGCGCATCGTGGGGATCGTCGCCGACGCGCGGCATGATCCGCGCGAAGACGCGGTGCCGAAGCTCTACGTGCCCCACTCCCAGTTCGCCGACGATCGCAATTGGGACTTGAGCTTCGCCGTCGCGCCGAGCGGACCCTCCGTGGACGCCGCGGCCCTCGCCGCCCGAGTCGACGCGACGCTGGCGGAGCTCGACCCGCGCTTGGTGCCTTTTGACCGTCGGCCGTTCGCCGACATCGTGGCGCAACCCATTGCCCGGCAGCGCTTTGCGGCGCAGATGATGGTGATCTTCGCCGGCGTGGCGCTGCTGCTCGCCGCCGTCGGCCTCTTCGGGGCCCTGGCTTACTCCCTAGCCCAGCGTCGAGCCGAAATCGGCGTCAGGATGGCGCTCGGAGCCGATCGGAGTGCGATCTTCCGCGTCTTCCTGGGTCAGGGCCTCCGTGTCCTGCTGGTGGGCGCGGTTCTGGGTCTCGCCGGCGCCCTGGCCGCGGGCCAATGGCTCAAATCGCAGCTCCATGGCATCGAGCCCTACGATCCGATTGCCTTCTGCGCCGCCCTCGCGGCCCTGACGCTCGCGGTCGCCGCAGCGGTGATCGGTCCGGCCCAGCGCGCGGCGAAGGTCGACCCGGCGTCGGTGCTCAATCGGGAATAGGCCGGCCCGGCCCGGAGCTCGCCTCGGGGCTAGCCGCCGAATGTCGAAACGAAGCGCAGCTCTCCGTCGTCGACGAGGCGCCCTCGCCATCGTTGGGTGCGGATCTGCTTTTCGGGTCCGCGCCTCTCCTCCCGGCCCCTGAGTCGAAACTCGACGACGAAGTCGATGCGGTCGTCGACGGGTCGGGACTCGAGGATGACGTAGTCGGCCTGGAGCTTGGCGTAGCGCTCGAAGAGCCGGCGGAAATATCGTCGGGTCTGCTCGTCCGGGCGGTTGGCCCAGAGCTCGGCGAGGTCTTCGAGGTCCCGATCTTCGACGGTATCTTCCAGGTCGTCCAGGTGATCCTCGAGCTCGTCCCGCAGGTCGTCTTCGCGGCTCTCGATCCAGCGGTCGACCTTGCCGCGCCAGGTGTGGGCTTCGGCGGTGGCGCCTCCGGACTGGATCCAGCGGTCGAGGGTGCGCTTGAGGCTGTGGTATTTCTCGGCGTCTTTCTGGCGTTCCGCGGCCCTGCGAAATTCTTCGGGACTCGGAAGGCGGGGCGGCGCCGGCGGTGGCGTCGTGGGCGGCGCCGGCGCGTTGACGATGGCGACGCCCGGGTTGGACGGCGGCGGCTGTGACCCGGCGCCGACTGCGCCCGCGAGCTCGGGAGCTGCCGGGACGTCGCTATTGGCGCGGGCCTCGTCAACGATGCCGAGCGCCTCCGTGGCCATCTCCGCCGCCTCCACTTCGGCGATGAGGGCCGCGACTTCGGGATCTCCGCGGACGCCGCTTAAGGGCGCCGCGGCGGTCCGGGCGGCTCTGGCATCGTCGGCGTCGAGGGCCCCGCGGACCCGCGCCATCGCTTCAGCCCGCTCTTGGGGGGAAAGTGATGCGGCCGGCGCTTGGGCGGTGATCCGCACACCGGCGTCATTCGGAGTCGCAGCGGTGGAGGCGGAGGGGGTTTCTTCCGGGGGCGCCGCCCGGGGGGCCTTGGGATCGCCGTCGGCGAGGGCGAACCACAGTCCGAGGGCGGCGAGGATCAAGAAGGCCGCGCCGGCGAGGCCGATCATCATCTGGGTCTGCCGCGACCCGGGCGGCGGGGGGGTTGGAGCCCCTTGGGACGCGGCGGCTGGCCCGGTTTGCGGGTGGAGCCCCGCCGGCGGCGAAGGGGCCGTCGCCGCTCCGGGCGTCGCCGTCGTATCGAGCGGGACGGTGGGGCCGGCGGGCGGCGCCGCCACGGTGGTGCCGAGGACCGAGTCCGACGGCGCCGGGCGGGTCGGCGGCACGGCGGTCTCGGGGCCTGTCGGCGGGGGAGGGGGCGGTGTCGGTGCGGCGGGCGCCGGCGGCGTCGGCCGAATGGGTGTCGGCGGGATGGGTGTCGGCAGCGGCTGCGTCACGTCGGCGACGTCGGCGGCGGGCGGTAGCCGGGTCTCCAGGGGCCGCCCCGACGCGCGCTGGAGGGCCGAGCCCAGATCGGCGGCTGACGCAAAGCGATCCGCAGGATCCTTGGCCAGGCATCGCAAGATGATGTCTTCGAGCCACTCCGGTATCGACGGTTCCACGTCCCGCGGCCGACGCGCCATCTCCGAGACGTGCTTGAGGGCGACGGCGAACGGATCGGAACCGGTGAAAGGTAGGCGGCCGGTGGCGAGCTCGTAGAGCAGCACGCCGAGGGAGTAGATGTCGCTCTGCGCGGTGACAGAGCCGGTGCGCGCCTGCTCAGGGGCCATATATTCCGGAGTGCCGAGGACAGAGCCGGTGGCGGTTTTGACGCCGCCGGCGGACTTGGCGATGCCGAAGTCCATGAGCTTGACCTGCCCCTCGCCGGTCACCATCACGTTGGCGCCTTTGATGTCGCGGTGAACGATGCCGCTGCGGTGCGCGAAGTCGAGGGCGCGGGCGAGGGCGGCGCCGATGGTCCGCACCTGCTCGGGGGGCGCCGGCGAGCCGGCGCCGGGCCGGTGGCTCAGGGTGTAGCCGTCGACCAGCTCCATGGCGATGAAGTAGATCGCGTCGCCGTCGGCATTTTTGATGTCGTCAACATCGTAGATGTGCACGATATTTTCGTGCTGGAGGGTCGCGATCACCCGCGCTTCCTGCCGGAAGCGCTCGACGAACTCCGGGTCCATCGCCATGTGGGCGGTGAGCACCTTGATGGCCACCGGGCGATTGAGGGAAATTTGACGACCGCGGTAGACCTTCCCCATGCCGCCCTGGCCGAGCTTCGCTTCGACCTGATATTTGCCGAGGGAGCGGCCGATGAACGAGTCGCTCATTGACTCGAGGCCAGGCTCCGGGGGTCGTCGAGGTGGGCGGGGCTCTCGCCCCTCGAGTGTTCGACGAGGTAGCTCGCCAGCAGGCCGAGGGTGACCGCGACCAGCGTCGCCGTCAGCCAGGTCCGCCACGTGGGCGACGGAGCCAGGCCGACGAGGGCGGCGTCCAGCGGGCCGGCGCCGGCGCCGGCCCGCAGCTGGGCTGCGCTGGGACGCGGAATATCGACCTCGGTGTCGCCGTCGTAGATGTCCACCCGGTCGTCTTTGATCACGATTTGATGGGTAGCGTGGTTCTCAAAGTCTGTCCGCGTCGTCGCGTCGTCTTCCCGGCACATGCCGACGACGGCCGTGATGTTGTCGGAGCCGTCTTTTTCGTTGGCCACCCGCACCAGCGCTTCGGCGAGCGGCTGCGGTTCGGTGATCCGGCTCGCCAGGGTGAGCAGCTCCTGGTCGGTCACGCCTCCGGTGAGGCCGTCGGAACAGAGGATGAAGAGATCTTTGTCCTGGAGCTCGACGGCGGTCACGTCGACCTCGGGCGGCATGGCGTCGCCGAGGGAGCGGGTGAGGATATTGCGCTGCGGGTGGGTGCGGGCGTCTTCGGCCGATAGGACGCCGGCGTCGACCTGTCGCTGGACCCAGGAGTGGTCCGAAGTCAGCAGGTGGATCTGGCCGTCGCGCACCAGATAGGCCCGCGAGTCGCCGACGTGGGCGAAGACGAATTGTCGGTGGGTCATCGCGCCCATCACGACCGTGCTGCCCAGTCCGCGGATCGACGGATCGCTCTCGCCGAGCTCGAAAATCTCGCTCGAGACCGTCCGAATCGCGTGGGCGAGGGCGGATTGCAGCGGCTTGTCGCCGGAGAATTGCGGCCACGAGCAAAAGATGCCGGTTGAAAACCAGTGGCGCAGCCGCTTGGCGGTCAGCTGACTGGCGCGGTCGCCTGCGCGTTCACCGCCCATGCCGTCGGCGACCAAAACCAGTCCGGCGAGTTGGGAAGGATTTCCTTCCCCGGGGTAGGGCACGAAGACCGCGTAGCTATCCTCGTTTCGACGACGCTGGCGGCCGACATCGGTCGAAAATCCTACCTCCAAGCTGTATCGGGCCATGGCGCTGCTCCTGCTCGACTCGAGCTCGCCGACGAGGGCACGTCCGGTGGGAACTTCCGTTCCGGGTGGTCAAGGGGGTCGACCGTCTCAGGCCGTTCGTGGGGCCGCGTCTCGAGTCGGCGCGTTCTCGGGACGAGAACTCATCAGACTGGGGCGAAAGCCGCTGAAATTGTCTCCCCCACGCAAATCGAAGTCAAGGATCTCCCAAAAACCGAGCCCCGCCGGCGCCGGGACGGGGGCGCGGGCGGGGCGGCGTGACGCTCGAGGCGTTATGAGAGTTCAGCGATCCTTCGGCACGTCGGTGCTGCCGCGGACGTCGCGGAAGCGGACATCGCCGGAGCCGGCGGAACCGATCCGCAGGTCTCCGCCGACGGTATCGACTTCGATGTCGCCACTGCCGTCGCTCTTGATGTGGACATCACCGCTGACCCCGGTGATGTCGATATCGCCGGACCCGTCGTCGGTGATCACGACGCGGCCGTCGCTGTCGCGGATCCGGAGGTCGCCGGATCCGTCCCGCAGCTCGAGGTCGCCCCGGTGCTCGCGGATCGTGATGCCGCCCGACCCGTCGACGATGCGCAGATCGCCGCGGGTGCCGTCGAGCCGAGCGTCGCCGGAACCGTCGTCCAAAGCCTCGACGGAGACGCCGCGCAGCTCCAGATCGCCGCTGCCGTCCTCGACTTCGAGCGAGACGTTGCCGGGGAGCTCGATCTTCATGTCGAGGCGCGCGGACTGGTTCCAGCCCGACGTCTTGGGAATCGACGCCTCGACCCGCAGGACGCTGCCCCGTCGCTCGGCCACGAGTTGGACGTCCTCGAGCAGGCTCTTCTTGGAGGCGCAGGCTTTGCCGGTCGCTTCGAGGGTGTCGCCTTGGGAGGCGTCGATCCGGAGGTCGCCGGCGCGGGCAACGACTTCGACGCGGTCGATGCCGCTGAGGGATTCAGAAAGCTGCCGCTTGGCTTGGTGGTCGCAGTCGGCCCACGCCGGCAGGGCGAAGGCGGCGGCCGAGGCGGCCACCATGAGCAGGCTGAGGCTGGGGGCGCGCTGGAAGAGGTGGGCGATCATGGGCGGGTTCTCCGTATCGGTCGGTTCATTGGGGCTGGGACTTTGGGTTGCGACTTTTAGGTTCGGGCCTTCCAGGGTTGGGACCCTAGAAGGCCATGGCATTGAGGGTTCAAAAGGGGGCCCGAAGCGATGGATCGACGCGGGGACGTCCGCCCCGGCGGGCATACAATGCGAGCATGCAGTCACGCGACGTCACGCGCTATGCGACCGCCCGCGGCCGAGCGGTCTTCCGTCTGCCGCTCGAGGTGTTTCCGGGCTTCGGTGGCAATGCCTACCTGGTGATGGGCGGCTCGAGGCCGATTCTGGTGGATACGGGGTCCGGCCAGGACTCGTCGAATCGAGACCTGGCGGCGGCCTTTGCGCAGGTCCGCGAGCGCTTCGGTCTCTCCGTCGGCTTCCGCGACCTGGGGGCGATCGTGGTCACCCACGGGCACATCGACCACTTCGGCGGCCTGAACTATGTCCGGGAGCTGAGCACGGCGCCGGTCTGGATCCACCGACTCGACCACCGGACCGTGGCGGGCTACCGCCAGCGCTTGGCCATGACCAGCCGCCTGGTCGAGGCCTTCTTTGAGTCCGCCGGTGTCGACGCGGAAAAGCGTCCGCTCTACATGTCGACCTACCTGCGCACCAAGTCGCTCTTCACTTCGGGGCGCGTCGATGAGATTTTCGACGGCGGTTCGATCGTCGACGGGGAGCTGGAAACGATCCCGGTTCCCGGGCACTGCCCCGGCCAGGTTTGTATCCGAGTCGACGACGTTCTGCTCACCGCCGACCACGTCCTGGCGGACATCACTCCGCACCTGTCGCCCGAGTCGATCACCCGCCAGACCGGCATGGCGCACTACCTCGAATCTTTGGGGCGTGTGGAGACGCTCCGCGGGATTTCCCTCGGCCTCGGCGGACACCACGGGCCGATCCACGACCTCCGCGGTCGCATCGAGGAGATCCGTGTGCATCACCGGGAGCGCTTGGACCACGTCGTGGACCTGTGCCGCGAGCCCCGCTCGATCGTGGAGCTGAGCCGTAGTCTCTTTGGGCGGGTCGAGAGCTACCACGTACTGCTGGCGGTGCTCGAGACCGGCGCCCACGTCGAGTATCTCTACGATCGCGGGGAATTGATCGCTGAGAATGCGGAGCAGGTCGGACCAGAGCAACCGGTCATTCTCTACCGCCGTGCCTAGGCGCCGGGATAGGGGCCAAGACCGCATCTAGGCCCGGGCGCCCAGCAGACGGGCGGGCAGGAAGAGAACCGCCTTGAGCAGCGCAAAGGCGCCCTCAACGGCGATGCCGACGAGCCGAAAAGGCAGCGTTAGTAGCCAGATGAAGGGGTAAAGCACCAGCGCGATCAGCGCCAGCGGCCAACAAAGGACGAAGAGTACGCACCAGACCAAGAATGTCCACATCGCGGATGACCTCCGCCTGGCACTACGGGTTCATGTCGGGGAGTGTTTCACCCCGCCGGTCGGTCGCCTACCGGGCGTCGCCGCCGGCCGCCGCCTCGGCGCCATCCTCACCCGGGACATCCGCCGTCGCTTCGCCTTCGGCGGGCTTAGCGCCGACCGCCCGGATCGAGAGCGCCCGGTGCTGTGAGAAGATCCAGTCTTTTGTATTCAGCAGGTTGTCCCAGCCTTTAGCGCGGTCTTCGCGTTGGAAGCCGGGAACCTTAGCGGTCTCGGGGCCCTGGTCGGCGCAGATGTAGATCTTAGGATTCTCACTCGGGTTGTATCGCACGCCGATAAAGGAGGCCCCCTCCGGGATCGTGACGCCTTCGATGGCGGCCGGATAGAACCGTCCAGAGTTGACCGTCTTATAGGGGAGACCTTCGGAGCGCGCTTCGACGACGGCGTAGGGACTGTTGGCGGGGCGGCCGCTGGCGTCCTTGTAGAACACGACCTCAAAGTCGATGTGATTCACATCGCTGCCGCGGATCCAGCAGACGCAGACCTCGGTGATATCCCGGCTGGGGAAAAGCTTGGAATCAAAGCGCTGCACGTACTCGCCCATGACGGCACTCGTGACGAAGCCATAGCCGGTGTCGACCTTGCCATCTTCCAAAATGATGCCGTCGGCGCAGGCCGGGCCAGGATCGTTCATCTTGAGCTCGCGCAGCGCTTGCCTCTTGAGCGAGTTCTCGCGGGCGATTTTGTCGGCGGCTGCTTTCTTTACCGCCTGTTCCGGCGTCAGTTCGACCTCTGACTCTTGAGGCTTCTTTTCAACCTCGATGACATCGCCGAAAGCGATCGGGGCGTCCTGGTCTACGGGCTTGGCCTCTTTCTTCTCCCCGTCTTCGCTCGCTTGCTGCGGCTTCGGTGTTTCTTCTTTGGCCTCCTGCGCGAAGGCCGCGGAGCTACCGAGTGTGCACGCGAGTGCGACGGTGATGAGAAGAGAGCGGCTTGGTGAATGCATACGCATGTCGATCTCCAGGCGGGCGGGCCGCCGGTTTAGGCCGGATCCTTGGTCCCGGTTTCTGACTCGCGGACGGGGTCGAAGGGGATCACTTGGTCGAGCCGGCCGGACTCTAGACGGTAGACCTTGCCCTTTTCGAAATACCACCACGAAGTTGCGGTTCCGTCGGTCGTCAGCTTCTGCGGCTGGCCGAGGTCCCGATAAATCTTCTTCTCGTCATCGCTGGCTTTACCGTCGACGTAGAGACTCAGCCAGCGCAGCCAGCCGGCGTCTTTGAGCTCATGGCGCAAAGGCGGCGGAGCGC
>JBCDKB010000285.1:0-11020 GCA_038747035.1 Acidobacteriota bacterium | reverse complement strand
TTCGGCGACGGCTTCATCACCTGGGAAGGCGAAAATTCTTTCCAAAACCCTGCGGACAACAGCACGATCGCCTACACGTTCGTCACCGATGAGAGCGGCGAGTTCACCGTGAAGGGCCGCTTCGGCCGGGAGCAGGATCCGAAACCGTCGGAGGAGAACGATCTGTTCCTGCGTCTCCTCGACGGCGACGGCAATCCGCTCAACCCGGTGCCGGACGGCGACAAGTACCACACCAAGACCGGCGAACTCGCCGAGGGTGAGAACGGCAATCCGCCGACAAGCGGCAACGCCGTCATCAACGACGACGACAAGTGGATGAAATTCTACGTGTCCGGCGTCGACATCGATGAGCTCTCCTCCGGCGGCCAGAACGGCGACGAAGGCGGCATCGACGTCAGCTTCATCCTTGAGGCGGGCAAGACCTATACGTTGGAGATCGCGGGCCGCTCAGAAGGCTTTGAGGTGGACCGTCTCGGCCTGAGCAACAAAGGCGGGCAGGACATCACGTCGAAGCTTGGCAGCCAGCCTGAATCGCCGAAGACAACCGTCGATCCTGTCGACCCGGTTGATCCCGTCGATCCGGTCGACCCAACCGACACGGTTCCAACCGTGGCGACGCCGTTGGCCGACATCGCGCTGGAGACGGGCGACAGCCTGAGTTTCACGCTGCCGGCGGGAACCTTCGAAGATCTCGACGGCGATGCATTGACGCTCTCTGCGTCCACACCGGCCGGCGTGAGCTTTGATCCGGCGACGGGCGTCTTCTCCGGCGCGCCGACGGCGGGGGTCGGGGCCTACCCGATCACGGTCACGGCGACGGACGACGACCAAAACGCGGTCTCCACGAGCTTCACGCTCACCGTGGCGGACGCGGTCGAGCCGGCGCCGGTCGGGGACTTCTCGGCGGTGGTGCTCAACAACGGCGACGATGTGGAGCTTGGCTCTTCGGTCCTCTCGCCGGATCTCGAGACCAACAAGACGGTGCAAATGCGCTTCACGGTCGAGGACGGCGTCGCGGGCGTCACGTCGGTCGACAGCGCGATCGTCTCCTGGATCTCGGAGCGCAACCAGGGCGGCGAGGCTGAGCTGACCTTCCAGGTGGAGAACAGCAAGGGGTCGGAGCCGTTCGGCGGAGGCAAGTCTTTCCTCGCCGGCGCCGTGACGGCGACGGTCGCCGCCGGTTGGACCGATGGGCAGGTCATTGGCAACGTGGTCGATCTCGCGCCGCTCCTGAATGCGCTCATCGCCGAGCAGGGGCCGCTTGAGGCGGGCGACGTGATCAATGTGCAGATGACCGGCGCCGGGGCGACGCGCTATGTCGAGCAGGGCACGCCGAAGATCGCGATCAGTGGGGCGGAAGGAACCGATGGTCCGGCCGCGCCCGTTGATCCGGTGGACCCGGTCGATCCTGTTGATCCTGTTGATCCAGTCGATCCGGTTGATCCAGTCGATCCGGTAACCCCGCCAGCCGGTGGGCCGACGCCCGTCGACGCGACCACGGCCCTCCGCACCGTCAAATGGCGAGACGCGGCGCCGTTCATCGACGACGGCGCGCTCACCGAAGGCTGGGCCCCGCTCCGCACCGCCCTCGGCCACCAGCGACGCTGGCTGCGCGGCCGCCCCGCGGACCGTCTCTATACCTACGGGCCGCGCAAAGTTTCGGTCACCGAGCTGCGCGCCGGGGTCGACCAGCTGCTCACCTGGCTCGAAGCGGACCCGTCGCCGGAAGCCTTCGGCGCCCTCGTCGCCCGCCACTTCGACCTTTTCGAGAGCATCGGGGACCGCGCCGGAGATGCGAAGGGCGACGTCCTGGTTACTGGCTATTACGTGCCAGAAATCGCCGGCAGCCTGACCCGCAGGCCCGGGTACACCGTGCCCATCTACCGCCCCCCCGGCGGCATGGTTCGCGCCGACCTCGGAGCCTTCAACGACGAGTGGAAAGGACGCCGCATCGCCGGCCTGCTCCGCGGCTCGCGCCTCGTGCCTTTCCCCGATCGGAGCGAAATCCGGACGTCAGACGTGCCCGAGCTCCGCGGCCGGGTGCTGGCCTGGGCCGCCGACGCCACCGACCTTTTCTTCGTTGAAGTCCAGGGCTCCGGCATCCTGCGCCTGCCCGACGGAACCCGGCGTCGCTTCGGCTACGCCGGCGCCAACGGCCGGCCCTATCGATCGATCGGCAAACTGCTGATCGATGAAGACCACGTGCCCCGGGAGCGCATGTCGATGCAGGCGATCCGCGGCTGGCTCGAAGACCATCCTGACCAGCTCCACCGGGTCCTCGACCACAATCCGTCCGTGGTCTTTTTTCGCTTCCTCGACGGACCGCCGGTCGGAAATCTCGGGCTGCCGGTGACCGCCGGACGCTCCCTCGCCGTTGACCAGAAGCTGATGCCGCCGGGCGGCGTCGGCTTCTTGGTCACCGAACGTCCGAAGCCAGGCCCGGACGGAGCCACGATCATCGACGGTCAGATCCGGCGCTTTATCGTCGCCCAGGATACGGGCGGCGCGATCCGAGGCGCCGCCCGGGCGGACTTCTTTTGGGGCGCCGGCGAGGAGGCGGCCGGGCGAGCGGGTGTCATGAAACAGCCCGGGCGTCTCTATTTCATCGCCCCCAAGGCCCCCGCGGCGGACGGCGCGGAGACCGGCGGCGAGCCCGCGACGCCGTAGACCTCCGGCCCTCCGGCCGGCGATCCACGGCTCTCCTTCCGAACCTAGCCAGAACCGCGTCTGGACCGCTTGGCGGACTGGACCCGCCTGTAGAGCTTGCTGGTCCGGCGCTCTTCGCGCCGCCGATGGGCGACGTTTCGCCGACGCTCCAAGGACGCGAGCTCGCGGCTTAGGCCGTGCCAATTCGCCAAGCGGGCCGCGTCGAGGCGCCCACCATCGACCGCCCCCTGCACCGCGCAGCCGGGCTCACCGTCGTGGGAGCAGTCGGAGAATCGGCAGCCCCGGGCGAGCGACTCAATATCCCCGAAGGCGCTTTCGAGGGCCTCCTCGCCGGCCCAAAGTTGGAGCTCGCGGATGCCCGGGTTGTCGAGTAGCAAGCCGCCTGCGGGCAAAGGCACCAGCTGACGGTGGGTGGTGGTGTGCCGCCCCCGGTCGTCACCCGCGCGCACGGCGCCGGTCTTCATGACCGGATGGCCGGCGAGACGATTGATCAGGGTCGATTTCCCGGCCCCCGAGCTACCGACCAACGCGACCGTCTGCCCCGGTCCGAGGAACCCGTCCAAGGCCTCGAGACCCGTATCCGTCAGCGACGAGATGGCAAAGACCGGCATGCCCGGCGCCGCCTGCTGGGCGTCCAGCCGCGGGCCCACCGCATCCTCGCAGAGGTCGGCTTTGCTCAAGACCACCACGGGCTGGGCGCCGCTTTCGCGGGCGAGCACGGCGAATCGCTCGAGCCGGCGAAGGTTGTAATCGCCGTCGAGGCCCATGACCAAGAAGATCGTATCGACGTTGGCGGCGACGACTTGCTCCCGGGTGACCTCACCGGCCACCTTGCGGGAGATGCACGTCCGTCGAGGCAGCGCAGAGCGCACGACGACCCCGCCGCTTGGGCCTGCGCCCGATTGAGCGACGTCGACAGCGACAAAGTCCCCCACCGCCGGGGGATCGACGTCGCCGCGGCGAAAGAGCCCCGCCAGAGAGGCCGCGCGTTCGCCGTGGGCGGTCAGGACCCGCAGATGATCTCGACTGGTGAAGAGCACCCGCGCCGGTTGAAGATCGGAATCGTCAACGCCGACGCGGCGGACGAATTCGTCGAAATGGGACTGGTGAAAGGGCGTGTAGCCGTAGGCAAGGAGGCATTCGCCGTCCTGAAGATTCTTTTCCATCGCTGTTGAGACCTTTTTGTGGGGCCCCGGCGCCGCCGAGGCCGTCTAACCCTCGAAGAGGTTTGGCACAACAAGCTGGGGCTCCGCCGGCGATTCGCAGATCGCCGGAACCGGTCCTGGCAGGTTGGCCATGCATCGCGTAATCCCGGTGGACTGACCCTGGGGGGCACACGCCGGGTGGATGTCGAGGGAAAGGTCTCAAACAGTCATAACGCCATCATACTGCGCAGCGCAGGACGGCGCCATAGCCGTCCCTGGAGAGCAAACCCGGAATCGGATGGCCCTCTGGGCCAGTAGGAACCCGGGGCCCGACGCGCCCTCACCTTACTCGCCTTTGGCGGCGGGCTTCCGCCGCTGGACCGGGGCGCCGGCAATCGCCGTCCGGTTGCGCCCGGTCTTCTTCGCCACGTACATCGCCGCGTCCGCCAAACGGAGCAGCGTGCTCTTGCACTCTTCGACGGACGAGCGTACCTCCACGTGTCCTTCAAGGGTCGCGACGCCGATGGAGCTCGTCAAGCCGGTGAGGTCGAGGGCTTCGCGCTGGATGTCACCGGGCTTGTCGCAGAAATGGCTCTGCACGATGTCATTTCGGATACGTTCCGCCAGGTCAACGGCGTCGTCGAGCCCCATGCCCGGGACGACCAGCACAAACTCATCGCCGCCGTAGCGGGCCGGGACCCCGTCGCCGTGGGAGCGTAGATGGGACTTCAGCAGGTGCCCGATCTCCCGCAGTACCTGGGAACCGGCGAGATGCCCGTAGGTATCGTTGACCGACTTGAAGTAATCGAGGTCAAGGAAGATGACGGCAAGGTCTTCTTCACGATTGAGGCTTTGCTCAATCACCCGGTTCAGCGCCACGTGGAGGTAGTGGTCGTTGAAGAGTCCGGTCAAGTTGTCGCGCTTGGCGAGCTCTTGGGCCCGGCGGCCGTCCAGAATATTCTGGATCGAGATCGAGATATAGCCCGCGAAAATGCGCAGCAGGTTGCGGTCCTCGGAGCTGTATTCCGGCGCATCCTGGCGGTTGATCAGCTCTAGCACGCCGCATACGTCCTGCTCGATGCGGATCGGAATCGCGACGAGGGAGTGGGTCTCGTAGTCGATAATCTCGTCGACGCCTGAAAAGAAGAATTGATCTTCCCGGGTGTTTGACGCGTGGTAAGCCTGCCCGTGGACGTAGACGTGGCCCGCGATGCCGCGGTCGCCGGCGATCTCGCGGCCGATCAGCGTATCCGCCCGGTCGCCGAAGGCGGCGACAAAGGTCAATCGATTGTCTTTGCGGTCGACGCGCTTATCGAGGGGGTTATCCAGCAGGATCGACCCGGCCTGCGAGGGCACAAATTCGTTCGCCTTGCGCAGGATCTCCGCCAGATTCTCGGCGAGATTCATCTCTTGAGAGAACGCCAGGGTCGCACGGCGGCGCTCTAGGAACGCACCCATCTGGCGCGGTTCCAAACAATGGATCTCAACCGTCACTGAGAACCTCAGGCAAGGGGACCTCGGGCGAAAGAAACTCGACTCAATACTGGCCTCATGGCTTCGCCCAAATTATCAAAAAAGCCGGGAAGTCCCAAAGCCCGCCTCGGGGCCGACGCAACATTCGTCATTTTCCCTGACCCAGGGCGATACGACTCCGCGCAGATCCCGCGCAGATCTCGTGAAGGCAAGGCAAAGCCCTAGGCACCTCGCCACCCAGCTAGGGCACGATATCGCTCCAGGCGGAGAGGTCCCCCGACTCAAAACCGTCGACAAAGAGCGACGACAGGGCCTTTCGCTCCAAGGCCAAGGCCCAGCCGGGCGACGCGGCGCCGCCGTCATAGGCGCCCGTGCGCTCCCCGCGGGCGGGCAAGGCGTCGAAATCGAGATCACCGCCCGGGAGACCGGCGAGCTCAACCGCACCGTCGACGCCTCCGACGAGCGCACCGGGTCGCGGAAAGACACTGAGGCGATCGGCCCCGGCGAGAGCTCCAAAGGGATTCTCGAGGTAGAGATCCGCATTGGCCCGGCTGTCGCTCACATTGGCGACCTGGACTCCTCCCACGAGCGCCGTGGCCGCGAAGACCGCGTTCGCGACCTGCCGCTGCTCGAATCCCGCGTCCGCGCCGGCGATGCGCAGGCCCGTATCGGAGGCCACCACCGTATTACCGACGACGCGAATGGACTTCGGCACGTCGTTGTGGGGCTGAATATTGACCGCATCGCCGGCGTCGTTCACCAGCACATTGCGATAGAACGCGATGTTGCCTTCCCCTTGGAAGAGCCCCTCCGTGGGATTCTGGTGGAAGAAATTACCGTAGATCAGGTACTCATCCGAGGCTCCAGCCCCGGCCAGCGGCCAGTGCCCGACGAGCACGTTGGGACGCGCGGCCGCCCCCGACGAACCGTTCTGGGCCTTTGAGAAGACGTTGTGCCGAATGACCGTGTACGCCTGCGCCGGGGCTCCGAGATCCGTCGCTCGCCCGTTCTGGTGCTTGATCTGGAGGTTGTACCCGATCGTGTCGCGGATCAGGTTGTGCTCGATCAAACCGGCGGAAAATTCGTCCTCGCCGTTCGAGTCCCCTAGGTAGATCCCCGTCCCCGTGTCCTCGATGGTGTTGCGACGGATCACCCAATTCCAGGCCGGGCACTTTGAGTTGATGCCCACGATCTGCTGATTCACATCGTGGCCATAGATATATAGGTCTTCGAGGGTGATGTGGTGCGCGTATGACGCCGTGCTCTCTGCCTTGACCGCGTCGCCGAGGCCGCCCGCGCCTTCGAGCTCCAGACGCCGGATCACTAGGTAGGCCGAGTCGCCGAGGCTCACGGTGTTGCAGCAGTTGCGGCCCGGGAAGCGGGCCACCCCCGTCGGCGGACCTTCGACCGTGATGCAAGCCCCGGGTAGCCCCTCAATACCGCGCAGATTCAGCCCGTCGAGGTAGTCACCCGGGGCCAGGCGGAGCACATCCCCCGGCTGGAGGCTCCCGAGCAGGGCCAGATACGTCGACGGATCAGCCTCGAGCACGCGCAGGGGCACCGAGTCCCCACATCCTCCGATCTCACCCGCGTCGCCGGCGAAAGCCGGCCCGGCAAAGCTCAAGACGAGGCTCAAGGCCAAGGCCAAGATGGAGCCGCCCAGCAGCCCGTTTCCGGCGCCATCTGCGACCTGGTCGGAACAACTCCCTTCGGCGTCGAGCCCGGCGAAGCCGTACCGCCGCCCGCCCAAACGTCTCCTGCCGTGCGCGCCCGTGCCCCTTCGCTCTCCGGCGTCTGGCCTCATCGAGAGCCTGGCCCCTACGGAGGTGGGGGACTTCGTCGTGGTCGCGTGCATAGCGTGCTCCTCAGGGTCGTTCCCCCCTATAGACGGGAGGCGACGCACTTTCCTCTCACGATCCGGGGGAATCGGCGATTAACCCCAGCATTAGCCTCAACTCCTGAACCCTTGACCTGCCCCCCACGGGGACCTCGAAGCGACGGGAAATCGACGTGCAGGATAAAAGAACTATTTAACTCATCATTATTGACCGAAGCGTCAGGACCACTCCGCCCATCCAATGCATTGAAAGATATATCGCCATACGGGCCCGCGCCTAAACTCTCACCATTTCCTTTCTAACGGCCTCGACACGGCCTACGGGTCCGAATATCTGAAGAAATCATCCCGCCCATAGCTAAAAGCCTTGACGCATACTTATTTCCATCGATAGTCTAGGAGGTGAGCCAGACAATTTGCGGCCTCCCTTCATACCGAATCCGCGGTAGGTAGATAGCGTTTTCTCGTTTACCTACCTACCATTCGGTTTCCCTACTGTTCGGGTGTCGCACCCGTCAGGCCCTCTTCGTATCTATACTTTCTTCTCTACAATTTACCGGTGCCCAATCCTGGCCGTCAGACATCCACGGCCGTCGGACCCGCTATGGGGCCGACACACCACCCAGGAGGCATCGTGTCCATTCAGTCATTCCATTCGCTGTCGTCATCCGCCGAGGATTCCGTCCACCGCGCCTGTTTGGCGCTCCGAGGAAGCGACCTCAAGACCCTGAACGGCCCCACTTTCATGGCTTGGTGGCAGTGGAAAGAGCACGAGAGTGACCCGAGTCCCGACGAGCTCGGCTAACGAGCCTTCAGCCGACCCGACTAAAACGATTCGCTCATTCATACCCACGCGTCTATCCACATCGCTACCTGCCCAGTCTCCGCGCGCCTCCCCCAAAGGGTGGCGCCCGAGGAGGGCCGCTGCCAAACGGCCGCCGCCTAAATCGAAGCGAGCCAGGACGACCGTGGCCCGCGTCGACGAAGCTTTTCCGGGCGGAAACCTGGACTGAGCTCTCGCGGGGCCTGATGTTCCCCGGGGCTTAGGGGATGACCTTAGGCGCCAGTCGTCTGCTGGCTCCGTTCCGGCCGCCTACAGTCTCGAGGGCCTGTGGGCTCCGGAACACGTCCCGAGCCGGAGTTTCTGGAGTCTTAGGGCGGCGCCCCTGCTTGATGACCCGCGGCTGCTGAATCAGCGATCGCCCAGGGCGTCTTTGACGGCCTTCAGGAGATCTTCGAGTTCATACGGTTTTTGAAGAAAACCCACGATGCCGCGCTCCCCCAATGACGTGGCCTCAGATTCGTTATAGCCGCTCGTCAAAAGCACTTGAATATCCGGCCGGAGATCGCGCATTCTGCGAAAAGCACGTTCGCCGTTCATACGCGGCATCGTCAGGTCCATAATCACCAGGTCGATACGATCGCCGGCGATTTCAACCTGCCGAATGCCGTCCAATCCGTCTTCCGCCGTGAGGACCTCGAGTCCGAATTGAGACAGCATCAGTTCCGTGATGTTCCGGACGTGCTCCTCGTCGTCAACCACGAGCACGGTTTTCTTCCCCAACGCGCCTAACATCACAAAATCATACTCGATCAGGGCCCAGGCGCGATCCAAACCACTGTTTCCGGCGCACATCGAGCTCCTGAGACGCCGGCCACTTCGAGATCTCCGTCACTCGCCGGCCACAGCCACAGCTCAGTTCCCGCCGGTAAGTCACCGGCGGCCGTGGTGCAATCCGTGAGCAAGACCGCTTCGGCGGGCCCATAGCGGTCAGCGAGCGCCGCCCCCAGCCAGGCCGCAAGCGCCGCGGAGACCAAGGTCATCCAGACCGACCGGGGCACGCGGGCGACGCAGGCTGCGAGGAACGAAAGCCACGCCACGAAGACAGCGACACCGGACGCGGTCCCGGAGTGGCGGGCCAAGAGACCCGGCACGCCGTGCAGCTCTAGGCGCTGGGATCCGAGGCTGCGACGGGCCAGCCACAGGTTCTCCTGCAACCACGGGTCATCGGCCTCGCCGCGGCGGTACCAGAGGATCGCCTCCGGGAGCTGGTCGAGGTGATGGAGGGTCGTCGCCAGGTTGTAGATCAAGGTCGGGTGTGGCGCCTCGGCTCGGTAGCCCGACCGGTAAGCGCCCACGGCCCCTTCAAGGTCGCCGTTTGCAAAGAGATCGTTCCCGCGACGGAGGGCCTCGGTGCTAGTGACCGCACCGCCGGCGGACGCCAGACTGGGGTCTCCCTGCTCCGTCTCCGACGCGGGGACCGCCGCGGGCGCACTGGACGCGTCTTCGTCTTCGCCGCTTCCCTGGGCTAGGCCGGGCGCAGCGCCGAGGACGAGCAGGGCGACCAGAAAGAGGCCGGCGGAGGTCCGCGCCCCGAGGCCGGAGCCCCGCCGACGCGCCAGGCGCAGGGACCGCCGCATCACAGCGACCTCGCCAGGCGCTTCGAGCGCGCGATCATTTCATCCCGCATGCCGTCGGTGGACGAGAGCTTCGGCGCGTAGCGCAGGTAGTGAAGGTCGTCGGCGAGCTGGACCAGTTCGGCGGCCGCGTCGTCCGGGGCTCCGGCCTTCGCCAGGGCCTCGGCCCACTGCGGGGTCGGCGTGCCTCGGGCCACGCCCCAGCGTTCTTCGAGATACTCGCGCCAGGCGTCCTCGACCAGGGCCGCGGCCTGACGCGGCTTGTCCTCGCCGCCGGCGGCGGCCAGGACCTGCTTGAGCCGCCGCTTGCCTTCGGCGCGCCCGGCGCCTCCGCCGCGGCCGCGCAGCGCCACCACGAGGAGGCCGAGGAGCAAAGGCAACGCCACCAAACCGTTCCGCCACGCACTGGAAAAGAAAGACCCGGACGACGGCGACGGCAAGACGGTGCTCCGAACCGGATGGAGCTTGACGTCCTGGGCCCCGTCGACAACGCGGCTGGCGCCCCGCACGGTGAGCTCGACGCTCTCGGTGGACGCCACTCGATACTCGCGACGCCTGGGATCGTAAAACGGTAAATCGATGCCCGGCACAACGTGGACTCCCGGCCGCTTCGGCACCAGGACCCACTTCCACAGGCGTCGTCCTTCGACCAGATCGCCCCGCAGATTCTCCTCGCTCTGCTGCTGCGGCGGCATGACCTGGAAACCTTCAATATCGCCCAGCTCCGGAGCCGGCACCGATTGCAGGTGACCGCGTCCGGAGAGCTCGAGGCTCAGGGTCGCCGCCTCCCCGACTTCAAGCTCCCGACGATCGATGTCGAGGGATACCTTCAGCTGGCCCACCAGACCGTCAAAGCCATCCGGCGCCGGGTCGGGGAGCGGCTGGACGTCGACGGTGACGCCGTTGCTCGTACTCTCGATATCCCGCATGCGCGGCATCAGGCTGCCGAATGGGCTCGAGTCCGAGACCAGCGCCGTCATGGTCGCCTCCACCGGTTCGATCTCGAGCGTGCCGGCCCGCCGCGGGAAGAGCGCCCGCTCCAGCAGGATCGCTCGATAGATCTCGCGACCATCCCGCACCGTGCGTTCCTGGGTCGTTCGCTCCGGCTGCGGGATCACGCGGGTCCAGAAGCCCTTGAAGCTCGGGAGCTCCGACGGCGTGGCGTTGCGCACGTTGACGTCGAAATAAAGGTAGAGCCGATAGACTACCTGCTGGCCGACCACCGGGCGCTTGGGTTCGACCTCGGCTTCGAGGAAAAGGCGGGGCGCCGGCCGTTCCCGCGGCTGTCGTCGTCGGTTGCGGTCAAAAAGCCGATCAAAATCCCTGAAGGGATCGCGGCCGCGCGAGAATCGATCGCTGCGCCGACTGGCCGCACGCTCGGGCGGCGATTCCACGACTTCGACGGTCCGTTCCGACAGCGTCAGCCGATCACCGTCGATGACGACGCTGCCGGCGTAAATCCGGGCCGTGCCGAGTGACG
>JBCDKB010000284.1:0-11026 GCA_038747035.1 Acidobacteriota bacterium | reverse complement strand
CTCCAAGACCTCTCTATCTATTTGAAGAGCATGCTCTGGAACCTCCAACTTCAACATACAGCTCGCAATATTCTCGATAATCGAGAGTTTATCCTCTTCGTCGAGGAGATGTCGGCTGTTCTCAAGAATAGAGTAGTAGAGGTTCCGTGCCTCTTTGAAATTTCCTTGTTGATATTTGCAAGACGCCTGGAGTCTCTTAACCCTAAAGTCATCAAAGCTTCCGTCAGGAAGGGCCGACTCTAGTTCGTGAAGTTGCGTCTCGACTTCGGAACACTCGGCCAACGCAAATCGAATCTTCATCAGATCGACATCTATCTCACGGGTGAGGGTATGGCCAACTCCGAACGCTCGTCGACGGACATGCAACGCCTCCTCAAGTTCGGCTTGGGCCGCCAGAAACCTACCCTGCTCAAACAACACCCGGGCCAAGCTCCTCCGAAACCCAGTCAAAGCCAGGAGCGCATCATTCAAAGCGACGGGCCGAGACTCAACGAATGCCTCACCCGCTTTGACCGCACGCCGCGATACCATCTCAGCATCAGAAAGAGATCCACTCTCGGCAAGTAAATCAGCATATTGAGCCAGAAGCCACGCACGGGTCCGATCGTCCCTAACTGAACGCGCATCGATGCGTCCAACCTCGTCGATGAGACCTACCAGATCTTGCCCTTGGATAGGTTTGCGAGAGCCACCAAACATCAAATACGCAGATAGATCGATCGCTTTTTCCAGAGATCTGTCGGAATTCATGGCCCGCGGCCTTGCATTGAGCGCCCAAGCTGTCAGCACCGCCTGCCCTACAAACGCTACGCCCAATAGCCAAAGAAAGAAAATCGAAAGTTCTAATTTTTTCACTACGCCCCTCCAATGCGTTTCCCCGACTTCCTATAGGCTAGACCCTCTGTTTCGTCACTTGCCACTAAAATCATCGGCAACCCTGCCAAGAGACCCAGGACGCTGACTCGACAACCGATTTCTGCCCGCTCTAGGCCACCTCATGAAGTCTCCACGATATCTCTATTCCCTGATCCGATAGCGCTCGGCAACCTGGCCTGGTGTACTGGACACTCTGTACCTAGAGGATTTGATCTCCACCTTCACTCGGACCCATCGGTGAACTGAGAAAAACCGAACCTCGCCGGACTCGGCGATCACCAAGATACAGGGATTACCTTCTCCCACCCCTGCCGTGAGATGACCATCAGGTCCACCGTCGAGATTCCAGCAAAACGCCTCCAACCACACATTCTCGAGAGGAAGAAGCCAAGTGCCGAGTTCAGCAATCATCTCATCGGAGCAGCCTGCGGAATTCGCACACCTGATAGTCCCTCTCACGTCAACGAAGCTACCGTCCCGAACGAAAAGTTGGCCTTCGAGACGCGTGCCATGCTCCATCCAGCCTTCGGCGAGCCTATAGCGCTCGCGTTGCTGAGGACCTTCAAAGACAGCCGGATTCGTCTCCTCTTTGGCCTCAGGACTAGGCGGCGGCACCGGAGGTGGCGCATCGGATTTCCACGCAGAAAGGTCCCTGGGCACCCCACCCAAGACAGAAAGCGAGAGGGCCAAGGCAGCGGTCATCAGTATCCAGCCGTTTGGTCGCCGTTTGACACTCGGCTCGGACTGAAGAGTGCCTTTGGAGGACTCGGGCTTCTCAGTATTTCGAAAGCCATCGCTAGCCCGTAACTTGCAGGCGAGGTCAGCCTGTAGTTCCAACCAGTCTGGATGATCGCTGGCACCATCCCAGTCGATGAGCTTCTTGAACTGATTTTGGTCAAGGCCCAGTGGCAGTGCGGCCTCGGCCTCGTTGTCAATCAGAACAGGAAAGTATTTCCCACCCTGCTTGGCTCGCCTAGCTTCAGACCAAACGAATTCCGAATCGGTCGATTTAGTCGACCAAAGCACGACAACACAACCAGCCAACTCTAAATTCTGTCTAAGTTCAGTACTGAACACTTCTCCACCACGGATCTTCTTATCCCAGTAGATAGAGTAACCCGCTTTTTCAAGACCATTAACTACAAGCTGAACCTTCTCAAGGTCAGCTTTCGAGTAGCTGACGAAAATATCAGCTCCCTTATGGTTCACGTAGTCACCAAATTCCTCACCACGACCAGAGGTTGAGAGAACCTCCTGAGTACGCTTAGTTGGATCGCGGCCAACAGTGACGGAAGAAATCCATCGGAATGTTTGCAATCCACTTCGATAATGCCGAGGGCCATAAAACGCCGTGTCATCTAAAATCGCGCAAAACGGATCACAATAGTCTCAGTCATTCGAAATTCTCTGACCTTATTGCTCAGCCAAAGATCACCGCAGCCCGCTCAGCCCAGGCGAAGCATTCCGATGCCAGTGACCTTCAATGTTCCCATCGAGCTTTGCTCTGAGCCCGCTATTCAGGCAAAGCCTTTAAGGCGATGACCGATCTCACGACCTGTCGACGCGGGTATAGATAGTGTCTCCCGCCGCGCTCCTTCTCTTCTGACTCCGAGGTCCCCATGTTCATCAAAATCACCGCCATCGCACTTATCGTCTTCGGCCTCTTCTTCGCGGTCTTTGGCGTCTACTTCTTGATCCTGGGCGTTTCGGCGGAGGGCTGGACGCCGGTGGAAGGCGAGGTGACCTCGGTGAAGGTGCGGACGGACGTGTCTGTGGGGACGGTGAATCCGCAGACTCGGATGTCGACGGCTTCGGAGAATCGGTATTACGCGGAGGTGGGATACGCCTGGACCGTCGACGGTCAGCGGTATACCGGCGATCGTTACCGGCTCGGCGAGACGCAGGAAAAGTTCTTGGATCGGGAGGACGCGGTGGCGGCGGCTTTGAAGTACAAGAACGGCATGCCGATCACGGTCTATTACCAGGCTGACCATCCGAGCCAGGCGGTGCTGAATCCGAGCTTGTCGGTGGGGGCTTTTGTGCCGCTGCCGATGGGGTTGCTCTTGCTGACGTGCGGATGGGGGCTGATCCGGGCAGCCCCGGCGATCGAGAAGGCGTTGGCCGCCGGCCACTGAGGACCGCGGCCGTTGCAGGCAGGGAGTCCAGGCTAGCGCTTGAGGTGCGCTTTTTTGCCGCGGCTCCGGGCCCAGGCCCAGTCGATGACGGCGCTGCGCTTGGCGCGGCGGGTGGAGAGGAGCTTCGGATTCGGGCGAATGCCGACGCGGCCGAGGTCGAGGCGGTCGGCGTCCCAGCACGTGCCGACGGTGGGGTCGTCGGTGACTCGGCCGCGTTCGTGGAACTCGCAGGCGTAGGCGAGCTTTTCGAACTGCCGGTCGTCGAGCTCGAGGACGGTGTCGCGGAGAGTCTCGGCGAAGTGGGCGGCGCGGAGGCCGTGCTCGAAGTCGCTGCCGTCGGACTCGCGGCAGCAATCGTGGAGGTAGGCGAAGAGTCGGACGACGGTGAGGTCGGCGCCGGAGTGTTTCGCGAGGAAGACCGCGTTGGCGTGCACTCGCTCCCAGTGCTGAATGCCGTGGATGCCTTTGGACGGGAGCGGAAAGCGCAGGAGGGCGGCTTTGCGGACGGCGGCGATGCGTTTGTCGTTCATGGCGCAGTGGCCGAGGTCCGTGGGTCGGATCTCGGCGGTCCACGGACTGTACCGGAACATTCCAACCGTCGTGACGGAGTCGCCTAGCCCGAGTAGGGCGCTTCGGGACTGAGGTCTTGCCCGAAGAGAAACTGATCGTCGACCACGACCAGGCGCTCCGCGGTGGCGAGGCGGTCGGCGCCAGGTCTCGACCTGAGCGTGTAGGTGCCGCGGGGCAGGCCGTCGAGGCGGAAGAGGCCGAATCGATCGGTGACGGCCGTCGAGACCGGTTGGCCCGTCCCGTCGACAATTTCTACGGTCACGCCGACGTGCGGCTCTCCGTGCAGGTCGAGGACCCGGCCGGCGACGCCGTAGCGGGGGTCGAGCTCGAAGTCGACGCGGGTGACGGCGCCTTCGGCGACCTCCACTTGGAAGCGACGCCGCAGGGGCTGGAGCTCGATGGGCAGGTCCTCCATATCGAGCTCGACGGCGTAGACCCCGGGCTCGAGTCCGCCGATGAAAAAGGTTCCGCCGAGCTCGCTCCGCCCTAGGGGACGGCCGTCGACCAGGAGCGTCGCTCCGTCGAGGGCCGCGCGGTGGCCGTCGAGTCGAAGGGCGCCGCCGATGCCGCCGAAGCCCTCCCGCACCGGGAATCGATCCGCGGGCACCAGGCGGCCGCCGGCGACGCCGAGGTCGGCGGTGAGGCCGGCCGAGAATCGCCAGCCCGAGGACGGGTCGTCCGTCGCCGAGTCCACGGAGCGCTCCCGCTCGACCAGGACGCGGGCGAGGATCGACGACCCGAGCGCGGCGGTGGCGGTGCCGCGGAAGCCGAGCTCGCCCCCCGAGTAGACGGGGCCGGCGGACCAGGACACCGACTTCGTCCCCGAGCCGTGGCGGGCGTAGGCCAGGGAGTAGCGCTCGTCTTGACCGTCCCCGAAATCGACGCCGAGCAGCACGCGGGACCGCGGGGAAAGATCGACGTCTGCGGCGAGCGAGGTCCGGCGAAGCACGCGGGCGGAGAGCCGGACCGACGCGGTGGGGCGGTAGCGGAGGTCAAAGCGGTAGTCGCCGTTCCGGTCGGGGCAGCCGCGCAGCGCGAGTTGCCCCCCGGGCGTCCAGCGGAAGGTCGGCAGCACGAATCGCACGGGCTCGGCGGAGCCGTCACGGCGGTAGCGGCCGACGAGACCGAAGCTCCACCTCTCAGACGGTCGGTACTCGACCTCAGCGAGGTGATCCTCGAAGGCCTCCGCGTCGCCGGGGCGAAAGCGCGCTTCCTCCACCCGTGAACGGGCGAGGAACCGCCAGCCGTTCCTTTCGCCGTCGAGGTCGAAGCTTAGGGCGCCGGCGCCGCGGTCATTCGAGGCCACGGAGAACGCCGCCGTGGCCGACGGGCCGAGGGACGCGACGCCACCCGCCAAGGCGTAGGCCACGCCCCGCTGGCGCGAAAGGGCCAGCTCAAACGTGCTTCGTCCGAGGAGGCTAGAGCCCCGGCGTCCGTGCACGAATCCGGCGCCGCCGGCGCGGTTCCGTCGGTCCGCGAGATGGCCTTCGGCGCCGAGGCCAGCGACCAGGGTCGTCCCGCCGGCGGGCAGCAGCTGCGATGAAAGCCGCTGTTCGTAGACATCCACCGACGCCGGAACCGTCGACCGGTGGCGGTCGAAGACGCGAACCTCGACTCGATTCAGCCGGTCCTGGAGCCGCACGTCCTCGAAGCGGTAGATCCCGTCGAGCGGCACGACCTGACGCGCGACCAGGCGATCATCAACCCAGAGCTCCGCGATGCCGGCCGGAATCCCGCGTCCTTCGAAGCTGGACGACGGCGTCACCCGACGTGGAATCAAGAGATCGCCGCCCCGGCGTGCGGCCTGCGCTTGTCCGAAGCCGTTCGACCACGCCCACTGCGCGCCGGTGAGCTCCAGCGACGGCAGCAGCGGATGGAAGTCGAGCCGCTGGTGTCCGAGCTGGAGTCGATGCCGGCCGAATGGGCGCAGCCACGTGAAGTCTTCGAGCCGACCGCCGCCGCTGAGGTCGCCCGAGAAGCGGCCGCGCCACAATCCGCCGCCGAGGCGACCCCCGGCTTCGAGGCTCGACGCCAAGCTCTGATCCCTATCGTCCCCGGTCCAGAGCGCAT
The DNA here is from genome assembly GCA_038747035.1 of Acidobacteriota bacterium. Classification (GTDB taxonomy): domain Bacteria; phylum Acidobacteriota; class Thermoanaerobaculia; order Multivoradales; family J023; genus JAUIJL01. The sequence goes on along the minus strand of JBCDKB010000284.1, from coordinate 5,375 downwards.
GGAGACGCAGCTCGGAAAGGCCGTGGTCGGGCGCGGTGATGTCGGGTTCCCGATCCCGCCGGGCCACGGGGCCCGCCCGGCTCCCGCGGCGCCAGGGAAGATCTAGCACGACGGCGAAACGACCCTCATCGAATCGGACCGGAGTTGCGAGATCCCGTCGCCAGAACGACGACGCCACGAAGACCTCGCCGTCGACCTGGATCCCCGCACCGGCGGGCACAGCGACCGTGCCGAGGGGCGTCCTGACCGAAGCGACGTCGCCCGCGAAGTCGAGCGAGGCTCCGATGACCTCGATCAGCGACTCGAGCGGCAGGTAAAGCTCGCCGCGCCAGTGAATCACGTCCAAGGCGCCCTCTTCGCGTTCGTGGAGGACGAGGCCGACAAGCGACCGTTCAAGGTCGTGGTCCCCTGCCGAATCAGCGGCGGAGACCGCCGGCAGCGAGGCGGCCCAGGCCGCAAGGGCCTCGTCATGCGGAACGGCAGATGCCGCGGAGGCGAAGAGCAGCGGCGCCAGTGCGGCGCCGGCCCAAGCCCTGCGAAAGCGTGAGGCGCCGCGGGCTGCGAGCCCCCCGACCCTGGTTCCGGACACCACGCGTCCCCCGACTAGGGCGCGCCGGCGGCCGCGGGTGCGCCGACGAAAGGGGCCGGGACCGTGATCACCAGATCCCGGTTGAGCGCGTCATCCCCGAGGTGGCCGCGCAGGGCGACCGCGTAGTCGCCGGGCGGCACGGAAGTGTGAAACGGCACCCACACCGTGCGACGGGTCCCGGGGAGCACGGGAGTTGAGGGCAGGGGCTGGGTAAGGACGAAGTCGTCCTCGGCGGTGCTTCGCTCCACCGAACGGAGGCTGAATTCGCCGGCGAGGCGTGCGTTGGCGCTGCCCAGGCTCGAGAGATCGAAGCCCAAGCCGACGCCGCTCGACGTAACGTCATGGAGCTCCGCCGTTCGGGTCGCGTCGCCGACCTGACCGTAGATGGCCACGCCGAGTCGGAACATCACCTGGATCCCCGAGGGACCGCCGCCGGCCTGTTGCTCGAAGAAAAGCATCGCGCGGTGCTCGCCGGGGTCGGGCTCGACCCGCGGTCGGATGGCGAAGCGGACGGTTTGTGACGCGCCGGGCTCGAGCGAGAAATGGAGCGGGTTCACCACCAGCCACTGGTCCAGGGACTGCTCCGTGGGCTCGACGATGCGCACTTCGTTGTGCTCGTCGAGGTCCCAGTGCACGACGCGGACGGTCAAGTCGGCGGCGCGTCCGCCTTCGTTCAGCACGCGCACGGCGTGGGTGCGGGGGTCGTCGTCGAGGTCGATCTCGAATCGCGACGGCGACACGCCGATCTGCGCCTCGGCCGCCTGCGGCAGCACGAAGACGAGGCCGAGCGCGGCGAGCGCGATCCGGGAGGGCAGGAAATTCTTGTTCATCGGAGTTCGCCCAAGGGTCCTAAGGGTTGGTCAGCGTGATCATGAGCAGGCCGCGGTAGATCCCGGCGCGGCGCGTTTGCCCGACGTCGAGGACAAGCCGGGCGCCGCCTTCCATCGCGGAAGACCTCGAGTCCCGGAGCGTCGGCAGCGCTTCGACGCGGGCCGAGATGTGGTCGCCGCGGTCCGATTCCAAGGCGTCAGTGCGCCCGGAATGGGTGAAGAGCCGGTAAGACGCGGACGGACCGTAAGGATTCGAGAGGTCGTCGAGCGGGACGGACCACAGCGACGGCAGGTCGCGCACGATGCGGGAGGTCGCCGGCGGTCCGACGACACCCCGGAGGTGGCCGAAGGAACCATCCAGCTCGGCGACCCGCGCCGCCCGATCGCTGGAGGCCAGCTCCCAGGAGGTCACGGGCTCGAGCTCCACCTGTGCCCGGGCTTCGACCTGTGCGAAGGCTGTCGAGGCCGCGGGCACGAGGCAGAAGGCGATGGCGGCCGACCGCCACCGGCGCCGACCCGCCGAAGCTCGCCGGCGGTACGACGTTGGCACGGAGAGTCCTAGGGGGCCACCGCGGTGATCGTGAAGGTGCCGGCGGCCGGGCTGCTGTAGTCGCCGGCCTGGCGCGCATCCGCCAGGTCGAGCTCAAGCTGGACGTCCACGAGATTCACGTTGCCGAGGCCGAGGTTGGCGTCGGCGATGTTGAAGCTCGGTCCGAAAGCGGCGCCGCCGCCGCGGCGGGTGCGTACGGAGTCGACGACGATCGAGCCCGAAGGTCCGGCGAGGGTCAAATTCTCGCCGACGATCGACACGTCCACGCCGCCGCCATTGCCGATCGCGCGAACGCCGCAGACGCCGAGCAGGTTGAGGAAGATCGACGACGGGTCCGCAGACAGCGACGTATCGAGGGTCACCGGGTTGCCTTCGAGGTCGGTGCCGACCACGCTCGGCGTCACCGTGCCGAGCGGCGTGGTCAGCGCTTCGTCACCGGTCGCCGGGGCGCCGACGAGTAGGGACGCGAGGTTGGCGGCGGTGATCGATACGTCAATTTGATCGAAGCACGAAAGGATCACAATCGACGGTAGGTCGATATCGATATCGGTGGTGACCGAAGCTCCGTGGGCGGAAAACGGGACCAGCAGGAAGAGGAGGGCCATCGAAGCCGACAGGCGGCGGATCGGACGGGGAGATCGTGGGGTCTCGGCGAAGGTGGGCATACTGGAACTCCAGTGAATATCTGTTGAATAGACGCCCCGAGGGGGGCGCCCTCGCTGCGTCCGATCAAAGTAGCACGCCCCCGAACGCCAGCTCTCCATGTTCATGAAATGTGATGCATTCACCAGGTCGCCGTGATTTCTTCACGGATTGATCCCGATTTCGTCCGCGCTTTGGGGATAAAAAGATTTATTTTTTCCGTCGATTTCCCCAAGCCCCTTCTTTGAACAAACATTGCCATCAAAAAATCTTACCTCGGCCCCGACTCTCAACAGATCGTGCCCAGGAGGAAAGAACTCGCCGCGTGTCGGCGGCACCCAGGCTTTTTCGACTGTGGAGGTGAACCGCCAAAGGAGACCTCCGCTGTGCTTCAGACGCTGCCCCCGGCCGCCCTTACCCGCTTGAACCTTCTCCGCGGCGCGGCCCCGACCGCCGATCGGCTCTTCATCGCGGCGCTCGCCGCTTTTTTCCTCGCCGCGGCGCCGGCGCCGGGTGGGGGGCAGGGCTTCCCCAACGTAGAGCGCACCGCGGGGGAGCTGATTTCCGGCCTGAACGCCCCGGAACAAGGCCGGACGGCGATCATCGCCTACCACCACGGCGTGCTCTACACGATCCCCGAAAGCCCGTCGAGCGTGCCGCCTTTCGACGTGCAGGTGCGGTCGTGGGACCTCTCGGATCCCGCCGATCCCCAGGTCCTCCAGCTGCTGGGCGCGACGACCCATCCGTTTGACGCCCACGGCTATTTCAAAAGTGGCGATTATCTGGTGATCGGCCCCAACTCGCCGCCGGAAGCGCCGTGGTCTTTCCGCGCCGACGGCCCGGCGGGTACGCTCGAGCGCACGACCTTTCCGGGACTGGTGCCGCCGGTGGGCCGCGGCGCCGTCTTCCAGCCGTGGTCTGTGAACCCGACGCTGTGGAGCTACGACGCCGTCGGCGGCTCGACGTCTCTATTCAAAGACGGCCAGACCCTCGCCACCTGGGACCACCTCGGCCTCACCGGCGTCATCGGCCATCCGTTCATCCTCGGCGACCTGCTGATCTTCGCCTCTGACCAGAGCCGAACCGGCGTCGCCACCTACGACATCGGCGACCCGGCGAATCCCGTGCTGCTCGACGTGCTCACCGCCGGCGGCGCCGGCGGCTATTGGCCGGAGATCTGGGGCGGCGACGGCAAGCTCTACGTGGTCTTCCCATACCGCACCGACGGCAACGGCGTGCGCGTGGTCGACGCGACGGATCCGTCCGATCTGGCCTTCATCGCCGACGTGCCGCTGCCCGGTGACGAAGCGATGTACGCCCAGTTCCAGGACCACTACGCCTTTATCGGTGACCATAAAGTCAACCTGCGGACGATGCAGTCCGTGCTTTTCCTCGACGGTCTCAATACGCCGCGCCCGGACGGCGGCGTCGGCGTCAGCACGAGCCAGTTTGCACTGCCCTTGGGCAATCTTTTGATCACCGGCGGCGTCGGCGAATTCCAGGGCATGGCGATTTGGGCCCACCAGGACGCCCCCGATTCGGAGGGCCCCACCGTCGGCTTCCACGTACCCCGTGACGGCGCGGCGAATTACCCCCTGGGCTCGCCGATCAGCCTGCTGATCCACGAGACGCTCGAGACGCCGACGATTCAAAACGGCGTCAGTTTCATCGTCCGGCCCGTCGGCGGTCAGCCGATCAGCGGCCGCCTCAGCTTCTCGTTCGACGACGTGCTCACCTTCACGCCGGACGCCGACCTGCTGCCCGACACGACCTACGAGGTGGTCCTCCCCGACGGCGGCATCGAAGACGCCGCCGGCAACGGCATCGAAGGCTATAGCTTCACTTTCTCCACCGGCTCGACCGTCGGCGGCAACGGCGCGCCCCAGCTCACGGGCTTCGCGGTGACCCCCTACCCCGCCTTACCCGGCGAGACCGCCAATTTCACGGCGACCGCCGCCGACCCGGACGGCGACGGCGTGGAGTACCGCTTCGACTTCGGCGACGGCTCCCCCGGGACGGCCTGGGGAGCGGCCGCGGCCGCCGAGCACACCTACGCCGCGGAGGGTCACTACCGCGCCACCGTCCAGGCCCGCGACCCGTCGGGCGCCTTGAGCACCCGCGCGGTCACCGTCACCGTCAGGACGCCGCCGGCCGGTCCGCCGCCGCCCCGCAGCACGCCCGTGGCCTGCCACGGCGCCGCCCGACGGGGCTACAAAGTCAATCCCGATAACGACACGCTGACCGCGTTCGACCTCGACACCCGGGCGGTGGTCTTCGAAGTGCCGACCTGCCGGGATCCGCGGAGCGTGGCCCGGGCCCACACCGGCGAGCTGTGGGTCGCCTGCCACGGCGGTGACGCGGTGCGCGTCCACGGCGCCGACGGCGCCGCCGTCGCCGAGCTCGGCACGGGCTACGGCAGCGCCCCCTTCGGCCTAGTCGCCGCGCCGTCGGGTGAGGTCTACGTCAGCCTCTACGGCACCGGCGAGATCCGGCGCTACGACGCCGCCGCCCGCCAAGACACGGGCTCGCTGCCCGTCGGTCCCACGCCGCGGGCGCTCGCCCTCACCCCGGATGGCGCTCGTCTCTTTGTGAGCCGCTTCCTCTCCCTCGAAAACCGGGCGGAAATCTGGGAGGTCGACACCGCGGGTTTCACCGTCGCCCGCCCGGTGTGGACCCGCAATTCCGGGGGCGCCGACCACCGCGCCGCCCCCGCCAACGGCCGCGGCACCGCCAACTACCTGGCCGGCCTGGCCGTCGACCCGCT
>JBCDKB010000283.1:0-11029 GCA_038747035.1 Acidobacteriota bacterium | reverse complement strand
GCTCAACGGCGCCCTGCGCGTCGCCGACCTCGCCTGCGGCGGCGGCGGCACGACCCGGGCCCTTTGCCGACATCTCCCCCCGGGCAGCTCGGTCGACGGTTTTGACCTCTCGCCGACGCTGCTGGCGGCGGCCCGCGCCGCGTCGGTTGACCTGCCTACAGACCACATAAGCCCGAGCTTTCATCGACTCGACTTGGCGACGGCGTCGCCGCCGGTGGGCCCCTACGACCGGCTGACCTCACGCTTCGGCCTCATGTTCTTCGACGATCCGCCCGCGGCCTTCAGAAACCTCAGGCGCTGGCTCGCCCCCGGCGGTCGCTTCGCCGTCGCGGTGTGGAGCCTGCCGGCGGAGAATCCCTGGGCCAACTGCCTGCGGGAGGCGGCCTCCCGGTTTATCGATTTCCCGGAGCGCGAGCTGTCGGACCCGGGCCCCTTCCGCTACGCCAAAGTCGAAGGATTTCGCGACCTGCTCGAAGCCGCCGGCTTCACCGAGGTGAGCGTCAGCACCTGGCGCAGCACAATCCCCTACGGCGGCGGCCTGCCGGCGCCGGAGGCGAGTCGGTTTGCCCTCCGCGCCTTCTCCCTCGGCCAAGCCCTCGTCGACGCCGGTCCGCACGCCGCGGAAGAGGTCGAACGGAACCTCACGGCCACGCTCCGCGAGCATGAACGAGGCGGCCGGGTCGAGCTCGGCGCTTCGGTCCATATCGTCACCGGACGGTAGCCCCAGCCCCGGCTCCGCGCCCCCGCGTGGTCCTTCGGCGCCGCGTTCTTCGCGTTGTCTAGAAATGTCGTGGGCCCGGTCTGAGCATAGGCGCAAGAACGCGCCCGGGGCCTTCCTTATCCAGAACACGTCGAGGGATCGCCATGCCCAGTGTCCGCGCCTCGGTCCTACCTCTTGTCTTTCCACAATCGTCCCGTCAACTCCGCCCGGCTGTCGCCTCGGTGATCGTCTGCGCCCTCCTCGCCGGCCCGGCGGCGGCCGAAGCACCACCGCCGGAGGCCCGCCCCCTCTTTCGGGAAGCCCCTGAAATCGCCGTCGCCCCCGCGGAGGAACCGACGCTGCTGGTGGCGCAGCGCTGTCCGCAGGATCCGCCACCCGCCGGGGAGCCTGTGGACGCAGAAAGCGTCGGCGGCGGCGGGTGTCTGACCTACGTTTCGCCGCCGAAGAGCGGCGGACCTCTGCGCTTCAATCCCACCATCCGCATGAAGCCCGGGCATGAAGGAAGAATCGTTCTCCGGAACGACATCGAGCCCTTCACTCTCGAAAACATCAAGGACGTCACGCCCCGGATATACAAGGGCAGGGAGAGCAAAGAGCTTGGGGAATTCCTCGCCCGGCAGTCCGGAATCACCAACCTCCACACCCACGGCCTGCATGTGTCTCCGGCGGGGCGCTCGGACAACGTCATGTTGCGCATCGAGAAAGGCCGGCAATTTGAGTATCGCTACCGGCTTCCCGACGACCACGCCCCCGGCACCCACTGGTACCACGCCCACGTGCACGGATCGACGGCCCTCCAGGTCCAAGGCGGGATGTCCGGCGCCTTGATTGTGGACCCGCCGGACCCGAGCGCCGATCTCAATCCGCCGGGATACTCGATTCGGGAGCGAATCCTGGTCGTTCGGACCGGGAGTCAGGACGAGATTAAGCCTTCTGGAGCCGAGCGAGATCGCCAAAACGGATCGGCGCCTGAAGTCTTGAACCTCAAAACGCCGGAGGCACTAGCAACCCGGGTCAATGAGCTCAGCGATCGGGAACTCGAAAGACTCCTCAAGGAAATTCGCGACCTCCGGGTTGAGGCTCGGCCGCTCACCGTCAACGGTGACGTGAATCCCGTCGCCACTGTCGGCGATACGCGAGAAATTCAACGGCTTCGCATCATTAACGCCGGCTCGAGGAAGAAGGATTTTCGAAGCTTCTGGATCGAAGGCCACGACATGATCCTCGCAGCTTTTGACGGCATCAACCTTCCGAAGCTACCCACCGACACCCACGGAAACTTTACCGTCTACAACAAGTGTCACCGCCTGGAACTCGCGCCCGGTAACCGGGCCGACGTCTTCTTCATCCCCTCGGAGAGCGGCTCCTTCGCTCTGATGGCGGCCGGTGAAGTCGGCCTCGACAGCTTGATGCCGCATGGCGGGACCGCCAGCAAAGACGGAGGCTCGGATTCGGCGCTGCAGCGAAGGAGAACCTATGAGCAAAAGCTCATAACCTTCAGGATCTCCGACCGATCCCCGGAGGCTCGGAACGGCGCCTCTTCGCCCACCGGACAGTCCGTTGACTCAAGGAAATTCTTCTCCGACTTGAACACCCATCTCGAAAAGCTCCAGCGCACGATCCCCGCCTATCAGACAGGCTACCTCCGTCCGTTCCGTGAGCAGCCCGACGTCGTTCGCCACCTCACCTTCGCCGTGGAGAACCCGACAAACCGGAAGGAACGAGTCTTTGAAATCAACGGCCGGAGCTTCAATCCGAAACCCCGCGTGCCGATCACCCACCACGACATGCCGGGGGCGACGGACTACCTCGGAAACCCGGGACGCAACTCGGGGAGCGACGGCGGCCGAGGCCCCGCGCCGGACCACAGGACGCCCTGGCCCCCGCGGACGGGCACCGAGGAGGAGTGGACGATCAAGAATACCTCGGAGATTCGACACCCTCTCCACATCCACGTGAGTCCATTTTGGGTGACCGGCATTAAGGAGCATATGTGCTTGCGCGAGTCGAGCCCGCAAGTTAAGCGTTGCGTCCTGGACCCGGATCGCAATGACAGGAAAGATCAGTGCACTTGTCCCTCAGGGTGGGAAAAAAAGCTCGAAAGTGTCCGCAAGTACTTCCCCAACGACCCGCGACTCGACCGTTGGCAGGACACGGTGGTTATTCCGCCTTACGGCGGCTCGGTCACGTTCAGACATCGGCTCAGCGATGAGCTCACTGGACTTTATGTTTTACATTGCCATATTTTGCAGCACGAGGATCGGGGCATGATGATCAACATCCTCACCGTCCCCAAGGACCACCAGGATCCACAAGCTTTCTTCGAAGAGCAGCGCGCCGAGAACCGGCGCCTGAATCAAGAGATCAACGGCACCGCCTTCGAAGGTCATTGACTGTCGGCCTTCCTCCGCCACCGACACGTCCCTCGCCCCGTATCCAGATCGTTCCGGCGGCCGCGACGCCGTCGGTTTCCGCCGCATAGCCCTAGAAACGTTCCGATGGTCGTGCTCGAAAACGCCCCTGCGGGCTCCCGGAGGCCACCGAAAACGGCACCCCTCCTCTCCAGCAAAGGCGCTCGCCAGTCGCTTCTGCTCCTAAGACCCTATTCTGAGGAGGGGGCCTCCTTTGCTGTCCGGTCGGTTTCAGCGAATCCGTTGACCGTGACTTCTTGAGTCGGTCGCCAGGAGGCTTTATCCAACGACTCACTCGATACAAAAAATCGACCGCCGGCGGCGTTGAAAGGAGCCAGGTGAAGGCCGGCTTTTCCGAAGGCCATGGTGTAGGCACTCGGTCCCGGCAGATCGACGTCAGTCTCTTCGAGGCGAAGATCGACGGGATTCCAGCGCTGGATGACGTAACCACCTTCAGGTCCCGTCGAAAGTTTGAGGAAATAAGCCTGGTGGAAGGAGTCGACAGCGACGGCGTGGTAGGTCGGCTTGGCGGTGAAGGCGACAGTCCTTCCTTGACGCTTCGGTCCACGCGCACTGCGGGACACTCGCTCAGCAGACTTGGCCACTCGCTCTTCCGTGGATGGATCTGATGCGCCGTGGACAACCTGACCGTCTCCGACTCGAAGGTCCAGCAGCGAGCGCCCGGAGGGGCTAAATTGTCGAATCTCTTCAGAGTAGCGCCGGGCTAGCCAAAGTCGATCTTTGGAGCTGATAGTTAAGAAGGCGTCGGCTTTCTCCATCGCCAGGCCCACGTCCAAGCGTCCGTCTCCGTCGACTCGAACCCAGTCTGACCACTCATCGCCATCCCAGCGCAGCACCGCCCAGCCGCCGGCTTTGGAGGACAAAACTAGGATGACCGGGTCCTCGCCGGCCATCGCGAGGGCAAATGCAGGCTCACGGGTTGAAGGCAAGACCACCCCCCGCCCTTCATCGTCGAAAAGCACGAGATTCTTGCCCATCTGAACGAGCCATTCACCCCGCGAGCCCATCGCCGCCATCCTCGTCCACCCCGGGGATTCAGGGCCACCCAGTCGAAGCTTGAGGGCCGGCTCGAGATTCTGCTCTTCAGTGACGCGAAAAACCTCCATCAACCTGGAGATGAGGATGAAAGGCTGCCCTTCTCCGTCGGCCTGAACAACCTGTGACCCCGACCAGTCGGCAGGCTGACGCGCCTCACGTGGTTTAAGACTGTCACCGAAGGCCCACGGAGCAAGGCACAAGAGAATGGCTATGGCGATCCGATGGAGGCTAGCTGCAGTCATACTGGACCAAGACCGTGCCCAGAACGTAGCCGGTGTCATCGTCAAAAATGACGCAGGTCGTTCCTGCGTGGCAATCCCCTTCAAACCAATGATCGCAGGCCTGACCCCCGAATGAAGGAGCCACCACCAGGACAGCGGCGAAAAAGACTCCTAAAATAACCATTTTCTTGGATCGAAGATCGCGGCTTCGTGAAGTTCTTCTCATCATGTCCTACCTAAGCCTCATCAAACAAAAAGCGTCATCAAACAAACAGCGTCATCAAACAAATCGAAGGCCCCCTCGACTCGAAATCGGAGGCTTCTCGACGAACTATAGCCTAGACTTATAGACCAATGATGTCAAATTAGTACCTTAAATTCACCCTCCGTTTCGCGGGGCCGTGATTTTGAAATCAGCAACCACGGCGCGACGCCTGATCGGCGGCGCGCTCCGAAGGCAGCGACCCAAGCAAACTAAGGCGCTGCGTCACAGGTCGCGAAGGCGTCGGTATCGAGGATCGGCTGGAAGGCGCCGCCGCCGCGGTGTTCGTAGATCTTGGCCTCGCCGGTGACCATGTCGCGAACGGACAGCGTGACGTCGACGTCGGTGAGCCCCGCCGCGAAGACCCAGTAGCGGTCAAACGGCGGGGCGCAGGCGTCGAGCACTTTCAATACGATTTCGACGTTGCCGGCGTCGAAGAACCAGAAGTAGCCGCTTTCCGTCGTCAAGCCGACGCCTTCGGCGACGCCGGACGCGGAGCCGGTGGCCCAGGTCACGGTCGCTTCGAAGCGCTGGTCTTGCAGGCAGAGGGCGCCTTCGGCGCACGTCTCCATCGGCTGCGGCAGGGCCGTGATTTCGGACGGAGCTGGAAGAAGCGACTGGCTGCCGCCGTCGGCCGCTTGGACACCGGCGCCCCCGGCGGCCGGGCAGGTGGCGAAGGCGTCGGTGTCGAGGATCGGCCGGAAGGCCGTACCCGCCGGATTGGTGTAGCTCCGAACGTCGCCGGTCAGGGTGTCGGTGACGGTCATGACGGTCTCAACGTCGGTCAAGCCGGCGGCGAAGACCCAGAAGCGGTCGAACGGCGCGCCGCACGCGTCGAGCACCTTCAGCACTACTTCGATATTTTCCGGATCGAAGAACCAAAAGTAGCCGGTTTCGTCAGTGAGCGTCTCGACGCCGGCGGGCGTAAAGACCCCGCCGGGCCGCCGGAATTCGATGCGCGCGTCGAAGCGGCCGTCGGCGAGGCATAAGTTCGTGTCGCTCGGCACGCACCCCGGGGCGTCCGAAGGGAATTCCACAACGATGTTGGTAAAGCGCAGGTCCTCGACCGTGACGCGCTCCCCCGAGGGTCGGGTCGCAGTCACCGCTGCACACGAGGTCCGGGTAGGTCACCTTGAGACCGCCGCGCTCCACTTGGACGTAATAGTCGCCGGGCAGCAAGGGGGCGAGGGCCTGGACCGTTTCGTTGACCGTTCGGGTGAAGACCGGACGACCGTCGAGGTCGTAGGCCGTGGCGACGGCTTCCAAAGCACCGGCGAGGCCGAGCTGCTTCACCTGAACACCGATGCCGCCGCCGGCCCGCAGCGGGATATCGATTCCGGAGACCGTGGCGCCGATTCTCGCTTCCACCAGCTCCCCCGGCCCGGCGACCACGCCCGGGTAAGTGGTGCGGAGATAGCCGTCCGAGAACGCATCGACCTTATAGGAACCGTCGATGGCGCCCTCGAACTCGTAGGAGCCGTCGGCGTCGGTGTGGACGTGGCCGCTCGCCAGGGGCACGCCGACATTGAGGAAGACGCTGGCGTTGGCGAGGCCTTGGCCGGTTTCTGCGTCGGTGATTCGACCGGTGATGCGGCCGAGCCTCAGCAGCTCGAAGTCGACGCCGTCGCGGACCTCCGCCCCTTGGAGCGCCACCGGCGTCACATCGTCGCGCGCCAGTACATTTTCGGGCTCGCAACTCGGATGGCAGACCACGCCGTCGAAGGCTTCACCGGCGTGGGTGATCGGGAAGTTGAAGGACTGGGTGAAGACCGTATAGGAACCGGGGGGCAGCCCCTGGCTCCGGAAGCGGCCGTCTTCGTCTGTGAGCATGCCGTCGGTGCGTCGGCCCTGGCCGTCGAAAACTTCGATGATCCGCTCGAGCGGCTCACCGGTCACCTTGTCGACCGTACGGCCGGTGAGGCGGGCGCCGCGGGCGAGGGCGAAGTCGACACCGGTGAGCTGGGAACCGGCCTGCACGGTCACCGACTGGCCGCCCAGCAGGTCGCAGTCGGGGGGCTGGAAGCCCAGGCGGTAGCACGGAAGACCGCCCAGCAGCTCGTCGAGGAACGGCTCATTGGGGGTCCTGGTCGACGGGAAAAAGGTGCCGGCGGGCAGGCCGCCCAGCACATAGGTTCCGTCAGCCTGAGTCTCCGTAAACTTGATGAATTCGCCCTCGGAACGGAGCTCTACCTGCGTGCCCGCGATCGGCTCACCGGTGCCCTCTTCGACCACGCGACCGCTGATAGACATCCCCCGGTCGAGGGCGAAATCGAGGACTTGCGATCCGCCGACGGTCGTAGGAATCGCCAATTCGTCGAGCAGAAGGCAGTCCGGAACCCCGACGACGACCTGGCCACACGGGACATTCGGATACATCAGGTCCTGATAGCCGCCGTCCGCGGCGACCACCCAGACGCGACCCGGGGGCACCTCGGTGCGCCAGCTGCCGTCAGAGTCGGTGTCTATCGAGCGGTACTCGAGAGTCGGGGGCGACTCCATCGCCACGATGATCTGGACCCCTCCCACGGGCTCTCGGGTCAGAACGTCGATGACCGTTCCGGAGAGGGTCGCCGGACGCTCGAGGGAGAAATCTATGCCCCCGGGATTCGGCACGTCCTGCGACACCTCGACCGCCCGCCCTTCAAAGTAGTCACACTCATCGAGCACGCATAAAAAACCGTCGTAGACCTCCGGCAAGAATCCCGACGCCTCCGAGACAGCCACGTAGTAGAGCCCCTCGAGCACGATGTCGAATCTATAAGCGCCGTCGGTGTCGGTCGTCGCCTGGGCGATAACCAGCGGCGGAAATCGGGGCTCCAAGAGGTCCACCCGGGCGCCGGCGACCGGCTCACCGCTCTCGGCGGAGGTCACCGTGCCCGAGAGCGTGAACTTCGGCACGATGTCATGGGCCGCCGCCGGGGCCACGACGGCGAGCGCTAGCAGCAAGACCGTCCATGGAAATCCCCACGGAGACGGCACGTGGCGGTCATGGGTACGGTGTAGACGGGCGGACATTCCATCCATGGCGGACATTCTCCGTTGTTCAACTTATTCTCGGGCCATGGGAGTGGCGGTATTCCTCCGGGCCGCAGGGCCCCGGACTCGGACCGACGGGAGCTCCCGCCCCACCCATCATAAGGATTAAGCCAGGGCTGTCGAGTCTCGGGGCATGAGGCAAGGCGACACCGCGGAGCAGATCGGCGCACCGGCCGTCCGAAAAAGGGTCACTTCAGGTCACCGCGGGCTCTTTTCGATTGTTTTACCCCCCCGCCCCGGCGCCGACGCTAAGGTCATTATGGCCCGAAAATGGCGATCCTTTGAGTCACCTCAATTCCCAAAGTCCTATCTCTGCCCCTGGAAGACTCCGCATTGGTCACTCGCATTCTCCCGATTTTTCGCTGTCCCCAAAGCCGACCCCTCCGACGCGTCGCGGCTATTCCCTGCGTCCTCTTGGGCGCCCTCACCCTGGCCGGTCCGACGCTCGCCCAGAGCGCCGAGCTCGGCGACCGCCCCGTGCTGCGCGCGGCGCCTTTCGCCGAGGCCCCCGATCTTGACGGTGACGTCTTGAATGACCCGGCCTGGCGGGGGCTCGACGCCGCCACCGGCTTCGTCCAGAACACCCCCGACGAAGGCGAACCCGCGACCGAGAAGACCGAAGTCTTCATCGGCTTCGACGCGGAGACGCTCTACGTCGGCGTCGTTTGCTTCGACCGGGATCCTTCGTCGATCATTATTTCCGACAGCCGACGGGACGCGTCGCTGCTCGAGACCGACAGCTTCCAGGTGCTCTTCGACACCTTCGGCGACCAGCAGACCGGCTTCATCTTCGGCACCAACCCCGCCGGCCTCCAATACGACGGCCAGACCAGCGGCGACGGCGGCGACTTCAACCTCAACTGGGACGGCGCCTTCGAGGTCGAAGCCAAGGTCTTCGACGGCGGCTGGAGCGCCGAATTCGCGATTCCGTTCCGCACCCTCCGCTTCCCGAATGGCGAACAGCACTGGGGCCTCAACTTCCAGCGCAATATCCGACGCCGCAACGAGCGCGCCTACTGGGCCGAGCTGCCGCGCCAATTTGAGCTCGATCGCGTCTCGATGGCGGGCCGCCTGGAAGGCCTCGAAGTGCCGCGGCAGCGGCTGCTCCAGGTCACGCCCTACGTGCTCGCCGCCGCCGAGGAAGGTCGGCCGGACGACCCGGATCGCGACGAGGACGTCGAGTTCGGCTTCGACCTCAAATACGGCCTCACCCCGAGCCTGACCCTCGACGCGACGTACAACACCGACTTCGCCCAGGTCGAAGCCGACGTGCAGCAGGTCAACCTCGACCGATTCAACCTCTTCTTCCCCGAAAAACGCCCGTTCTTCCTCGAAAACGCCGGATCCTTCTCGGTCGGCGTGCCCGAGGAAGTAGAGCTCTTCTTCAGCCGCCGCATCGGCCTCGGGGCCGGCGGCGCCAACATCCCGATCGACGGCGGCCTGAGGCTCACCGGCAAAGCCGGCCGGACCAATGTCGGCCTGCTCTATATGTCGACCGACGACCTCGACGGTCTCGACGGTGCGGGCAACGACTTCGCCGTCATCCGCGTGAGCCAGGACCTCGGCGACCGGTCGTCGGTCGGCTTCATCGCCACCGGCCGCGAAGGCCGCGGCGGGGACGATGACTACGGCCGCACCTACGGCGTCGACGGCCGCTGGGGCATCACCCAAGAGCTCGAGGTGCTCGGCTTCGCGGCGCGCACGGACACCCCGGGTATGCACGACGACGACCGCGCCTTCCGCATCGGAGGGCGCTGGGACTCGGAGCTGATCACCGGACGATTGAACTACACCGAGGTCGGCGAAGGCTTTAACCCGGAAATCGGCTTCCTGGCGCGCCGGGGCTTCCGCAAAGGCGACGGCTTCATTCTGTGGCGCCATCGCCCCAAGGACCTCTGGGGCCTCCAGGAAATGCGCCCCCACATCTCCTACCGCGGCTTCTGGGACTTTGACGGCTTCCAGCAGACGGGCTTCCTGCACATCGACAACCACTGGGAGTGGAAAAACGGCCACGAGATCCACACCGGCGTCAATTTCACCCGCGAGGGCGTCAAGACGCCCTTTGAAATCTTCCCCGGCGTGGTCGTACCGCCGGGCTCCTACGACCATAGCGAGATCCAATTCGTGGCCTTCACCAACCGCGGCGCCGCCGTGGGTGCCGAGGTCCGCCTGTTCGCCGGCGGTTTCTTCGGCGGCGACCGGGTCGCCGTGACGCCGACCTTCCGATTCCGTGTCGGCGAAAGGTTCAACGCCGAGCTCGTGTGGGCCCACAACGATATCGACCTACCCGGCGGCGCCTTCACCACCAATCTCGGACGCCTCCGGATCGCCTACTCCTTTTCCCCGGAGGTCTTCCTCGAGGCCCTGCTCCAGTACAACGACCGGCAGGACCGCTGGTCGACCAACCTCCGCTTCGGCTGGCGCCAGGACTCGAGCACCGGCTTCTTCGTGGTCTATAACGAAAACCAAGAGATCGGCGCCGGCGTCATCGAGCCGCAGCGACGCCTGATCGTCAAATTCAGCCGACTCTTCGACCTCTTCCGGTCGTAGGCGGCGCTCAGAGGTGCTGGCCGCCGGAGATCTCGAGACGCTGTCCGGTCATCCAGTGGGTGTCGCCGACCAGCAGGCTGGCGACGGCGCCGCCGATATCGTCGGGGAGGCCGGCCCGCCCCATGGCGGTCGTTCCGGCGATGAATTGGTTGATCGCCGGGTCGTCGCGGACGACGCCGCCGCCGAAGTCGGTTTCGATAGCCCCCGGGGCGATGGCGTTGACGGCGATCCCCCGTGGCCTCAGCTCCTGCGCGAGATAGCGCGTGAAGACTTCCACCGCCCCCTTCATGCTGGCGTAGGCGGCGTAGCCCGGCAGAGTGAAACGCGCCAACCCGGTCGAGAGGTTGAGGATGCGCCCGCCGTCGGCGATCCGGGCCAGGAGGTGCTGGGTGAGAAAGAAGACGCCTTTGAAATGAATATCCACCAGGCGGTCGAAGGCTTCTTCCGTGGTGTCCGCGATCGATTGATGCAGGCCGACGCCGGCGTTGTTGATCAAAAAATCGAGCGTCTCGCGGCCCCAGCCGCGCAGGATCTTGTCGACCTGGCTGGCGAAGTCGGCGAAGTCTTCGCTTCGCCCCGTATCGAGCTGCTCAAACACCGATTCGCCGAGCCGCTCTCGATCGCCGACCTGGCCCACGTCGCGGGCATGGGCAGCTCCTCGTTTCACCGCCACTTCAAGACCCTAACGGCGACGACGCCTTTGCAATTTCAAAAAAACCTACGCCTCCTCGAGGCCCGACGGCTCTTGGCCGAAGGATCCAGGACCGTG
>JBCDKB010000282.1:0-11101 GCA_038747035.1 Acidobacteriota bacterium | reverse complement strand
GCCCCGCCCCTACTCCGGAGAATATGAGCGCTCCTGGGAATGAGAGCTGGCCTAGGCGTCTCTCCCCGAGACATCAGCCCACCGTCTCGTTGGCGCGGGCGGGGGCAAGCCCCGCCCCGACTCCGGAGAGTAAGAGCGGGCCTTCGCCCGAGCTTGGTACTCCTCAGATCTGCACCGCGATGCCGCTCGTGAGTGAGCAGAGCGTCCGAAGGTTCGCGACTCCGGGTGCAGGTCATTCCGGCGTAGGGGCGGGGCTTGTCCCCGCCCGCTTTGCAACGACCTCGGAGCGAAGGGCATCTGGGGCGAGTTTTGATCGACGTCACCATCCGGTCCCCGGCGCCCCGACGGGGCGCCTTGCTAACATCCAGTGCCCGTGACCCGCCCCCCCATCGACCTCGTTTCGCCCCTGCCGCCGGTGCGATCCGGCATCTCGGACTATTGCGTGGACCTGCTGCCGGAGCTTTCGGCGCGGGCCGACGTGCGCTTGGTCCGACTGCCGGGGCAGCCGCTCGATCACAACCTCGCCGAGCGCTGGCCGACGGTGGATGTCGAGACCTGGCGGCGGGACGGCCGACTGTCGCTCTACCAGATGGGCAACAACCGATACCACCGCGAAGTCTGGCGCCTGGCGATGGAGCGCCCAGGCGTCTTGGTGCTGCATGACCTGGTGCTCCACCACTTCTTGATCGACCGCACGATCGGCGAAGGTGGCGACCACGACGCCTATCGACGCGAGCTGGAAGCGTGCCACGGCTGGGTCGGCGACCTCGCGTCACTGCCGCTGCGCTGGCCGGCGGGGGCCGGACAGGCTGCGCAATTCTCGCTGCCGGCCCACCGCAGCGTGCTCGAAGGCCAGCTCGGCGTGCTGACCCACAGCCGGTGGGCCGCCGACGTCCTGCGGGAAGAAATGCCGGGTCTGCGGGTGACCTCCTTGGCGATGGGGATGCCGCTGCCCGACGCCGCCGACGGCGAGCTCGGTCGCGATTTCAGAATTCGCCACGGACTTCCCCTGGATCGGCCGGTGATCGGGAGCTTCGGGTTCCAAACGCCGATCAAACGCACCCAGGTGGCGATTCAGGCGCTGGCTTCGCCGGAGCTGCGCGAGTGCCACCTGATGGTCGCCGGCGAAGTGGCGCCGGCGCTCGACCTCGAGGACGAAGCCGCGCGACTGGGCGTCGCCGACCGGGTCCACGTGCTGGGATTCTTGCCCTTCGGGGACTTTGAAGCGGGCATCGCCGCCGCCGATATCGCGCTCAATCTCCGCTACCCGACGGCGGGGGAGACCTCAGCGTCGCTGCTGCGGATCCTGGCGGTGGGGCGGCCGGTCATCGTGTCTGATTACGCCCAGAGCGCCGACCTGCCGGAGAGCGGCGTGATCAAGGTGCCGCCGGGGGACGGCGAGGTCGAGGCGTTGGTGTCTCAGCTGGCGGCTCTGCTCGACGATCCCGGGGGCCTGTCCACCCTGGGGCACGCCGCCCGTCAGTTCATCGCCGAACTTCACCGCCTGGACCACGCCGCCGCCGCCGTCGTCGACGCGTGCCATCGCTACGCATCCGAACCGCCGGCGCCCCTCGAGCGGCCGCCGGTGCCCCTGCCGACGAGTCTCGCCTGGTCGACGCTCTCCGGTGAGATCGAGGTGGAGGGCGCGGGGTTGCCGTGGCCCGGCGGCGAGCGTCGGCAGCTTCGGATTCGATTGCGCAATACCGGCCGGGCGGTCTACCTCGCCGGCGAGCGGCCGGCCGGGGGCGTGGCGCTCGAGATCAAGCTCTGGGTCGACGGCGAAAACCGCTGGGGTGACCGCGGCTGGTTGGGGCTGCCGCGGGACCTCGGGCCGGGCGACGCCCACGAATTCACCGTCGAGCTCCGGCGTCCGCTCTCTGACGAGGTGCGGCTGGAATGCTTGCCCCACGTGCTCGATCACAACTCGCTCGACCATCTCGGGGGGCCGCGGTGGACGCAGGCGATTTGAACCGCGACGCGTCGAACCCGGACGATCGGAGTCCGGCCGTCGATCGGCGCGCCGGTCGCTGGATGTGGCTCGCGCTCGCGCTGCCGTGTCTGTTTCTGCTCGCCGCGGCTTTCCTCGAAGACCGGGCGGACTGGCGCGCCTTGGCGGCCGGCGAAGGCACGGCGATCGTGCAGGCCGAAAGCCTTCGCCTCGACGGTGATTTAGCCTACGAACGCCTGGACTTCGAACGCCACGTCGTCACGCGCTACGGACTTCCGCCGGAGCTGGCGTTGGTTTCAGGCACCGGCGGCCGCCTCATCACCTATGACTCGAGCGCCGTCTTTGGGTTCATTGGAGCCGCCGGCTTGACGCTCTTCGGTGAATGGGGATTTGTGCCCGCCCACGCTTTACTCTTCGTCGTGGCCCTGGCGGCGGCGGCGTGCCTGCTGCGCGGGCGGGTGGACGCGGCGCCGGCGCGCGTGGCGGTCCTGGCGTTCATGAGCGTCGCCTTCGCCGCCGTCTTCCGGGCGACGCCGGACGTCCTGCTTTTCGCGGCGTCGGCGTTGGCGGCCGCCCTCTGCGTCGGCGCGGGCACGACGCCCCGCCGCTGGCTCGTCGCCGGAGTGCTCCTGTCCCTGGCCGTGTTCACGCGGTGGCAGCATGTTGTGCTGCTCGTGCCCTTCGTCGCGGCGGCGCCCGACGGCATGGATAGGTCCGAGGCCTGGAGCCTGCGCCTGTCGGTGTTATTCGGTCTGCTGATCGGCCTCGGGGCCCAGGCCGTGGCGCTCTTCTGGGTCGGCGGCGGCCTCGGTTCGGTCGATAGCGTGCGCTTCGTCTTCACCCCGGCGAGCGGCTTCCCGCTGGTCGACGTGCCGACCCAGGACTGGGGGCGCATGGTCGAAAAGCTTGGAGCGCTCTATTTCGACGGCGCGCCGCGCTTCGATTGGGGCCTCGAGCCGTCCCTGGTGGGGCGGAATGCGCTCTACTGGCTCGCGGGTCAAAGCTTCGGTTTCGTGCCGTATCTGGGCGCGCCGCTCGCTCTTCTCGCGCTCGGTGTTCGTCGGCGGGTGGCGGTGGCTTGGGGGCTCGGACTCGGCGTCGTCGCGGTGCTTGCGATCGCGCTCGAGCCCTTTCACCTCGCGGGGGCTGATGCCGTCGGCAATCCGCGGGCCTTGCCGTGGCTCGCCGCCAGCATCCTCTGGTGGCGTGCGGCGCCTTCGGCGGCCCAAAAAAAGCGTTGGGGGCTCGCGGTGACGGTGGCGCTGCTGGTCTCGGCACCTTTTCTTTCGAGGCTGTGGTTGGCGCCGGGGACGCCGCCGCTGCAGTCGACCCCGACCGGCTTTGCGGCCGGCCATACGACGGCTTTAGCCCGCGGACTGCTGCCCTACGAGTGGAGCCAGCAGGCGCTGCCCAGCGGCCCGGCCTACGACCACTCCGGCCTGCGGGTCAAACTGCTGTCGACGTCTTTACGCGAAAAAGATCTGGATGTGCTCACCTTGACCGGCGAGCGCGACGCCCACCTGTGGGTGGCGAGCCCGGAGCCGCTGGCGGCGGTGCGTTTGGCGTTTGGCCAGAGTGCGCCGGCGACGGTGGAGCTCATAGACCCGTCCGCGACCCTGCTCGACCGGGAGCTGCGCGCCGATGGCGGCGTGACTTTCCGGATCCAGGTGCCGGGGCGTCAACACGGCATGTGGTGGAGTCCGCGGCCGCAGTTTGTATATCGTGTCGACTTCCGCTTGCCGGGCGCCGGCACCACGCGACTGGACTTTACCCTCACCGGCGAGACGGTCAGGGTTGGAGGAATACGATGAGCGAAGAGCCGCAGTGGAATAGTTGGATCAACGAAGTCCGGGCTCGTCTGACGCAGCCCGCGCCGAAGCGTCTGCCGCCGGCCGACGTTCGTGAGGCGGCGGTCTTTGTCCCGCTTTACGTCGACGCCGGCCAGCTGTGGACGGTGCTCACCAAGCGCACCGACCAGCTGCCGACCCACAAGGGGCAGATCGCTTTCCCGGGCGGAAGTTTCGAAGCCGGGGAAGACGCGTGGCAGGCGGCGCTCCGGGAATCGAATGAAGAGATCGGGCTCGACGGCACCAAGGTCTTCCAGCTCGGCCAGCTCGACCAGGCGGAGACTCCGAGCGGCTTTCGCATCACGCCGTGCGTCGGCGTGGTGCCTTTCCCGCTCAAGACCGAGATCAACGCCGATGAGATCGAAGAGGTCTTCCCCGTGCCGCTCCAGGCCCTGGCCCACCCCAATATGGTCGAAGACCGCTCGGTGATGATCGACGACGAGGAGCGCGTCTTGCGCATCTACCACGTCGGCAAGCGGCAGATCTGGGGTCTCACGTCGCGGATTCTCGAGAATCTCCTGGTGCGCCTCGGCCTCGAGCCGACCATGGGGGCATGAGCTTCTCGATCGCCATCACGCTGGTGGTCCTCGTCGGGGCCGTCGTGCTCTTCGTCACCGAGAAGGTGCGCGTCGACGTGGTGGGCCTGCTGGCGCTGGCGATCTTGCTCGGCGCCGGCGTGCTGTCGCCGGAATCGGCGCTCGCGGGCTTCAGCAACCCGGCGACGGTGACGGTGGCGGCGATGTTCATCTTGAGCGCCGGCCTGCTGAAGACCGGCGCCGGCGACATCGCCGGGCGCGTGCTGGCGCGGCTCGCCGAACGCAACCTGACCCTCGGCCTGGCGGCGCTGATGGTGTCGGTGGGCACGGTGTCGGCCTTCATCAACAACACCGCCGCGGTGGCTATCCTGCTGCCGATCGTGCTCGGGGTGGCGCAGAAGATCAACGTCAGCCCGTCGAAGCTACTGATGCCGCTGTCGTTCGCCTCGATGTTCGGCGGTGTCTGCACGCTGATCGGCACGTCGACGAATCTGCTGGCGAGCGAAATCGCCCGCGCCAAGGGCGAAGAGCCCTTCGGCATGTTCGAATTTGCGCCGCTCGGCCTCGTTTTCTTCGCCGTCGGCCTGGTCTACATGCTGACCTTGGGCTCGCGTCTGATTCCAGACCGCCGGACACCGGAGGATCTGACGGCGAATTTCGAGCTGTCGGACTACCTCACCGACGTCGTGGTCACGGAAGGATCTCGCCTCGCCGGGTCGCGCCTGATTGAGCTCGACCTGCTGCGGGAGCTGGAAATCGACGTCATCGAGATCCGCCGCGGCGCCGAGCGTCGGCCGCTGCCCCGGTCCGAGGTGGTGCTCGAACACGGCGACATCCTGCGCATCCGCACCAATCTGCCGGCGATCCAGCGCCTGCAGGCCGGCACCGACGTCGACTTCGCCCCCGCCGTGCGCTGGCGAGACTCGGAGCTCGAGGCGCGCGACATCATGCTCGTCGAAGTGGTGATCCCGTCCGGTTCGAGCCTCGTCGGACGTTCGCTCGAACGGTCGAAGTTCCGCAATATCTACGGCGCCACGGTGCTCGCGATCCGCCACGGCGGGGAAACTTTGCACGAGCGCCTGAAGAAGGTGGTGCTGCGCGCCGGCGATACGCTCCTGCTCGAAGCGCGCCGCGACCGCTTGAGCCAGATGCGGCGCAGCAGCGACCTGATCTTCGTCTCCGAGTCCCAGCTCGGCGGCGCGCGCCCGGAGAAGATCCTGCCGGCGGCGATCATTCTGCTGGCGGTGGTGCTGACGGCCTCCACGGGCCTAGTGCCGATCGTGGCCAGCGCGCTGATCGGCGCCGTCGCGATGGTGGCGACGCGCTGCCTGGCGATCGACGAGGCCTACGCCGCCGTGGACTGGAAGATCATCTTCCTGCTCGCCGGCGTGCTCGGGCTGGGCAAGGCGCTCGAGGAGACCGGCGGCGCCGCGCTCTTGGCGGAGGCGGTGGTCGGAGGATTCGAATGGATGGGGCCGATCGCCGTCCTCTCGGCCTTTTACGTGTTGACGTCGCTGCTCACCGAGGCGATGTCCAACAACGCGACGGTGGTGCTGCTGGCGCCGGTGGCGATCGTGACCGCCGAGACCCTCGGCGTTGAACCGCGGCCCTTCCTGATGGCCGTCACCTTCGCCGCGTCGGCGAGCTTCATGACGCCGGTCGGGTATCAAACCAATACGCTGATTTACGGCCCGGGCCGCTATCGCTTCTCGGACTTCATCCGCGTCGGCTTGCCGCTCAACCTGGTCTTTTGGCTGCTGGCGACCCTCTTGATTCCGCAGATTTGGCCGCTCTAGCTCGCCCGGAGGCGAAGGCCGAGGGCGGGCGGCGGTAGACTGGGCCCATGCCGCTCGAAGACACCCCCAGCGTCTGGTCTTCCGAGCCGCCTGCGCCCGGCGTTGACGGCGTGGACGCGGCGACGACCCAAGAGCTCACGCGGGTGCTCAGCCGCTGGAATGCGGGTGACGGCGAGGCCGTCGGCCGGCTGCTACCGCTGGTATACGACGAGCTGCGCCGCCTGGCCCGCGGTCACCTGCGCAAGGGGCGCGAAGACCATACGCTCCAGCCCACGGCGTTGGTGCACGAAGCCTTCGTGCGCCTTTCCGAGCGCATGCAGGCGGCATGGAATGACCGCGCGCATTTCTACGCCGTGGCGGCGAAGGTGATGCGCCAGATCCTGGTGGACCACGCGCGGCGCCACACCGCGTCGAAACGCGGCGGCGACGCGGTGAAAGTGTCGCTCGACGATGTGCAAATCGCCGACGGCACCGTCGGCAGGGCGGCGCGTCTGCTCGCACTCGACGAGGCCCTCGAGAGGCTGCGGGCCTTGGACGAACGCAAGGCGCGAATCATCGAGCTGCGCTACTTCGGGGGACTGACGATCGACGAGTGCGCCGACGTGCTCGAGGTCTCGACGCCGACAATCGTCAACGATACCCGGAAGGCGCGGGCCTGGCTCTTCAAAGAGCTGTCGCCGGAGGCGGGGCCCGCCGGTGTCGGCTGAGCGCTGGCGCCGGGCGGAGCAACTCTTCGACGACGCCCTCGAGGTCGAGACCGGGGCCCGCCGGGCCTTCGTCCTGGCCCGCTGTCCGTCGGATCCCGAGCTGGCGACGGAAGTGCTGTCGATGCTCGACGCGGACCGGCAGCTGTGCGGAGATTCCGGCTTCAGCGTCGGCGCCAAAGCTGGCGGAGGGGCAGGAGATGCGGCGGGTGCCGAGCCTATGGATTTTCTCGCCAAGGCCGTGCTCGGCGGACAGTCCTTGCTCTCGCAGGCCGACCTCGAGGCTTCGGCTGCCGGAGTTCCGCCGGACACGTCGGCGGATCCCCTCGATCCGCTCGGCTCCGGGGCTCCGAGCGCTCCGAGCCCCAG
Organism: Acidobacteriota bacterium; assembly: GCA_038747035.1. Classification (GTDB taxonomy): domain Bacteria; phylum Acidobacteriota; class Thermoanaerobaculia; order Multivoradales; family J023; genus JAUIJL01. The sequence goes on along the minus strand of JBCDKB010000282.1, from coordinate 3,901 downwards.
GGATCTCGCGGCGGAGGGCCGTGAGTTCGGCAAGTACGTGCTGCTCGAGAAGATCGGCGCCGGCGGCTTCGGCCAGGTCTACCGCGCCCGCGATCCGGTCCTGGGCCGCGACGTCGCGATCAAGACTTGCACGTCGGCGGATCCTCGACTGCGCCAGCGATTCCTGCGGGAAGCGAAGATCTCCGCGGCGCTCCAGCACCCGCGTATCGTGACGATTTTCGACTTCGGCTACGTCGAAGGCGTGCCCTATTTGGTGCAAGAGCTGCTGCCCGGTGAAGATCTCTCCCGCACCATCGCCCGCCGAGAAGCGCTTCCGGTCGACGCGGCGATGGCGACCCTGCTCGACGTCGCCCGCGGCCTGGCCTATGCCCACGGCGAAGGGGTGCTGCACCGTGATGTCAAGCCGGGCAACGTGCGCCGTCTGCCGGGGGGCGAGGTCAAGCTGCTCGACTTCGGCATCGCCCGGCTGCGGGACCACAAGAGCGGCTTCACCAGCGAGGGCGTCACCCTCGGAACCGTCGGCTACCTGGCGCCGGAGCATCTCTCCGGGCGGGGCGAGGACGAGCGCTCCGACATCTTCGCCTTCGGAATTCTGGCCTATGAGCTGCTGTGCTTTGAAAAGCCGTTCTCCGGGGAGACTTTTTCCCAGGTCTCTTACCAGCTGCTCTTCGAGTCGCCGCCGCCCCTCGCCGACCGCGTCGACGTGCCGGCGGGACTGGTGGCCGTGGTCGAGCGCTGCCTGCGGAAGGCGCCGGAGGAGCGATACCGGGCCTTTGAAGACGTGATCGTGGACCTGGAGTCGCTGCGCGACGGCTCGGAGCTTCCCCCGCTGGCGGCAGGTGTCGTGGATTCGCAACCGGCGCCCGGGCGCCCCCGGGGCTTGGCGGGCGCGGTGCTGGGGGCGATAGCGGCCGCCGCCCTGGTCGCCGTCTGGGGGCTCGGCATGCGGAGAGAAGCGCCTCCCCGTCCCGAGGCCTCTCCGGCGGTGGCCAGTCTCGAGCCTTCGGCGGAGACTGTCGATCGAGCCGGGGTCCCGATCCGGGAGATCGCAGGGGCGGCGAATTCGGCGATATCGCCGGCGGTCGGCTCGGAGGGGTCCGGAGAGGCGGCGGCGGTGGTCGGGGAGCGGGCGACGGGTGACGCGTCGGCTGGGCCCGCCGCCGGGGCTGACGAGCTGCGGCGCCCGGAGCCGGGCGGAGGGGGCGGATCCGCGGGCGAGCCTCGAGCTCAAGCCGGCGCGGCGACGCCGGCGGCCGGGGCGACCGGCGCCGAAATGCCCGTCCCTAGCGACCCCGTTGCGCCCAGGATTGGCGACGACGTCCAGGCTGCGGGCTCGGAAGCGCTGCCCGGCGCTTCGGGTCTCTCCGCAGGCGCGGGCCCCCAAGGCGACGCCGGCCCCCGGGACGCCGCCGGAGAACCCAGGGTCGGCGGACCTCCGGCCCGGGTCCCCGCCGTCGACCCCGCGACGTCCTCGGAAGGGCCCGCGTCCGCGGAACCGGTCCCCGACCTGTCGCCGGCGGCTTTGCCGGTCGCAGGCGATGAAGTGCCGCCGGTGCTCATCGAGCGCGTGGAACCCGATTACCCTCCGCTCGCTCGCCGCCGCCGGCGGGAAGCGACGGTGGTGGTGCTCGCCTTCGTCGGGGCGACCGGCGCGGTGGAGCGGACCCTGGTCCAGCATAGTTCGACCCTCGGCCTCGGCTTCGAGTCCGCCGCCGTCGACGCCGCCCGACGCTGCCGCTTCGAGCCCGGCCTCCGGGGCGGCGAGCCGTCCGGCTTTTGGCAAGAGCTCTCCTTCGAATTCACCCTCCGGTAGAAAGCCATGGACGACGATCTATTCGACGACGATTTCGAAGTGCCGGTCATCGAGATGGAGGTGACCGACGTGTTGGATCTGCATACCTTCCCGCCCCGCGACGTCAAAGCCCTGGTGCTGGACTACCTCGACCTTGCGGTGGAAAAAGGATTCACGCAGGTGCGGATCATCCACGGCAAGGGCAAAGGCGTGCAGCGGAAGATGGTGCGGGCCCTCGTCGAGAAAGATCCCCGGGTTGAGGCGTACGGCGATCCACCGGGTGAGGCGGGCGGCTGGGGCGCGACCTGGGTACGATTTGATCCTGATGCGCTCGGCGGATCGGCGGAGGAGTTGTGAAACTGGTCCCGCGCCCGGTCGAGCAGGCCGCCCGCCGCCTGGTGCGTCGCGCCCTCGGCTCGAAATTCGAGGTGGTCTTCCACGAGCGCTACACGGCGGCGCTGCCGGGCATTCCGACGGATGCGCTCCGGGCGGAACACATCTTGGCGTTCCTGGCGGCCGAGGGGCTGGCGCTGCGGCGCTCGGTGATCCGGCCCGAACCGGCGTCGCTCCAGGCTTTGGGGCGGGTCCATACCGAGGACTACCTCGACTCCGTCCACGACCCGAGGGTGATGACGTCGGCCCTCGGCGTCGAGGTGGCGCAGACCCAGGTGGACCGGCTCATCGACGAGCAGCGACTCCAGGTCGGCGGCACCATGGCCGCCGTGCGTCGGGCCCGGGGCGGGCGCGTGGCGGTGAATCTCGGGGGCGGCTTCCACCACGCCCACGCCGACCACGGCGCCGGTTTTTGCCTCTTCAACGACGTCGCCATCGCCATCGCCGCCGAGCGTCGCCGCGGTTTCCGCGGCCGCATCCTGGTGGTTGACCTGGACGTGCACGACGGCGACGGAACCCGCGATATTTTCCGTGACGACCCGGAGGTCTATACCTTCTCGATGCACGGGCGCCACTGGGGGGAGACCGAGGCCGTGGCCTCGACTGCCATCGAGCTCGGTTCGGGCTGCGCCGACGTCCCCTATCTCGAGACACTCAATGAACACCTGCCGGCCGTCTTCGCCAGCCATCGACCGCGTCTGGTGATCTACCTCGCGGGCACGGACCCGGCCCACGACGACCTGCTGGGCGACGGGGCGCTCAGCGCCGCCGGCCTGCTGGAGCGCGATCGGCTGGTCGCCGAGCTCGCCAAGCGGCGCGGCGCCGGCTTGGCGGTGTTGCTATCCGGCGGCTACGGGCCCAACGCGTGGCGATATACGGCCCGATTCCTCGGCGAGCTCGAAAGCGGTCGGCTCTTGGAGCCGCCGCCCACGGAGCTGATGACGCTGGCGCGCTACCGCCACATCGCGCGGCTCTTCTCGTCCGCGGAGCTTTCGGGGGGCGGCGCGTCGGGAAATCTCGGCATCACCGACGCCGACCTCATGCTCCCGGGATGGCAGGGGCTGCGCGAGACTCGCTTGCTGGGCTTCTACACCAAGCACGCCGTCGAGCTGGTCTTCGAGCGCGCGGGCATGTTCGATCGCCTCCGGGACCTGGGCTACGAGACCCCGACCCTGGAGCTCCTGCTCGACGATCCCGCCGGACACGCCATGCGGCTCTACGGTGATCCGGACCGCGAGGCCTTGCTCGTCGAGATCCGCGTTCGCCGGGACCGGCGCACCTTGCCCGAGTTCGAGCTCCTGTCCCTCGAGTGGCTCTTGATGCAGAACCCCCGCGAGGACTTCTCACCGTCCCGCCCGCGCATGCCGGGCCAAGAGCACCCGGGGCTCGGCATGCTCGGTGACGCGTTCGCGCTGCTCATCCTGGTGTGTGAACGACTGCATATGGACGGCCTCGTCTTCACGCCGTCGGGATTTCACATCGCCGCCTACGGCAGCTCCTACGTGCGCTTCGTCGACCCCGAGCACCAGGCGCACTTTGAAGCGATGGCCAAGGCCCTGGCCGGCGTGCCGCTGCCCGGTGAATTAGTTGACCGGTATTATCGGGAACAGGCGCCAGCTCTCCGTCATTGGCGCTTGTTGGCGGCGGTTGAACAGTTGCAGCCTCCATCCCTCACTTGGGTGTCGCCAGTCAATCCAACACCCATTGCGTTCTTCG